>CAVPES010000034.1:0-18753 GCA_963703545.1 uncultured Actinomycetota bacterium
TGCGCACCGACCTCCTGGCCGCGGCATCATCCGAGCCGCCCACGTCGACCCCCACGCCCGAGCCGGATCCCGGCACTGATCCCGGGAACAAGGGCCGCGGCAAGGGCAACGACAAGTGACCGGACGCGGTCTGCGCTGACCGGTTCTGAGCGGGTGCGCGGCATCCCCGCCGAGGATCCGGCGCGCATCGGGGTTTCACCGGATGCCGCGCTGCGACCTCTCCCGGAACGCGATCATGTTCATGCGGTTGCCGCAGCGCACACTGCAGAACTGCTTCGAGCCGTTGCGGGACAGGTCGAGCAGCAGGCCGCTGCAGTCCGGGGCGGCGCACGGGCGCAGCCGATCCGTCTGGCGGGTCCGGATGACGTCGACCAGGGCCAGCGCGATCTCGACGCGGATGCGCTCGGCGAGCGGGGCCGCATGGTCGGTGGCGTGCAGGTGCCAGTCGATGCCGTCATGGCGCATCAGGTAGGGCAGTGCCCGGGCGTCTCGGAGCATGGCATTGACCTCGGCGGCCGCCCGGTCCCGGTCGAGGGTCCAGCTGCGTCGCAGCCGCTCCCGCGTCCGGCGCACCTCGGCCAGTTCCGCCTCGTCGCGATCGAAGCGCCCGGAGTAGCGGTGCCGGGTCAGCAGCGTCGTCAGTTGTGCAGGCGTGCGGAGTTCGTCCTCGCCGCTCTTCGTCGCGCCGGAGACGGTGTTCGAGAGCGCCACCGCGAACTCCAGTGCCGCCGCCGTGTCAGGGGCAAAAAGCAATTTGACTCCTTACTCGGCGCAATACTAGCGTCGAAGTCGTACCGCAACCAGTCCCAGAGCCTGAGGCCCCATGAAACGCTCGCCCACCACCGTCGGCCTGGTGATCGCGGTGGTCGCCGCGGCGACGTTCGGCATGTCCGGCGCGTTCATCAAGCCCCTGCTCGAGGCGGGCTGGAGTCCCGCCGCCGCCGTCACCGCGCGGGCGCTGATCGGCGGGATCGTGCTCGCACCCGTGGCGGTCATCGCCCTGCGCGGCGAGTGGTCGGTGCTGTGGCGAGCACGGCGGAGGGTGCTCGTGATGGCCCTGATCGGCGTCGCGGGGACCCAGCTGGTCTACTTCGCGGCGATCCAGCGCATCCCCGTGGGCACCGGCATCCTGATCGAGTACATGGCGCCGCTGCTGCTGGTCGCCGTCGCCTGGGTGCGCACCCAGAGAATACCCAGAGCGGTCGTGCTGATCGGATCGGTCGTCGCGCTGGTGGGCCTTGTGCTCGTGGTCTCGCCGCGCGGAGCGGGCAGTCTCGACGGCCTCGGTCTGGCATTCGCGATCGCGTCGATGGTCGGCTGCGCCGTCTACTACGTGATCGCGGCGCAGCCCAGCGACGGGCTGCCCCCTGTCGCGCTGGCGGCGTTCGGCCTGCTGATCGGCGGCGTCGTGCTGGGGCTCGTCGGGCTGACCGGCATCGTGCCGTTCACGGCAAGCTTCGGGGAGGTGCCACTCTTCGGCGATTCCGTGCCGTGGTGGGTGCCGTTGCTGGTCGTGGGCGTCGTCGCCACGGGGATCGCCTACGCCACGAGCATCACCGCCAGTGAGCTGCTGGGTTCGCGGCTGGCATCCTTCGTCGGCCTGCTCGAAGTGATCGCCGCGACGTTCTACGCGTGGTTGCTCCTCGGCGAGCAGCTCACGGTCTCGCAGCTGGTCGGCGGCGCGCTCATCCTCGTGGGCATCGCCTTCGTCCGCTCGGAGAAGGCCCCCGCCCCTCCCCCTCCCGCTCCCCTTCCCGCCCCCACCCTCACTCCCACCTGAGTTGCGGACTTTGGGGGCAAAACGGGCCTCCGGATACTGTTCTTGGAACAAAAGTCCGCAACTCAGGTGGGGAGGGAGTGAGGGGCAGGCGGGGGGAGGAGTGGGCCGGGGGAGCGGAGGCTAGAGTTGAGTCGGGGCTGGAGATGCCGGCACTGAAGGAGTCACACTGTGCTGCACACCGACATTCCGACCCGCGACGACATCTACGGGCTCGCCATCGCGCGCGAGCCGATGAGCGTGTCGATCTACCTGCCGACCAGCCCTCGCCGGGCTGACGCGGAGTCGGCGCGGATGGCGTTGAAGCACCTCCTGTTCGAAGCCGTCAGCCAACTCGAGGCGTCGGGTGCGGACAAGCGCAGGGTCGGTCAGCTGCAGGAGTCGGTCGACGACCTGATCCAGCATGAGGCGTTCTGGGAGCACCTCTCGACGAGTCTTGCGGTCTTCGTCACGCCGGATTCGCTGCGGACCTTCCGCCTGCCCAACCGGCTCGGCCCCCTGCTGGAGGTCTCGGACCGTTTCGCGATCAAGCCGCTCATGCGCACGGTCACCTTCCCGCAGGCGGCCTTCGTGCTCGCCCTGGCCCAGGACTCGGTCCGGCTGATCGAGGTGACCCCCGATCCCGAGGCCCACGAGGTGGAGGTGCCGGACCTGCCCGACCGCGTCGAGAGGGTCGGCGGCATGGGTGCCGCGTCGGGAATCACGGCTTTCGGCTACACCGTGCACGGTCGAGAGGGCGAGAAGCTGCGCATCGGGCAGTTCGCGCGCTCGATCGACCGCGCGCTGCGCCCGGTCCTGACCGGCCGGGATCTGCCGTTGATCCTTGCCAGCACCGAGCCGCTCGAGAGCATCTATCGTGCCGTGAACAGCTATCCCCACCTCGCGACGGCCGGTATCGCCGGCAACCCCGAACTGCTCAGTGCCGACGATCTGGCTGGTTCCGCCCGTGGCATCCTTGACGGCCTCTACCGGGAGGAACTCCTCGCGCTGAAGGACCGCATCGCACGGCAAGGCGCGCACGGCAGGGCGGTCACCGACCTGAGCGACGTGGCCCGATCCGTGACCTACGGGGCTGCGGACACCCTCGTCGTCGACCTCGACCAGACCATCCCCGGCCGCATCAACGAGGAAGACGGCTCGATCCGGTTCGGCGACGACGACGACGCCGAGACCTATGACGTGCTCGACGAGATCGTGAGACGGGCCATTCTCACCGGTGCGAAGGTCTACGCGGTGCATGCCGACGACGTGCCCGGTGGTGGCCCGGTGGCCGCCTCGGTCCGCTTCCCGGTCTGACGCCGCCCCGCTTCCCGGCCTGACGCCGCCCCGCCCACCTGAGTTGCGGACTTCTGTTCCAAAGAGGTCAGTTTGGGGGCCGCACTGCCCCCAAAGTCCGCAACTCAGGTGGGGGAGGTGGGGGAGGTGGGGGTGAGGGCGGCGCGGATGCCCGGGGTTGCCAGCAGGTTCCCCTGGTGATCGACCGTCAGCACGTCCACATCGAAGCGAGTGCTCAGGTCCGCCAGCGCGGCATGGCCGCCTGCGACGATCGCGGTGGCCAGCACGTCCGCCGTGACGATGTCGTCGGCGATGACCGTGACCTGCACGAACGGCGTCGGTGCGCTCTGCCCGCCCCGCCAGATGTGATCGCCCCGCTGGGCGCTGCCGGAGGTGGCGATCGCGCGCCGGGTTCCGGCGAGGCTCACCGAGCCGAGCAGGGCGGCTGTCATCGGCCGGATCGGCCAGACCGATGACGCGCAGGAAATCCGGGGCATCGGCGCAGATGAGGATGTCCCCGCCGACGTTGATGCTCCACCAGGGGCAGCCGGCGGCGGCGAGGGCCCCCGCGGCCGCCTCGATCGCCTCCGCCTTCACGATGCCGTTGAGGTCGACCGCTCCGTCCGGTCGATTCGGCGAGAAGCGACCCGTCCGTCGCGCTGCGCCAATGCACCGCCCGCGCGTAACTGTCCCGCAGGGTCGCGCTGGCCGAGGTGAGGCTCAATTCCCCGCCGGCGATCCGACTCAGCTCCGAGTCCGGTCGGTGCAGGCTGAACAGCGCCTCGGTCTCCGCGAAGATCCGCTGCACCGGGGCGAGCAGGTCGCGGCGGTCATCGGGAAGGTCGATGCCGGCGACCGTGCCCATGGTCTCGATCAGGTGCCGCATCAGAACCCCGCCGCATCGAGCGCCGACTGCAGCGACATCAGGTAGGCCCTGCTCGTGTAGGTCGCCCCGCTGACGTTCGACACCTTCGCCGACTGGGAGGCGAGCACCTCCTGGCGCAGGATCGGCGCGGCTCGATTGCTGATCATGACGGATCGGCCCCCGCGGTCGGTCAGCTGCAGCGCCGTGACGTCGGTGATTCGCCCACCCGCGATGGTGACCTGCACCTGCACGGCGCCGAACTGGGTGCCGACGCTCGGTCCCGTGTGGGTGCCGTCGGCCGGGTCGGCCGGCGCCGGGGCGGTGGCCGCTTTGCCCGTCGAAGCCGGCGCGCCGGCTGGGCCCGAGGCCGCAGCCGACCCGGTGAACGGCGACGTGTTCGACGGAGTGGACGTGGTCGGTCCGCTGGACAACCCGGCCGCCCCCGCGTCCCAGCCGACGATCAGCACGCCCAGCGAGGCGACGATGCTCGCCACAACAGCCCGTGTTCTCACCAGTCGAACCTCTCCGAGTGCAGCTGATGCTCCGGGATGCCGGCCGCCCGCGCGTCCGCCTCGACCAGATCGAGCCAGGCCGTTGGTCCGCAGAGGTAGAGGTCGGTGTCGGCCAGCTCCGGCAGCACGCTGCTCAGCGTGACGCCGCGCCGGGCATCGCTCTCGGGCATCCAGTGCGGTGCGATCCGTGAGCGTCGGCCGATCATCGTATAGAGCGTGGCGCCTTTCGCCGCGGCGATCGCGCGGACCTCGTCCCACAGGTAGGTCTCGTCGTCGTCGCTGGCGCGCAGCAGCACGGTCGCCTCACCGGGTGCGAACCGCGCATGTTCGAGCAGCGCTCGGGCGGGCGTCACGCCGATGCCGGCCGCGATGATCGCCAGCTTCGGCGCCGTGCGGGCCACGTCCGTGAACAGGCCGTAGGGACCCTCGATGGAGGCGCGGGTGCCGACCGGCACGGAACTGATCCGGGCACTGCCCTCGCCGAGGTCGCGCACGGTGATGCGCAGCGTGTCACTCGTCGGCATCGCCGAGATCGAGATCGGGTGGGAGTGCCACCAGGTCGAGCCGGTCCAGAACCGCCAGATGAAGAACTGCCCGCCCTGGGCGCCCAGTGCCCGAAGCTGGCGGCCGCGAAGCCGGATCGAGGTGACTCCGGGGGCGATCGTCGTCACCTCCGTCACCACCAGCCGGTGGTGCAGGCTGAGGATGATCGGCACCAGGAATCGGTACGTGAGGATCGCGCCGAAGGCGAGCACGTACAGGGCGATCCAGTAGCTGCGCTGCACGGAGCCCGCGGCGAGGATGCCGCCGACGCTGAGCTGGTGCGGGAGCGCGAAGGCCACCGCGAGGTAGCTGAGCAGGTGCACCAGATGCCAGCCCTCATAACTGACCCGACGGCGCACGGCGATCAGGGACGTGACGACCACCGCCACGAACAGCCCGAGGCCGATGAAGGCGAGCGGCATGTCAGGCAGGGCGAGCATCGGTCCGAGTTCGGCGATGGGGTTGATGCCGGAGGACATGCCGTAGCCGGTCAACAGCAGCGCGCCGTGGGCGAGCAGCAGGTAGAGCGCGGGTTTGCCCAGTGAGCGGTGCACCGCCATGGCCCGGTCGTGCCCGATCGTGTGGTCGAGCAGGGGGATGCGGGCCGCGAGGATCAGCATCACCAGGACGAAGTCGGTGCCGACCAGGCCGGCGATGATCCCGACACTCGTGACCGCCTCCGCCGGGGTGCCGAACTGCGCGGCGCCCCCCGCGGCTAGGAAGAGCGCGGCGGCGGCGGCACCGGAGGCCCAGAGCAGGGCGACCAGCAGGTCGGCCACCGCGGCCCGGCGTGCGAATTGCCGGCGCCGATCCGTCGGCGTCGCACCGCGCCGGTCGGCCGCGCCGTCGAGGGGGAGAGAGAGGGCGGCGGTCCGGGTGGTCACAGGATCACTTTCCACGCCGAATCTCGCGGCTTCCTGTGAGTGGGGTGGACTTCTGCTGTGAACCCTCGCCGCCGTCAGGCAGCGCCGCTGATGAGCAGGTCTCCCCGGGTCTGCACCCGGGCCAGCACCTCGGTGTACTCGAGTTGGGCGAGGTCGGGGCTCTCGAGCTCAGCCCACGTGCGCGGTGCGGCGACCGTCGGGCGCGACCGCCCGCGCAGCGAATAGGGCGTCACCGTGGTCTTGGTCGCGTAGTTCTGGCTCCAGTCCACGAACACTTTGCCGGTGCGCAGTTCCTTCTTCATCTCGCTGACGGCGAGATCGGGGTGGTCCGCCTCGATCGCGCGGGCGAGCTCGTGCGTGAGAGCGGAGATCTGGTCGCTCGTTCGCTTCCCGTCCAGCGCCGCGTAGAGGTGGATGCCCTTGCTGCCGCTGGTGACGGGTACCAGCTCGAGTCCCATGCCCGCCAGGTTCGCCCGCGCGATCCGTGCCACCTCCGCGCACTCGGCCAGGGCGGCACCCGGACCGGGGTCGAGGTCCAGCACCAGTCGGTCCGGGTTCTTCTGCGCGCCGGTGCGTCCGAACCGCCACTGCGGCACGTGCAGTTCGAGGGCGAGCACCTGGCCCAGCCAGATCAGCGTCGCACGGTCGTTGACGAGCGGGTAGTCGATGTCGCGGTCCTTGTGGTGGATCGTGCGCCGTCTGACCCAGCGCGGGGTCGAGGCGTCGAGGTTCCGCTGGAAGAACACCTCGCCGGGTTCCTCGGCCGTGCCCAGCCCGTTGACCCAGCGTTTGCGGGTGGCCGGCCGATTCGCCAGGTGCGGGATGAGTACATCGGCGATGGCCGAGTAGTAGTCGATCACGTCGGCCTTCGTGGTGCCGGTCTCGGGGTAGACGACCTTGTCGAGGCTGGTCAGCCGGATCCGGTGACCGTCGACACTCACGAACTTCTCTTCCGAACCCACCCCCCCATGATGGGCGCCCCCTCCCCAAACTCCAACCCCCCCACCTCCACCCCTCCACCTGAGTTGCGGACTTTTGTCCCAAGAAGTGCCTCCGCGGAGCCATTTAGCCCCCAAAGTCCGCAACTCAGGTGGGCGGGCGGCGGCGGCGACGGCCGATCAGCAGGGCGCCGGCGACCATGCCGAGCACGGTGAGCGCCGGGACGAGATTCCAGGAGAGTCCCTGCATCTCTCTGAGCAAACCGGTGCTGGCTTCCAGCACCGGCGTGACCAGCAGGTAGATCGTCGAGGCCAGAGCGAATCCGATGGCTCCGCCGCCGAGCGCTCCCCACAGCCATCCGAGGTTCGTGTGTCGCCGTGGCCGAGTCACGGCGTCAGACCACGCCGGATACGCCGAGCATGGCACCGATCAGGAAGGTCGCGCCAAGGGCGATCGCGCCTCCGATCACCACGCGCAACGTCGGCCGCAGCCACGGGTTGCCGCCGATCCAGGCGCCCGTCGTGCCCGTCGCCGCGAGCGCGATCAGCACCGAGACGAAAGTGACCGGTACGCGCCAGCCGTCCGGCGGCAGCAGAATCGCCAGCATCGGCAGGATCGCGCCGATCGTGAATGCGAGGGCACTGGCACCAGCGGCCTGCATCGGGCTGACCACATCCTGCTCGTTGATGCCCAACTCCGCCTCGAGGTGCGCGGTCAGCGCATCGTGGGCGGTCAGCTCCACGGCCACGGCGTGCGCGGTCTCGGCCGACACGCCCTTGCGCTGGTAGATGCCGGCGAGCTCCGCAAGCTCCTGCTCCGGCATCTCCGCGAGTTCGCGTCTCTCCTTGGCGATCAGCGCATGCTGGCTGTCCCGCTGGCTGCTGACCGAGACGTATTCGCCGAGTGCCATCGAGATCGCACCACCGACCAGGCCCGCGACACCCGCGGTCAGGATCGGGGCGATCTGGCTGGTTGCCCCGGCGACGCCGACCACGATCGCGGCGACCGAGACGATGCCGTCGTTCGCGCCGAGAACACCGGCGCGCAGCCAGTTCAGTCGACTGGCGATTCCGTCGCCGTGCGGCTCGGCGGAGTGAGGGGGCGATGCTGCGTCAGGGGACATGCCCCTAGTCAACCAGCCTTGGCGGGCCGATGCCAGTGAGGGATCACGGGACGCATCCGGATCGGCACCGCCGGCAGGTGTTCCCGTGCCGGGCGAGCTCGGGATCGACACGATACCCTCGCGCTAGCCGGGTTCAACCAGTTGCCACCCGGCATACTTGGCACTCCGCCCGTCACCCGAGGATCGCCCGGTGGCGCGGCGCACCAGCCACGGCAGAACGTGCCGGCGGTAATACCCGACGTTGGCTCCGAAGCTCGGCGGCGGGCTGGTCAGCTGTGGCGTCATCCACTCGGACGGGAATGCGAACCCGATCCGGTCGAGCACCCGCGCGGCGATGCGATGGTGGCCGGCGGCGTTCAGATGCAGGCGGTCCGCCGACCAGTACTGGGGCTGGGCCAGCAGGGTGTCCGTCCAATTGTTGACGTAGACCAGGCCGCGCTTCGCGGCGAGCGCCGAGACCAGCTGTGTGTAGCGGTCGCCGAGGTCCCGCACCCGGGCTCCCGACGGCAGCTGGCCAGTCGGATTTCCGCCGCTGAGCAGCACCAGCCGCACACCCTCTGCGGCACAGCGGTCGATCACCAGCTCGATTAGAGCGGTCAGGGCCGCCAGATCGGCACCCGGACGCAAAATGTCGTTGCCGCCGCCGCTGAGCGTGATCATGGTCGGTTTCAGGGCGAGCGCCGGTTCCAGTTGCTCGCCGACGATCGAACCGAGCAGGCGACCCCGAACCGCCAGATTGGCGTATTCGACGCTCTCACCGGTCGACACCGCGATTCCCTGCGCGACCAGGTCGGCCCAGCCGCGCAGGGTGCCATCCGCGAGCTCGTCGCCGACCCCCTCGGTGAAGCTGTCCCCGATCGCCACGTAGCGCATGGACCCATTGTGGCCCCGTTCACGTCTGTTTCCGCATGGACCGGGGAACGACTTTCGACTGCCGCCATGTCCGGATGCGCCCCTGAGGTCGGGCAGACTGGTCTTCGGAGTTTGACGGAGAGGTGTTCAGGTGAAGCGAATTCTCGATCGGCTGACCGGTGCGGTGACCATGTACCGGCTGGCGATTGCGGCGCTGTTGTTCGTGGTGATTGCGGCCCTCGTCGCCTCCGCCTTTGGATTGCTGGAGTTCAGCGCCGGCGAGTTGGCGGTCAGTCTGGTCGTCGCGGTCGGCGTCGCCGTGCTGACCGGCTGGGCCTTTGCGCCCGCCTTCGGTCTCAAGCCGCATCGTGAATCATCGGTGATCACCGGACTGCTGGTCTTCTTGATCACCGTGCCCAGCCTGAACGCGCAGGCTCTCGCGGTCATCGCGCTCGCCGCTGCGCTGGCCTCCGCCTCCAAGTACCTGATCGCCATCCGCGGCAGGCATGTGCTGAACCCTGCCGCGGCCGGCGTCGCGATCGTCTCGCTCCTCGGACTGTCCAGTCAGAGCTGGTGGGTCGCCTCGCCGGTGCTGCTGCCGTTCGTCGCGGTGGGGGCGTTCCTGATCCTGTATCGCACCCGCAAGCTGCTGGTCGGTGCGATCTTCATGGTGCTGGCGGTGCTGCTCGCGGCCGGGGCGATGCTGGCCTTCGGCAGCCCCATCGACGCCGCCCTGCAGGTGGCGCTGTTGTCTTCGCCGGTCGTCTTCCTCGGCGGCTTCATGTTGAGTGAGCCACTGACTCTGCCGCCGCTGCGCCGCCAGCAGCTGATCGTCGCCGTGGTCGTCGCCGTGGTCTACGCGTTGCCGCTCTGGCTGAGCGCCCTGAACCTGCCGACGATTGCACTGCTGTCCCCGGCCCTCGCGCTGATCGTCGGCAACGTGGTCGCCTTCTTCTTCGGCCAGCGCCGCGGGATCAAGCTCACGTTGAGCCGCCGCCGGCAGCTGACTCCGACGACCTGGGAGTTCGGTTTCACGCCGACCGCGCCCGTCCAGTTCCGGCCGGGGCAGTACATGGAACTGACCCTGCCGCACCGGCCCGGGGACGCCCGCGGCTACCGCCGGGTCTTCAGCATCGCCTCCGCGCCCGCGGACGGCAGCATCGCCTTCGCTATCAAGTTCTCCGAGAAGACCAGCACGTTCAAGAGCGCGCTTGCGGCGCTGCCGCTGGGTACGCAGCTGCGCGCAACCTCCGTCGGCGGCGACTTCCTGCTGCCCGAGGACGCCCGGACGCCGGTGCTCCTGATCGCGGGCGGCATCGGCATCACCCCGTACATCGCCCAGTTGACGGAGGCTGCGGCCCGGGACACGGTGCTCGTCTACTCGGTGACGTCGCCGGACGAGCTGGTCTACGCCGAGGAGCTCGAGCGGTCCGGCATCCGAGTGCTGCTGATCGCGCCGCAGTCGCCCCCGGAGCTGCCGGACACCTGGCGGTACCTCGGCGCGGCTCGACTGAGCGCGGCGACCCTGCAGGCCGAGGTCCCGGCGCTGGCCGAACGGGTCGTGTACGTTTCCGGTCCGCCCGCCATGGTCGCGGAGCTCAAGGCCGCATTGCATGAGGCTGGCGTCCGTCGCGTCGTCAGCGACTACTTCACCGGCTACTGATCCCGCCCCCGCCTCCCGCCCGCGCCGTGCGCCCGTTTGCGACCCGTGCTGCGTCGCGCGACGGCGCACGGGTCGCAATCGGGCGCACGGCGCCCTGGGATCGCAGGGGGTCGCACCGCGGCCCGCCCGCATCTGCCGCCCGCCTGCCGCCTGCCCGTGACCCCGCCCGTACCTCCCCGCCCAGCCTCCGCCCGCGCCTCCCGCCCGTACCTCCCGCCCGCGCCGTGCGCCCGTTTGCGACCCGTGCTGCGTCGCGCGACGGCGCACGGGTCGCAATCGGGCGCATGGCGGTCGGGTCGCAGAGGGTCGCATGGCGCACGGGTCGCAATCGGGCGCATGGCGGTCGGGTCGCAGGAGGGTCGCACGGCGCAGCGGGTCGCAATCGGGCGCATGGCGGTCGGGTACCTTCAACCAGTGGTTGAGTGTCCGCGAAACTCGGCGCAATTGCGCGGTCCCGGCAGCGCAGCGGCTTAAGGTTGCGATGTGTGGCGCGGCGATACGAACGAAGGTCTGGCAGAGCTCGGTGAGCTTCGAGCCGGCTTGGCCGAGCGCTCCGACGCCGCCCCGACGACCTCGACCTCTCCGCTCGGGATCAGCCTCGCCTATGCGGGCGTGCAGATCGGCAACGTCGCCGAACCCATCCGCGAGAACTGGCGTGCCGAGATCGCGATGCTCGGCGGCCCGTCGCCGCTGCTGCATTTCGTCGACGCACCGACCACGCGCATCGAGCTGACCACGACCCACCCCGGCGGCCTTGCCCAGTTCATCACCGGCAAGAAGACCCTGCTCTCCAGTCTGATTCGCGATGATCTTGCGTTGCGCTCCGCCAAGAATGCCGCGGCGCTGATCACCGAGCGCGGCAACGAGCTGGCGCTGACCCGCGGACTCGACACGATCCACCTGGCCATCGGCCTGGCGGAGTGGAAACGCGCCGACACCGAGTACCGCGCCCCGGTGCTGCTGCAGCCGCTGGGGATCCGCCGCTACGGGCGGGACTTCGAGCTTCGGCTGGGAAAGCGCGCCTTCCTCAACCCCGCACTGCATCGGGAACTCGCCGAGCAATTCTCGATCACGCTCGACGCCGAGAACTTCGTCGCCCTCGCGCACAGCGCGGGCGCGTTCACGCCGCAGCCGATGATCGACCGACTGCGGGGCCTGACCAGCCACCTCGGCTGGTTCAACGTGCAGCCGCGGCTGATCGCCTCGAGCTTTGCCGAGGTCGGTCCCGGCATGCTCTCCCTCAGCCGGGATCTCGAACATCCCGTGCTCGATGCCCTCGCCGGCAACCCGACGGCGCGATCCGTTTTCCGCGAGGCGACCGTGCCCGCGGCGGTCGCCGGCCCCGACGACCGCGCGCCCTCGACCGACACGCTGTTGCTGGATGCCGACGCGGAGCAGGACGGCGTGATCGCCCAGATCGCCGCGGGTCGCTCGATCGTGGTGCGCACCTTGCCCGGCACCGGTGCGACCCAGACCATCGTCAACGCGATCGGGGCACTGGTCGGTCAGCACAAGCGCGTCCTGGTGGTCAGTCCGCGCCGGTCCAGTCTGACCGCGCTGACCGCCCGGCTCGCCGAACTCGGACTGCCATCGCTCGCGACGAGTCCGGAGACTCTCCGCCGAGATCTGGTTCGCTCGATCCTGCGCAATGAGCAGGCGATCAAGCCCCAGGTCAGCGATGTCGACGAGGCGCTGGTGCGACTGCGCAGCGTGCTGCTCGACTACCGCAAAGCGCTCACGGCGATGGACCCCGCCCTCGGTGTCAGCGTGCTGGACGCCCTGCAGCAGCTGGCCAGCCTGTCGCTGCTGCCGACCCCGCCGACGACGACGGCCCGACTGACGCGCAAATCCCTCGAAGCCCTGGCGACCGGGCGGGACGCCGTGGCGCAGACCCTGGTCGCAGCCGCTCGCCTGGGTGAGTTCCGCTACGGCCCGGGGGATTCCCCCTGGGTCGGGGCCGAATTCTCCAGCCCCGAGGACGCCGAGCGTCTGCACGGCATCGCCCGCCGCTTGCACGACGGTGCACTGGAACGGCTGCTCGCGCGGGCCGGCGAGCTCGTGGACAAGACCAGGCTCCGGCCCTTCGAGACCATGGCGGAACTGGGCGTCTACCTGCGGATGCTGCTGGACATCCGGGATACTCTCGACCGATTCCAGCCGCTGGTCTTCGACCGTTCCGTCGCCGAACTGATCACGGCCACCGGCGCCAAACGCGACAGCCCCGAGATGTCCAGTGCCAACCGGCGACGCCTCCGCAAGCTCGCCAAGGAGTATGTGCGTCCTGGCGTATATATCACGGACCTGCATGCCGCGCTCACTCGAATCCAGCAGCAGCGGGTGCTCTGGCAGCGATTCGTCGTCGGCGGTTCGAGCCCCCAGATCCCCACCGGCATCGCCGATGTCCAGGTTGCCTACCAGCAGGTGCTTGCAGACCTCGAAGAACTCGAGGCGCCGCTCGGCTCGAGAAGTCGGGACCACCGTCTGACGGCTCTGCCGCTCGACCAACTGCGGGAGACGATCGCCGCCCTGGCCGCGGACTCCGAGGTCATGGACAATCTGCACGAGCGCACGCTGCTGCTGCGGGATCTGCGCGATCTGGACCTCGCCCCGCTGCTGCGCGACCTCTCGGACCGGCACATCCCGGAATCCCAGGTGGGCGACGAACTCGAGTTGGCCTGGTGGCAGTCTGTGCTCGAGGACATGCTGGTCACCGAGAAGGCGCTGCTCGGCGCGAACACGTACGTGCTGGACCGGCTCGAAGCGGACTTTCGGATGGTCGACCAGGAGCACGCCGCGGCCAATGCTCGGCTGCTCGGCTGGCAGCTCGCCCAGGCTTGGAAAATCGGGATCGTCGACTACCCCGAGGAGGCGGCCGCGCTCAGGAACGCCCTCAAAGCCAGCCAGATCACGACCGAGATCCTGCAACGCGATGCTCCGCACCTTGCCCGCTCCGTGGCGCCGGTGTGGCTCAGCTCACCGTACCTGATCGACGCGATCGGCGATGAGCCTGCCCTTCGACGCCGTCTTCGTTCTGGACGGCGGCGCGACGACGCTCGCCGAGAACGTGCCCGCAATCCGTCGAGGTCGCCAGGTTGTGGTCTTCGGGGACACCGTGACTCAGTACCCGGAGGATTTCCAGATCGGTCTCAGCGAGAAGCCGGCAGATCGGGCTGGTCATCGCGCGGACTCGGTGCTGGATTCGCTGACGGAACTGCTGCCCGTGCATCGGCTCACTCGCAGTTATCGGGGCGGCGGTGCGGACCTGACCGACCTGATCAGCCGCCGGTTCTATGACGGCGCCATCGCCTCCCTGCCCTGGGCCGGTACCTGGCTGGGCCACAGCAGCCTGCAATTCGATTACGTCGCCAGCGGAACCGGTCTGCCCGACCCGAAGACGGGGGTGGTCGAGAGCGTTGAGGCCGAGGTGGAGCGCGTCGTGCAGCTGGCGCTCGAGCACGCGCAGAACCAACCCGGCGAATCCCTGATGGTGGTCACCCCCAGCGCGAAGCATGCCTCCCGTGTCGAGCAGGCCGTGCTGACGGCGCTCTCCCGCCGACCCGACCTGATCGGCTTCCTGCTCGAGGAGCGAGCCGAACCGCTGCTGGTGACGACGATCGACCGTGCCGTCGCCGAGAGCCGCGATCGGGTGATCTTCTCGCTCGGCTACGGGCGCACCCCGCATGGCCGGGTGCTGACCAGCCTCGGTGCGCTGTCCGAGGAGAACGGCGAGCGACTGCTCGCTCTGGCGATGACGCGGGCGCGCAAGTCCATGACGATCGTGTCCTGTTTCGAACCCGGTGACATCGACGACGACCGGATGCAGCACGGCATCGCCGCGCTCGGCAGCATCCTGCACGAGGCGTTGGAGCGCAGGCCCGGCCAGGTCCGCGGCGAGAGCGGCGATGCGCTGTTGCGGGATCTGGCCCACCGCCTCGAAACCCGCGGTGTCCGGATCGCACTCGGATATCACGATCAACTCGGTCTGGTGGCGAGCTTCGGAGGCAAGGCTGCGGTGATCGAGACGGATGCGTCGCTGGTGACCGAGAGCCTCCGCGAGACGCTGCGGTTGCGCCCATACACCCTGTTCCGGCTGGGTTGGCACTACTTCCGGGTGCACAGTTTCGAACTGTTCAGCAACCCTGACGCGGTTGCCGACCGCATCGCCGCCGGTCTTGGCGCGATGGAGCTGCCCGCCACGACCCAGCCCATCCCGATCCAGCCCTCCCGCGCCCACGCCAGCTGACCCGCTGGCGCACTCCTGACGGCGGCCGGAATCCGGCAGCCTCGGTGCCGCCATGCGCTCCCGCGCGACCCATGCGCCAGTGCGCGACGCGGCATGGGTCGCACGGGAGCGCATGGCGGTCGGGTTAGCATCGGGGGATGAGTGAGGCGAAGCCGAGACGCCGGCGGGTGCGAACCGAGCCGGCAGCGGGTTCGGATCCGAGGCCGCAGAGCGGTGCACCCGAACTGGCGGCCGAGGACACGCCCGCGGCCTGGGGCGACCAGAGCCGCGGCGGTGCGGCGCAGCCGGAAGGCCCGAACGACGAGCAGCTGCTGCGCGACAAGCCGCCGCACTGGGGCTGAGCGCGGGCGACCTCGCCCGGCACCGGCGATCACGTTACCGCAGCGAACGACTGGGGCTGAGCGCGGGCGACCTCGCCCGGCCCCGGCGATCACGTTACCGCAGCGAACGACTGGGGCTGAGCGCGGGCGACCTCACTCGGCCACCGGCGAGCCCGTTACCGCAGCGAACGACTGGGGCTCAGCTTGCCGTCGAGGTAGGCGCGGGCGCGGACGCGGGCGCTGCCGGTGCCGCTGCCGGTGCCGCCGGCGCCGCTGGTTTCTCCTTCGCACCGGTGGCCGCGGATCCGTCGGATGCGCCGCCGGCCTTCGCCTTGTCCTCTGCCCGGGAGTCGGTGCGGTAGAAACCCGGTCCGCTGAAGCTCACGCCCACCGCGGTGAAGAGCTTGCGCAGCTCGCCCCCGCACGACGGGCACACCGTCAGGGTGTCGTCCGTGAACGCCTGCTGGATATCGAAGGCTTCCGAGCAGGAACGGCAGCGGTATGAGTAGGTGGGCATGATCCTCCGGGTTCAGAACCGGACAGTCCGGCGTGGGGTGACCACGCCGTCGACCGGCTGATCGTGAACCTCCCGCGGGATGCTGTCGAGAAGTTCAGTGTCGAAAACAACAGCGTAGACCGGTGGCACCTTCTGCATCGAACCGAGGGTCTTGTCGAAGTACCCCCGACCCCATCCCATCCGCATCCCGGACAGGTCGACGGCGGCCGCCGGAACGATGATCAGGTCGACGGTGTCGATCGCCATCGGGCCGAGCAGTTCGCCGACCGGTTCCGGCATTCCGAACAGCCCCTCGACCTCGGTGTGGCCGTCACCGACCGCCCAGTCGAGCAGGCCGTCGTCCCGACTGATCGGGAACAGAATCTGGATGCCGTTCGCTTCCGCCCAGTTCAGGTAGCGCCGGGTGTCGGGCTCGACGGGGTTCGACAGGTAGCAGGCGACTCTCGTCGCCCCCAGCGCCGCGGTCAGTGCCTGCAGTTCGGCGGCGATCCCCTCGCTCGCCTGCTGGCGCTCGTGGTCGGGCATGTTCTGCCGTCTCTCCCGGATTTCGGCACGCAACGCACGCTTCTGGGTGGTCGCGTCGGCGGTCATTACGTCATTGTAGGTGCCGGGCCGATAGCCTGTTCACATGACGCCTCGGATCACCAAAGCTGTTCTGCCGGCTGCGGGGCTGGGAACGCGCTTCCTCCCTGCCACTAAGGCGCTGCCCAAGGAGATGCTGCCCGTAGTGGACAAACCGGCCATCCAATACGTGGTGGAGGAGGCCGTTGCGGCCGGTCTCCACGACGTCCTGATGATCGTCGGCCGCAACAAGAACGCGCTCGCCGACCACTTCGACAACGTGCCGGAGCTGGAGGCGACGCTGGCCGCCAAGGGCGACCGCGAGAAGCTCGAGCGGGTACTCGCCTCCAATACCCTCGCCGACGTCTATTTCCTGCGACAGGGCGAGCCCAAGGGTCTCGGCCATGCCGTGTTGCGCGCCAAGGCCCACATCGGCGACCAGCCGTTCGCGGTCCTGCTCGGCGACGACCTGATCGATGTGGCGGAACCCCTGATGGCCAGGATGCTCGTCGAACAGGGGGTCCGCAACGCCAGCATCATCGCCCTGCTCGAGGTCAGCCCCGAAAACATCCACATGTACGGCGCCGCCGCCGTCGAGGCGACCGATGACCCCGACGTGGTCAGGGTGACCGGGCTGGTCGAGAAGCCCGAGCGCGATGCCGCGCCCTCCAACTACGCGGTGATCGGGCGTTACGTGCTGCGCCCTGAGGTCTTCGCGGTGCTGGAGAGCACAGCCCCCGGCCGCGGGGGCGAGATCCAGCTGACCGATGCCCTGCAGGTGCTGGCAGCCGACGAGACGATCGCGGGCGGCGTCTACGGCGTGATCTTCCGCGGACGCCGCTTCGACACCGGTGACAAGCTCGAGTACATCAAGGCCATCGTCCAGCTCGCCGCCGAGCGGGAGGACCTGGGCCCGCAGTTGCGCCCCTGGCTCGCCCAGTACGCCGCGGGACTGGACTGAGGCGGGACCGTTTCGATGCCGTTCGTGATCCCGACACTGCGTGAGGGTGCCGTCACGATCCGAGCTGTCCGGATCCGCGACGCTCGGGCGCTCGAGCGGGCGCTGATGGAGAATCGCAGTTGGTTGCGGCCGTGGGAGGCGACGAACCCGCACGGTCCGACGAACTTCGATGTGCGCACCAGCATCCGCTCGCTGCAGGCGGCGGCCAGGGCCGGCACCACGATCCCTTTCGTGATCGAAGTCGACGGCGAACTGGTCGGGCAGCTGAACGTCTCCGGGATCGGCTACGGCTCGCTGTCCTCGGCGTCGATCGGCTACTGGGTCGTGGAGGGTGTGGCCGGTCGCGGCATCACCCCGACCGCTGTCGCGTTGGCGACCGACTACTGCCTGCGCTCCGCCGGCCTGCACCGCATCGAGATCTGCATCCGTCCCGAGAATCGCGCGAGCCTCCGCGTCGTCGAGAAGCTGGGGTTCCGCTACGAGGGCTTGCGCCGCAAGTACATCCATATCAACGGCGCGTGGCGCGACCACTTCAGCTATGCGCTGACGGGCGAGGAGCTGCCCGACGGTCTGCTGGCACGGTGGAAGAGCGGTCGGACGCCACCCGATGCGGCGACCGTGCCCGACGCCGATCGCAGAGCCGCGGGTCTCGACGTGGCCTGAACACACCCCGCGCCCCTACCGGTTTCGCGAGGTGGGCCTCGTACCGTAGGAGCATGAACTCAGACGTGTTGGGCGGCGGACTCGCGCTCGCGCTGGCCGCGGGACTCTGGTTCATCTACCTGCTCCCGACCTGGCTGAGACGCCGCGAATACCTCGCCTCGGAACGCAACGCGCTGCGCCTGCAGCAGACGCTGAGGATCATGGCGCAGACCACTCAGATCCCCGAGCAGTTCACGACCGAGATGTCGGCACGCGCGGTGGCCGAACAGCAGCGTCGGCTTCGTCGACAGATCCAGAAAGAAGAGGCCATGGCCAAGGCGAGAGACGCGGCAGAGGAACGCCAGACGCGGGCAACCGTCGCGCTGGCCAACAAGATCGCGCATGCCGAACGTGCCGCGATCGCCGAACGGGACGCTCTGCGGATGCCGCCGGCCGCGCGGGTCAGTCCGAGTCGGGTCCACCGCCTGCGCCGCTCGAAGCTGGTGACGACCCTGGTCGTCGCGGTGACTCTGGTGGCCACGGTCGTCGCCGCATTCCTGGCAGCGTGGGGCATGGTGCTCCTCGGCGTGATCGTGATCGCGGCCGGGCTGCTGCTGCTGCGCAGCGTCAACCGCACGGCCGCGCGGCTGACCGCCCCGGCGATCGTCACCCGCGCCCACGGCAACAGCCCGCTGATCGATCATGCCCAGTTGGCCCAGGCCCACCAGAGCGTCAGCCGCGGCTGGGTGCCCACCGAGGTTCCCAAGCCGCTGTACCTGAGCCGTCCGATTGTCGACACGGGCTCCCTCGGGTCGATCAGCGCGGAGGCGGCCACTCAGGCTGCCGACCTGAAGGAGGCGTCGCTCCGGTCCGAGCAGGCGCTGCGCGACGCTCAGCAGGCGGTGCCGACCCTGACGCCGGAGGTCACGGAGGTCACCGAGGCCGAGGCGCCGGCGCCGAGCCGCTTCGCCGGGATGGGCTACGTCGACTCGGTCGACAAGGCCGAGCTGCCGAACCTCGATGAGGTTCTGCGCCGCCGCCGCGCCGGCTGAGGGTTCGGCGAGTCTCGGGTACCG
>CAVPES010000035.1:0-25435 GCA_963703545.1 uncultured Actinomycetota bacterium
GGCTAGTCGCGGCCGGTGAGGCTCCATGCATCCTCGTCGGAGTCACCGTCGGATTCATCGTAGCCGCCGGCGGCGGCCGAATCGCCGCGCAGACCGGCGAGCACCCCGGGCAGCTGCGCGACCGAGACCAGGACATCGCGGGCCTTCGAGCCCTCGGAAGGGCCGACGATCTGGCGGGACTCCAGCAGATCCATCAGTCGACCGGCCTTGGCGAAACCGACCCGGAGTTTGCGCTGCAGCATCGATGTTGAGCCGAACTGGGTTGATACCACCAGTTCCGCGGCAGCCAGCAGCAGCTCGAGATCGTCGCCGATATCGGCATCGACCTCTTTCTTCTGCACAGAGACCGCGACATCCTGCCGGTATTCCGGACGGGCCTGATCGGTGACGTGCTGCACCACCTTGTGGATCTCGGACTCCGACACCCACGCCCCCTGCACTCGACGCGCCTTGTTCGCGCCCATGGGCAGGAAGAGGCCGTCACCCTGGCCGATCAGCTTGTCGGCCCCGCCCTGGTCCAGAATGACCCGTGAATCCGTCTGGCTGGAGACGGCGAATGCCAGCCGACTGGGTACGTTCGCCTTGATCAGCCCGGTGACCACATCGACCGACGGTCGCTGCGTTGCCAGCACCAGATGGATCCCGCTGGCCCTGGCCAACTGCGTGATCCGCACGATCGAATCCTCGACATCGCGCGGGGCGACCATCATCAGGTCGGCGAGCTCATCCACGACGACGAGCAGGTACGGGTACGGGCGAAGCTCGCGATTGAGGCCTTCCGGTATCTCCACCTCACCCGCGAGGACCGCGCGGTTGAAGTCGTCGATGTGGCGGAAGCCGAAGCTGGCCAGATCGTCGTAGCGCATGTCCATTTCCTTGACCACCCACTGCAGGGCCTCGGCGGCCTTCTTCGGGTTGGTGATGATCGGCGTGATCAGGTGCGGCACGCCGGCGTAGGCGGCCAGTTCGACCCGCTTGGGGTCGATCAGCACCATCCGCACCTCCGCCGGTTTGGCGCGCATCAGCAGGCTCGAGATCATGGCGTTGATGAAGCTCGACTTCCCGGATCCGGTGGATCCCGCCACCAGCAGGTGCGGCATCTTGGCGAGATTCGCGACGATGTACTTGCCCTCGACGTCCTTGCCGACGCCGATCGTCATCGGGTGCAGGCTCTCGGTGGCCGCCTTCGAGCGCAGCACATCGCCGAGGGTCACGATGTCGCGGTCGACGTTCGGGATCTCGATGCCGATCGCGCTCTTGCCGGGGATCGGCGAGAGGATGGTGACCTCGTTGCTGGCGACGGCGTAACTGAGGTTCTTGGACAGCGCGGTGACGCGCTCCACCTTGACGCCGGGGCCCAGCTCGATCTCGTAACGGGTCACGGAGGGTCCTCGGGTGAAGCCCGTGACGACCGCGTCGACCTGGAATTGGCGCAGCACTTCGGTGATCGCGGCAACCACGTCGTCGTTCGCCTGCGACCGGGTCTTGGGAGCACTCCCGGGTGCCAGGATCGTGGCGGGCGGGAGGCGGTATGGAGCAGTGGGGGCCGTTCTCGGTCTTCCCGAGGCGGCATCCGGCCCGGGGGCGAGCACCGTCACCGGTTCGGTGACAGTCTCGATCGGCTCGATGAGCTCGGTGACGCCGGCATCCTCGGCCGGCATCCCCTCCAGCAGACCGACGCCGAGCTCCTGCGGCGCGGGCACCGCGGGGTGCCTGCCCGCCGCGGGGGTGATCGTCTCGGTGAACGAGGCGACGACGGGGCTGTCGAAACCAGCGTCCCGTTCGTCCCTGGCCGAGCCGCGGCGCCACCACGGCAGATTGTCGTCCGCGGCCGCGCCCTCCAGATCCAGTTCCTCCAGGCCACCGAAGACGGTCGTCTCGCCCTTCTTCGCCTCCCGAGCCTTGGCGCGCTGCCCGGCATCCGGCACCGTGGCCCCGAAGAGATAGCCGTACAGGTCGACGAATCGGCTCGCGATGCGGTTCGGCGCAGTCTTGGTGAGGATGAAGAGCGAGAGCACGACCAGCAGGGCGATCAGCGCAGTGGCCCCGGTGACCGTGATCAGGGCGAGCGACTCACCGATCACCCAGCCGAGCAGCCCGCCGGCCGCGGCAAGCGCGGGGATGCCGTCACCGGGCACCGGGCGGCCGGCGTACAGCTGGCACAGTGCGGACACGGAGCCGAGCAGCAGGCCGAGTCCGATGCCGATCCGACCGTTGTCATGCACGGAACTGGGATGCCGGAAGAGCCAGAGCGCCAGCAGGAACATCACGACGGGCAGGCCGTAGGCCACCCGCCCGAAGAGTCCGCCGAAAGTCCAGTCATGAATGGCGATGGCAACCGGATCATTCACCGAGAACCACTCGATCAGCACCCCGATGACACCGAGAACCAGGATGAGCATCGGGAGTCCGTCACGCCGCTGCTCGGGGCTGAGACTCTCTCGGTCGAAAGCCCGGGCCGCGCCGCCGGCGAGATGCGCCAGCCCCAGCCAGCCCTTGGCCAGCAGGCCCTGTTCGGGGACGGCGGAGGCCGGCAGTCTCCTGGTGGTCGCGGGTGACTTCCGCGCAGGCTGCTTCGCACGCGGTGACGGCGTCCGCGCGCGCGCCGATGAGCTGGTCCCAGTGGCCATGCGACAACGCTAGACGCCAACGGCGCCGGAACCGGTCAGCCGGGCAGGGGTGTCTTGTCCGGCTCGGGGCGGCGGGGTTGCGGCCTCAGGCTTCGATGACGAGAGGAACGATCATCGGACGGCGACGGTAGGACGAGCTCACCCAGCGGCCGACCGTGCGGCGAACGACCTGCGCGAGGGAGTGCGTGTCCCGGACGCCGTTCTGCGCAGCCTCGGCGAGCGCTGCGGCGATTTTCGGTTTGACCTCATCGAAGATGCGCTCGTCCTCGGCGAAACCCTTGGCATGGATTTCGGGACCGACGATGATCCGACCGGTAGCCGCCTCCACGACCACGATGATCGAGATGAAGCCCTCCTCGCTGAGAATCCGACGATCCTTGAGGTCGTCATCGGTGATCTCACCGACCGTCGATCCGTCAACGTAGACGTAGCCGAGGTCGTACTGGCCGACGACCCGTGCGACACCGTCCCTGAGGTCGATGACCGTTCCGTCCTCGGCGAGGATCGCGTTCTGCGCCGGGACGCCGGTCGCGATCGCCAGCGCGGCGTTGGCGACCAGATGCCGATGCTCACCGTGCACGGGGAGGACGTTCCTGGGCTTGATCACGTTGTAGCAGTAGAGCAACTCCCCTGCGGCAGCGTGTCCGGACACATGCACGTTCGCCGTGCCCTTGTGCACGACATTGGCACCGAGCTTGATCAGCCCGTTGATGACTCGGTAGACGGCGTTCTCGTTGCCGGGGATCAGACTCGAGGCGAGGATCACCGTGTCGCCCGGGCCGACCTCGACCTGGTGGTCACGGTTGGCCATCCGCGCGAGCACGGCCATCGGCTCGCCTTGGCTGCCCGTCGACATGTAGATGATCCGGTCGTCCGGCAGGTCACCGGCCTTCTTGTAGTCGACCAGCACTCCGTCGGGCACCTTCAAGTAACCGAGGTCGGCAGCGATGCCCATGTTGCGCACCATGGACCGGCCGAGCATGGCCACCTTGCGGTCGGTGGCGACCGCGGCATCGAGCACCTGCTGGACGCGGTGCACGTGACTGGCGAAGCTCGCGACGATGACCCGGCGGGGCGCGCGCGCGATCACGTTCTCCAGTACCGGTCCGATTTCCTTCTCCATGGCGGTGAAGCCGGGAACGTCGGCGTTCGTCGAATCCGCCAGGAACAGGTCGACGCCCCGCTCACCAAGCCGCGCGAAGGCGCGCAGGTCGGTGATCCGGTTGTCCAGCGGAAGCTGATCCATCTTGAAGTCGCCGCTGTGCAGGACCACCCCGGCCTCGGTGGTGATGGCCACCGCTAGCGCGTCCGGGATCGAGTGGTTGACCGCGATGAACTCGAGTTCGAAGGGGCCGAACTTCTCGATCTGCCCCGCGCTGACCGTGTGCAGTTGCGGCGTTATCCGGTGTTCCTTGAGTTTCGCCTCGATCAACGCGAGCGTGAGCCTTGAGCCGACGAGGGGAATGTCCTTGCGCAGCCGCAACAGGTAGGGAACGGCTCCGATGTGGTCCTCATGGCCGTGCGTGAGAACGACGGCAACGATGTCTTGGAGGCGATCCCGGACAATGCTGAAGTCCGGCAGGATCAGGTCGACGCCGGGCTGGTTCTCCTCGGGGAAGAGCACGCCGCAGTCCACCACGAGCAGTTTGCCGTTGATCTCGAAGACGGTCATGTTTCGGCCGACTTCCCCCAGACCACCGACTGGGATGACTCGCAGGGTGCCGGTTTCGAGCGGGATGGGATCGGTTACTGGGTTGGGCATCTGTTCCTTTGCTGGGTGGTGAAGAGGCTGCGAGCCTCCTGGTCAGGTCTCAGCGGGTGGTGCCGGCGATTCTCGGCAGGGCACCACCGGCGGCGGCATTGCGGTCGGGGCGGAAGTTCGAGAAGTCGACGCCCGGGATGGCCTTGACGAGTGCCAACTCGTCTTCGATCTGGGCGGCCTCCCAGTCCTCGGGTCCGACCAGCGGCAGCCGCACCCGCGGGCTGCCGATACGGCCGAGGCCGTGCAGGATGTATTTTACCGCGACGGTGCCGGGCACGTGCGTCATCAGCGCGCGCACGAGTGGTTCGAGAGTTTTGTGCGCCGCCGTCGCCGTGGCGAGGTCCCCGGCGTTGACGGCGTCGACCATCTGCCGGTACGGGGTCGCGGTGACGTTGGCGGTGACGCCGATCAGCCCGGTCGCCCCGATGGCCAGGTGCGGGAGCACGTTCGCGTCATCTCCCGAGAAGTACAGCAGATCGGTCTGGTTGAGCACTCGGGAGACTTCGCTGAAGTCACCCTTGGCGTCCTTGACGGCGAGGATGTTGGGATGCTGGGCGGCCCGCAGGATCGTCTCGTACTTGATCGGGATGCCGGTGCGGCTCGGAATGTCATAAAGAATGACGGGGAGGTCGGTGGCATCGGCGATCATCCGGAAGTGCGTGAGCACGCCGGCTTGGGTCGGCTTGTTGTAGTACGGGGTGACGATCATCACCCCGTCGGCACCGGCCTTCTCGCTGGCCTTGTAGAGCTCGATGGCGTGCGCGGTCTCGTTCGAGCCTCCGCCGGTGATGATTCTGGCGCGCCCGGACGCCACCGACTTGCCCACCTCGACCAGGCGCAGCTTCTCAGCATCGGTCAGCGTGCTGGTCTCACCCGTGGTTCCGGTGACCACGATCCCGTCCGCTCCCGCCGTGATGACGTCGTCGATGTGCTTCTCGACACCCGCCCAGTCCACCTCACCGTCCGGCAGGAAGGGGGTGACCAGGGCGACAAGCACCTGACCGAAGGGATTCTCGACGTGGGACACGCCTCCAAGGTTATCGGGTGCACGCCGCCGCCGGACAATTCGAGAGCCGGCGGTGCGCACACCGGGGTGGCGACTGTTACGCCGTGCGACAGCTCCGGTCGCGACCCCGGGATCATCGACCTAGGCTTTCGAATCGTGGACCTCACGATCGCCCTGACCATCGCCGCCGCGCTCGTCGCTGCGGCGACCGTCCTCGGGCTGCTCTGGCAGCGCCTTCGCGGCCGTGCCGTGTCCGTGTCGGACGGTCTGCTGCTCAGCCCCGCCGATGTCGACTCCACCGAGCCGTTCGGCAGCGCCGCGACGCTGCTGCAGTTCTCGACGGAATTCTGCTCCGCCTGTCCGGCCACCCATCGCCTGCTCGCCGGGATCGCGGAGGAGAACGACGGCGTGCAGCACGTCGACATCGACCTCACCTCGCGCACCGACCTGGCCCGCCGCTTCGACATCCTGCAGACCCCGACCACCCTGATCCTCGACGGTGCCGGACGTGTCCGTGCCCGCATCGGCGGCGCCCCGCGCCGGCACGAGCTTCACCTCGAACTCGACAATCTGATTGGCGGCGCCCATGTCAACACCTGAGAATCCGATAATTGCCGGCATCGACCCACGCGGGCCCCGCTTCACGGCGGGGATCACCGCGGTGCTGCTGCTGGCCGCCCTCATCCTCGGCCTGACCGGGCCGGCCGCAGTCGGCAATCCGGCCGATCCGGGTCTGCTGCTGCTTGGTGCTCTGGCCGCGCTCTTCGCCTGGGGGGCTTTCGCGGGCGTTCGCCGGCACCCGTTCGCCGTGCTGTTCAGGAAGCTCATCCGGCCAAGGCTGTCCCCGCCCGCTGAGCTCGAGGATCCGCGGCCGCCAACCTTCGCGCAGGGCGTCGGTCTGGCCGTGACCGGCGTCGGAGTGCTGCTCGCGCTGTTCGGTGTGCCCTACGCCGTCCCGGTTGCTGCGGCGATCGCGTTCGTGGCCGCTTTCCTGAATGCGGTCTTCGCCTACTGCCTCGGCTGCCAGCTGTACCTGCTGCTGGTGCGCGCGGGCATCATCGGACGCACCAGCACCTCCTGAACCGGCCACCGCCGGCAGCGGTGATCTAGGCTCGATCCGGAGGTGCCAACCGGTCGCCCTACCCTCGACCGCCCGCCATGACTGACCACAACGGCAAACCGAGTGTGCTGGTAGCGGGCGCCTCGGGGACCGTCGGCACGGAGCTCACCCGGCAGCTGACAGCCAGCGGGCATCGGGTGATTCGACTCGTCCGCCGGGACGCCATCGGCCCCGATGAGCGCACGTGGTCCCCCGGCGCTGGCATCCTCGACCCCCGAGCCTTGGATCAGGTCGACGCCGTCGTCAACCTCTCCGGGGCGTCGATCAGTCGGATGCCGTGGACCCGGCGCTACAAACGCGAGTTGATCGAGTCGCGCCTGGCGGCCACCCGCACCCTGACCGACGCCATGACCAGTTCAGCGAACCCGCCGCGGGTGTTCCTGTCCGGTTCGGCATACGGATACTACGGGGATGCTCCGGGGGTCCGGTTGACCGAGGACTCCCCCGCCGGTGACACCTTCCTGGCGGATCTGGCCCGCCAATGGGAGGCGGCGGCGCGCCGTGCGCCCGCACCCACCCGTGTCGTGCACCTGCGCACGGGACTGGTCCTGGCCGACGAGGGCGCCCTCGCACCGCTGCGCACCCTGGCCCGTCTCGGCCTGTCCGCTCAACTGGGCACCGGCGGTCAGCATTGGCCGTGGGTGAGCCTGTACGACGAGGCGGCCGCGATTCGCCACCTGATCACGTCGACCATCGTCGGCCCGGTCAACCTGGTGGGCCCGACCAGCGCGACGGCGTCCGTCATCCTGCATGAGTTGGCTGCGGCTCTGCACCGACCGATGTTCCTCGGCGTCCCCGGGGCGCTCATCAGCGCCGTGCTGGGCGATGCCGGGCGGGAACTGCTGCTGGCGAGCGCCGAAGTCGTGCCCGAGCGACTGCTTGCGGATGGATTCCGGTTCCGCCACCCGACCGCGGCTTCCGCTATCGCCGCCGTCCTTGCCGTTCCAGAGCGATCGCCGTCCTGATCGCGGATCGGGCACGTCGGCGATCACCGCTGGCATCGTAGGCGAAACCCAGCCGCATCCAGTCCCGCCAGTTGTCGGGGTGATCGTCGACGGCGCGTGCCCACCGGGGGAAATCAGCATCGGCAGCGGCTCGCTGCGGGCGGCCGCTGGGCCGCAGGGGCAACTCCTCGACGGGCAGCTCCCCGGCGGCCGCCATTCGCCGAACAAGTCGATCGCTGGCGAGCCCGAAGAGCAGTTCCCTGAGCAGGGCCCAAGCGCCCAGAATCGGCAGGCCCAGTGCGGCCACGCCGATGACGATGCCGATCGGCTCGCCCGAGGCCACCAGCTCCAGTGAGCGAGCGGCGGTGAGCAGCAGATAGACCAGCAGCAGGGCTGCCGTCAGGCCGACGCCGATCCGGGCGCTCATCCGGCGGCGTCAGGCGGAGTGGACCCGAGTCCCAGCAGGGAGTCAAGGCCGACCGAAACGCCGCGGATTCCCGGCAGGGCGCGCAGGGCGAGCATGATCCCCTGCTGATATGCCGCCGAGGACACGGTGTCATGGCTCAGGGTCAGCACCTCACCGGCACCGCCGAAGATGACGTCCTGCTTGGCGACGATGCCACTCATCCGGAGGCTGTGCACGGGAATGCCGGCGACCAGCTGACCACGGGCACGCTGGTCTGCATGCGGAGTGGCGACCGGTCCCAACTCGGCCCGCACTGCGCCGATCCGTTCGGCCGTGCGCACCGCCGTCCCCGACGGCGAGTCGATTTTTCCGGCATGATGCGCCTCGACGATCTCTATCGAGTCGAAGTAGGGGGCTGCCTGGGCGGCGAAGGACGTCGCCAGCACCGAAGCGATCGAGAAGTTCGGCACGATCAACACGCCAGCGGCCGGGCTACCGGTGATCCGCGCGGAGAGCGCCTCGATCCGATCCGACGACCAGCCCGAGGTTCCGACCAGCACGCTCAGGCCGTGTGCGACGGCGAAATCGACGACGCGCTCTGACACGTCGAGCCGGGTGACGTCGACGACGAGCTCGGCGGCGCGCATGGCGCTCAGCTCGTCTGCGCTGCCGATCCTGGCAACCAGCTGGAAATCATCGGATTCCTCGATCAGCCTCGTGATCAGGCTTCCCATCGTGCCGGAAGCCCCGACGACGGCGACACGTTTAGTCATGCCTGCAATCTACCAAGCCGGGGCCGCTCGACGGCCCTGCCCGCCTGGGCGCCGCGATGACGCGGCGGGAGCGCTCATCGAACGTTCAGACTGGCGCTGTCGATCGCACCGACCGCCGCGATCGACAGCGGGCGCTCGGCAAGCTCCGCCGCCAGCGCGTGCACGTCTCCGGCGGCGACGAGCCCCAGCCGTCGAAGGGACTCGTCGAGGTCGACGTACTCGCCGAGACTGATCTCGCTGCGTCCCAGTCGAGTCATCCGCATATCGGAGTCCTCGAGCGCGAGCGCCGATCCACCGGAGAGCTGCCCCTTGGCCCGACGCAGTTCCTCGTCCGTGACCCCCTTGGCGGCGATCCCGCGGAACTCGGCCATCATCAGCTCGAGAACTTGCGTCGTCTTGGCGGGGGAACAACCCGCGTACATCCCGACAATGCCGGAATCGGAGAACGAGGAGGCGAAAGAGTGCACCGAGTAGGCGAGTCCGCGCTTCTCGCGGACCTCTTGGAACAATCGGCTGGACATGCCGCCGCCCAGGATCGCGTTCAGCACGCTGAGCGTCGATCGCCGCTCATCGGCCAGCACGATCCCCGGCACGCCGATCAGCAGGTTGGCCTGCTCCTGCGGCCGCTCGATCAGGATCGTCTGGTCAGCGCGCCGGATCACGGCCACCTCGCTCTCGCGCCGGGGAACCGGTGCGGCCTCGGCCTCGAGATCCCAGCCTGCGGCGGCGAGGGCGCGGGTGACCATGGCGACAACTTCCGCATGGTCGAGGTTGCCTGCAGCCGTGACCACGAGGTCCTCCGCGCGGTAGTTCGCCGCGTAGTGATCCATGACGGCGCCCCGGCCCACCGCGGAGATGGTCTGCTGATCCCCACCGATCGGGCGTCCCAGCGGATGATCACCGAAAACCGCCTCGAAGAGGCGCTCGTTGGCGACGTCCGCGGGATCATCATCCGCCATCGCGAGTTCCTCGAGGATGACGCTGCGTTCGTTGTCGAACTCGACAGGGTCGATCAGCGAACTGGTGAGCATGTCGGCAATGACCTCGAGCGCCATCGGCAGGTCCCGATCCCGGACCTTGGCGTAGTAGCAGGTGTATTCCTTCGCGGTCATCGCGTTGTGTTCGCCGCCGACGGAATCGAAGGCGACGGCGATGTCCAGAGCGGTCCGCGAGGGTGTTCCCTTGAAGAGCAGATGTTCGAGGAAGTGGGTCGAGCCGAAGGTCTCCGGTTGCTCATCGCGGGAACCGACAGCCACCCAGAAGCCCACCGTGGCGCTTCGGCTGGCCGGCATGCGTTCGGTGAGAATCCGCGTGCCGTTGGGGAGGACCGTCCGCTGCACGAGTGCACCTTCGGCGTTGGTGAAACGGAGCTGCTGCTGATCCAAAGGTAATTCGACTGCGCCATTCATTCTGACCAGCTTAGTCACGGTATCGCGGCCGACAGCAGCGCAGAGCCGAGGTCCGCGAGGCCGCACGGCACGCCCGAAAAAGATGTCCTCATAAATGTGGACATACAGGGTTGTCTGTCCACACAAATGTGCTATTCTCGAATCGCTACCCCGGGGGTTCGCGTGCTCCCCTCACCGCACCCCCGGGTAGTCCGAATTCCTTTTCGCAGGGGTTCAACCCCAGATTGAGGAGCCGCATGGCCGACATACCCGAATCGGCCATGCGGCTTCCATCTGCGGCGAAGTCTCGGATTCTTGCCGCAGCCAGCGAGCTGTTCTACAGCGAAGGCATCCGAGCCACCGGTGTCGACCGGATCATCGCCGAGGCCTCGGTGACCAAGTCGACGTTCTACAAGTACTACCCGGCCAAGGATCTGCTGATTCTCGACTACCTCGCCCACAGTTCACTCAGGGCCCGCACGCTTCTGATCAGCCTGATCGCCGAGACTACTGATCCGGTGGAGCAGCTGGTGCGAGTCACCGAGTTGATCGTCACCGAGACGGCTCTGCCGAATTTCCGCGGTTGTCGATTCCTGAATGCCGCGACCGAGTTCACCGATCCGAATCACCCGGTTCGCCAGGCCGTGCTCGAGCACCGCAACTGGCAGGTCGTCTTCATGCAGGACATCATGCGGGACCTCGGACACCCGCTGCACGGCGACGCCGCCGACGACTTCATGATCCTCAGGGACGGTGCCGTCAGCGGAAGTTACGCGGGCGACCGGATCGCGGCCATCGCCGCGCTCGAGCGCGGAGTGCAGCGGATCATCGCGGAAGTCCGGGTCCCGGCTCAGACAGCCGGTCAGCGCCGGTAGGCACCGGCAGCAGCAGCAAACAGGGCACGCGCACGCCCGGGTCCCGGCTCACACCCCCGGTCAGCGCCGGTAGGCACCGGCGGCATCAAGCACAGACACCTGGTGCCTGCTGAGGTGCACACCGGCCGCAGCGACGAGGCCGGCGACCTGTTCCGGCGAGGCGGCGCTGACCTCCGGAGCCAGCACATGGGGCTTACTCAACAGCCAAGCCAGCGCAATCGTTGACAGCGGCTTCTCCTGTTCGGCAGCCACTGCCTCCAGAGCCTGCAGCAGGCGGAACCCCGCCCGGTTCATGAACCGAAGCAGAGCCGTGCCCCGGGCCGACTTGGCGGCCTCCTGCCGGGAACGGAACTTGCCGGAGAGGAATCCGCCGGCCAGAGCATGCTTCGGGATGACGGAGAGGTACTGCACCGAGACAACCGGTTCCAACTGGGTCTCGTACCGCTGCCGCTCAGCCAGGTTGTAGGTCGTGCTGAGCGCTACGAACTGCGGGGCGCCCAGATGCGCGGCATTGATCCGACTGGCCAGCAGGCGATCGGCCGAGTAGTCGTTGGCGATCAGGTGACGAACCTTGCCGGATCGGATCAGCGCATCGCCGGCGGCGAGCGCCTCCTCGATCCGGATGTCGTCATCGATCCCGTAAAGACCCAGCAGGTCGATGTGATCAAGACCGAGCCTGGAAAGCGATGCTTCCGCTGCCGCGATGATGCTCGCCGCCCGGCCGTCGGCGAACTCGGGGGCCCGCCCTGCCGTGGTCGCGACCACCAGCTGATCCCGGTTTCCCCGGTGGCGGATCCAGGTGCCGAGCAGCACCTCGGCGCGACCGGAAGAGTAGTGGTCCGAGACGGAGACGAAGTTCCCGCCCGCATCCGAATACCGATCGAGGATCGCCTGGGTGGCGGGGGCGTCCGCGGTCCAGCCGAAGGTGCTGCCGCCGAGGGCGACGGGGTAGACCTGAACGTCAGTACCCCGGAGCCGGCGGCGCGGGACGCCGTTGACGACGATCTCGCCGGTCGTGAGTCCCGCGGCGCTGGTGGTGACCGGGGTGTGAGTCATATCCCCTCCAGTGCTCGATTGACTCGAACACTAGGGCTTTTCGCACGCCGAGCGGTGACCAAACGGTGATTCGTCACCAAACCTTAACCGAAATGCACCCCGGCACCCCCCGAATGGTGGACACCGCTACCGGAACCGGCCGGTTTACGGCGCCGACAGGAGCATGGTCACCTGGATGCGGGCGGGACGGACCGCGAAGACCCGGTGCCGCTCGCCCGCCACCGCAAGGTAGATCAGCCCTGGTGAGGTGAGCGGGTGCGTCACTCCGCCCACCTCGAAGTCCACTGCACCCTCGAGCACCTGGACGAGGATCGGCGCGGGCGCGGAATGCTCCGCGAGTTCAGCACCCGCACCGAAAGCGATCTCCGTCACCCGCACCGAAGGCGTGCTGATCACCGTGAGTGGGATCACCGCCCCGTCGTCGGCTTGGCTGACCACGGTTGGCCTGTCCACGACGACGATTCGCTCCTGGTTCACGTGCGCTCCTCTCGGTCGGCGACTCTGCCGGACTACTCTTCCGCGGGGGCCTCGGAGTTCTCGGCAGCGGAGGCCTCCGACTCGTCGACGACCGGGGCGAGCGAGAGCTTTCCACGGTCGTCGATCTTGGTGATCTCCACCAGGATCTTCTGGCCGACGCCGAGCACGTCTTCGACGTTCTCGACCCGCTTGCCGCCGGCGAGCTTGCGCACCTCGGAGATGTGCAGCAGTCCGTCCTTGCCGGGCATCAGCGACACGAAGGCTCCGAAGGTCGCGATCTTGACGACCGTGCCGAGGAACTGCTCGCCGACCTCCGGGTTGAGCGGGTTGGCGATCGCATTGACCTGGGCGCGTGCCGCCTCGGCCGAGGCACCGTCAACGGCACCGATGTACACGGTGCCGTCGTCTTCGATGGAGATGTCGGCACCGGTCTCATCCTGGATCGCGTTGATGGTCTTGCCCTTCGGGCCGATCAGCTCGCCGATCTTGTCGATGGGAATCTGCACCGAGATCACCCGGGGGGCTGTCGGCGCCATCTCGTCGGGAGTGTCGATCGCCGCGTTCAGCACCGCGAGGATCGCCGTGCGCGCCTCCTTGGCCTGCTTGAGCGCCCCGTCGAGCACCGAGGAGGGCAGACCCGCGAGCTTGGTGTCCAGCTGGATCGCCGTGATGAACTCGCTGGTCCCGGCGACCTTGAAGTCCATGTCCCCGAGTGCGTCCTCAGCACCGAGGATGTCCGTCAGCGCCGCGTAGCGGGTCACGCCGTCGACCTCGTCGGAGATCAGACCCATAGCGATACCGGCGACCGGGGCGCGCAGGGGCACACCGGCGTTCAGCAGTGAGAGCGTTGACGCGCACACCGAGCCCATCGAGGTCGAGCCGTTGGAGCCGAGTGCCTCTGAGACCTGGCGGATCGCGTACGGGAATTCCTCGCGGCTCGGCAGCACAGGAACCAGCGCACGCTCGGCGAGGAATCCGTGGCCGATCTCGCGGCGCTTGGGCGAACCGACGCGTCCGGTCTCACCCGTCGAGTACGGCGGGAAGTTGTAGTGGTGCAGGTACCGCTTCTTGGTGACCGGGTTGAGCGAGTCGATCTGCTGCTCCATTTTGAGCATATTCAGCGTCGTCACGCCCAGGATCTGGGTCTCGCCGCGCTGGAAGATCGCCGAACCGTGCACGCGCGGGATGACCTGCACCTCCGCGTCGAGCGGCCGGATGTCGGTCAGACCGCGGCCGTCGATGCGGATCCCCTCGGTCAGCACGCGGGCGCGCATGATTCTCTTGCTCACGGACTTGTACGCTGCCGAGACCTCGGCGTTGGCCGACTCCGGCAGCCGCTCAGCCTCGATCTCGCCGGCGATGTGGCCCTTGACGCGGTCTTTCAGCGCGTCATCGGCGTTCTGCCGCTCGGTCTTGTCGGCGATCTGGTAGACGGTCTTGAGGTCATCGTAGGCAAGACCGGCGACCGCGTCGTAGGTGGCCTGCTGGTACGGCGGGAACAACGGGAACTCCTGGATAGCCTTCGCGGACTGCGCCGCGAGCTGCTGCTGGGCCTTGATGAGCTGTTTGAGGAAGGGCTTGGCGGCCTCGAGACCCTGGGCGACGACGGCCTCGTCGGGCTTGGTAGCACCCGCCCTGATCAGTTCCCAGCTCACCTCGGTGGCCTCGGCCTCGACCATCATGATCGAGACATCCTCCTCGCCCTGGTCATTGGTGACGAGCCGGCCGGCGACCGTGAGATCGAAGACGGCGTCGGCGAGCTGGCCGTACGTGGGGAATGCGACCCACTGATCGCCGATCAGCGCGAGTCGGATTCCACCGACCGGGCCGTAGAAGGGCAGACCCGAGATCTGGGTTGACGCTGAGGCGGCGTTGATGGCCAAGGCGTCATAGAACTCGCCGGGAGCGATCGAGAGCACAGTGATGACGATCTGAACCTCGTTGCGCAGGCCCTCGACGAAGGTGGGGCGCAGCGGCCGGTCGATCAGACGGCAGACCAGAATGGCCTCGGTCGAGGGTCGGCCCTCGCGACGGAAGAATGAACCGGGGATCTTCCCGGCGGCATAGGACCGTTCTTCGACGTCAACGGTCAGCGGGAAGAAGTCGAAACCGTCGCGCGGGTGCTTGCCTGCACTCGTCGCGCTCAGGATCATGGTGTCTTCGTCGAGGTAGGCGGCTACCGCGCCCTGCGCTTGCTGGGCAAGGCGACCGGTCTCGAAGCGAACCGTGCGGGTGCCGAAGGCTCCGTTGTCGATGACGGCTTCGGCGAATTTGATTTCTGGACCCTCCATATGGGGGTTATCTCCTTTGTTTTACGTCGCGGCCCCGTGTGGGCGCGACTCGTACATCGGAGCAGGAGCGGGCAGGAAGGGACGTGACCCTGAAGGGCCCGACGCGATATCGCGCCGATCATCTGTTCTGGTCAACAGTGGAAGGTCTCGGAATAACTCCGAGAACCACCACCGATGACCAGCTTCGAGCCGGCCTGCTCCGTGGGTGCTCTCCGATCTGAGAGCCATGGCATGAATTCAGCCTCGACAATGCTACCAGCAGCGGGCTGGGCAGACCTACCGGAACGCCGCAGGCATCCGGGCAAGACGCGGCACCGTGCCTAGACTGGGGCAATGAATGCCGAAGAAGAGACCCCGACCGGCGCCTCCGATGAGACCAAACGAAGGTTTCGCGAAGCACTCGAGCGCAAGCAGCAGAAAACCCGCGGTGGCACGGATACCCAAGGAACCGGACAGTCCTCGATCCACGGCGCTCACGGTCCCGCTGACCACCAGAAACGGTTCCGCCGCAAAAGCGGCTGAGCCGCGCCGGCCCCGCGCCGACCCCCGCACCGGCCAAACCCCGGGTTCCGCCGCCAATCGTCCTAATCGGTCGGCTGAATCCCTATGATTTACCCAACACCGGCAGGAGGACCCGAGTGGGCGATGAGATACCCGCGATTCGACTCCGGGGACTGACCAAGAGTTTCGGCGCCGTCACGGCCGTCGATGCCCTCGATCTCGATATCGCCGAGGGCGAATTCTTCTCCATGCTCGGCCCCTCCGGCTCGGGCAAGACCACGGTGCTCCGACTGATCGCGGGCTTCGAGTTGCCGACTTCGGGCACGGTCAGCTTGCTGGGGCGTGATGTGACCCGACAGGCGCCGTTCGATCGGGACGTCAACACGGTGTTTCAGGACTATGCGCTGTTCCCGCACATGACCGTGCTCGAGAACGTCGCCTACGGTCTGCGGGTTCGCGGAATCGGCCGGAGGGAACGTACCGCCATGGCCGCGGAAGCTCTGGAAACGGTGCGCCTCGGTGCATACGGCGACCGCAGACCCAGCCAGCTCTCCGGTGGCCAGCGACAGCGGGTCGCCCTGGCCAGGGCGACGGTCGTTCAGCCCAAGGTCCTGTTGCTCGACGAACCGCTCGGCGCGCTCGACCTCAAGCTGCGCGAGCAGATGCAGGTCGAGTTGAAGCACCTGCAGCGAAACCTCGGCATCACCTTCATCTTCGTCACGCACGACCAGGAGGAGGCGCTGACCCTCAGCGACCGGATTGCCGTCTTCAACAACGGTCGGATCGAGCAGCTCGGCACCCCGTTCGAGATCTATGAGCGGCCAGCCTCGCCCTTCGTCGCCTCCTTCGTCGGAGAGTCAAACCTCTTCACCACGGCGGAAGCCCGGGAGTTGTTCGGACGGCTCGGAACGTTTTCGCTTCGCCCGGAGAAGATCTCCCTGTCGGCGGCTGATGCGCCGGGGACGGCCCGGGTGCTGCCGGGGGTGATCACCGAGGTGATCTATCTGGGCAGCAGCACCCGGATCCTGGTCCGGCTGACCGGCGGGAAGGTCCTCACAGTGCTCGAGCAGAACACGGCGGAGGGGCGCTCCCCGCACGTCCGTGACGATGCCGTCGAGCTGCGGATCGCGGCCGACGACCTCGTCGCCCTGCAGACAGTCCCCGACGCTTCGCAGCACGTCCCTGTCACCTGACCGAAACGCAATCACACGAATGGAGAAAGCAATGTCCCGCAATGCATACACACGGTCGACGCTGATCGCGTCGTTCGCGCTGACCACAGCGCTCATACTGTCGGCCTGCGCCACCGCCTCGACTCCGGAAGGCGGAGGCGCCCTTGAGGAGCTCGGCGAGAACGAGGGAGCGGTCTCGATCCTGGCCTGGCCGGGCTACGTCGAGGACGGCACCAACGACCCGACGGTCGACTGGGTGACCCCGTTCGAGGAGGCGACCGGCTGCACGGTCACCAGCAAGAGCTACGGCACCTCGGACGAGGCCTTCAACCTGATGAAGACCGGTGAATACGACGTCATCGCAGCCTCCGGTGACGCCTCGCTGCGGCTCGTCGCCGCCGGTGATGTCGCCCCCGTCAACACCGAGCTGATCCCCAACTACGACGGCCTCTTCGACTTCCTGAAGATGCAGTCGTGGAACAGCGTCGACGGAGTCTCCTACGGGATCCCGCACGGCTACGGCGCCAACCTGCTGATGTACAACACGGATGTCGTCACCCCGGCGCCAACCTCTTGGGATGTCGTCTTCGACGGCGCATCCGCATACTCGGGCAAGGTCACCGCATACGACTCGCCGATCTACATCGCCGATGCCGCCGTGTACCTGATGGCCCATCAGCCCGAACTCGGCATTGCGAACCCCTACGCGCTCGACGAAGCTCAGCTGGCGGCGGCAGTGGACCTGCTCAAGGCCCAGCGCGCCCACGTCGGTGAGTACTGGTCCGACTACCTCAAGGAGGTCCAAGCCTTCGAGACCGGCGACTCGGTCGTCGGCACCACCTGGCAGGTCATCCAGAACTCGGTCACCACGGGCAACACCGAGGCGATCCTGCCCGAGGAGGGCGCAACCGGCTGGTCGGATACCTGGATGATCGCCTCCGCGGCGAAGAACCCCAACTGCGCGTATGCGTGGCTGAACTACATCGCCAGCCCAGAAGCCAATGCGATGGCGACCGCCTACTTCGGCGAGGCGCCCTCCAGCCAGGCCGCGTGCGACTTCCGCGAGGACTGCGAGGCCTACCATGCCGGTGACGCGGACTACGCCGCCAAGATCTGGTACTGGTCCACACCGATCGCCGAGTGCCTCGACGGTCGGACCGACGTGACGTGCACGGACTACTCCCAGTGGACGACCGCGTGGTCGGAGATCAAGGGCTAGCCTGCGTGACCCGGAGCAGCGAAGCAGCCCGGCGTGCCGCAGTCCCCGAACCCCGGGAGACTGCGGCACGCCGGGCCTCGGTATTCCTCAGCAGGCATCCGCGATTGCGTCTGTCTGGACTACTGGGCGCCCCTCTGCTCTGGCTCGGTCTGATCTATGTCGTCGCGCTCGCCGCGCTGCTGATCACAGCGCTCTGGCGAGTCGACAGCTTCACCGGCGAGATCCGGCAGGACTGGACGCTCGAGAACATCACCACGGTCATCACCGGGGCGCTCTACCAAACCGTGACGGTGCGAACGGTGGGTGTCGCGGCGGCGGTCACGGTCATCGACATCCTGCTCGCCCTGCCGATCGCGTTTTACATGGCGAAGGTCGCCTCACCCCGCGCGCGCCGGCTGCTGCTGATCGCGATCCTGATGCCGCTCTGGGCGAGTTACCTGGTAAAGGCGTACGCCTGGCGATCGGTGCTTTCGACCGGCGGACTCTACGACTGGCTCGTCGCTCCCTTCGGCTTGAGCTCACCGGGCTACGGACTCACTGCGACGGTGATCACGCTGTCGTATCTGTGGCTGCCCTACGTGATCCTGCCGATCTATGCCGGTCTGGAGCGCGTTCCCGACTCACTGCTCGAAGCCTCGAGTGATCTGGGCGCCTCGACCGTGCGCACCCTGCGCTCGATCGTGCTGCCGATGCTCCTACCGGCAATCATCGCGGGCTCGATCTTCAGCTTCTCGCTGAGCCTGGGCGATTACATCACCGTCAATATCGTCGGCGGCGCCAATCAGCTGCTCGGCAACCTCGTCTACACGAACGTCGGTGCCGCGAACAATCTGCCGCTGGCTGCGGCGATCTCGCTGATCCCGATCACGATCATGGTCGTCTACCTGGGCCTCGCGCGCCGCTCGGGCGCCCTCGAGAACCTCTAGGGACATCCATGCGCATCAGCCGAACCGCCCGGGCCGCCCTCGGCACCCTCACCTGCCTTGTCCTGGCCGTGATCTACCTGCCACTGCTCGTGGTCTTCGTCAACTCGTTCAGCACCAGCAAGAACCTGACCTGGCCGCCGCCGGGACTCACCCTCGAATGGTGGGGCAGGGCCTTCCGGAACGAAGGCGCACTGGCCGCGCTCGGCACGAGCCTCCAGGTCGCGCTGGCCGCGACGGCCATCGCCCTGATCCTCGGCACCCTGATCTCGATCGCCTTGCAGCGCTACGAGTTCTTCGGCCGCGAGGCGGTCAACCTGCTGGTGATCCTGCCGATCGCCCTGCCGGGCATCATCACCGGCATCGCGCTGAACAACGCCTTCCGCACGGTGATCGGCATCCAGCTGGGAATTCTGACCCTGATCGTCGCACATGCGACGTTCTGCATCGTGACGGTCTTCAACAACGTGATCGCCCGGCTGCGAAGGATGGGCACCTCGCTCGAGGAGGCGTCCGCCGACCTCGGTGCCGGCATCTGGACGACGTTCCGACTGGTGACCTTCCCCCAGATGGGTTCGGCACTGTTCGCCGGCGCACTGCTGGCCTTCGCACTCAGCTTCGATGAGATCATCGTCACGACCTTCACCGCTGGAGCCGGCGTGACGACCCTGCCGATCTGGATCCTGGACAATCTGTTCCGCCCGAATCAGGCCCCCATCGTCAACGTGATCGCCGTCGTCCTGGTGCTGGTCTCGATCATCCCGATCTGGATAGCGCAGCGGATCACCGCCCCGGAGCAGTCGGCACCCTGACCGGCCAGATATCGCGGCGGGCGAACAAGCCTCGCGTTGTGCCGCCGGGTCTGCCTAGGCTTAGACCATGGCGACCATAGAACTCACCGTTGACAACTTCGAGAAGACCATCACGGACGGCGGCATCGTCCTGATCGACTACTGGGCCGCCTGGTGCGCGCCATGCCGAGCCTTCGGCCCCACCTTCGAGGCGGCATCCGAGGAAAACGGCGACATCATCTTCGCCAAGGTGGATACCGAGGCCGAACAGCAGATCGCCTCGATGATGGGAATCTCGTCGATTCCGACGCTGATGGCCTTCCGTGACGGCATCGGCGTCTTCGCCCAGGCCGGGGCCCTGCCCCGGCCCGCGCTCGATGATCTGATCAGCCAGGTCCGCGCGCTCGACATGGAGCTGGTCCGCGCCTCGGTCGCCGCAGATCTGGCCGAGCGCGGCCGAGCCGGCGAGTAGCGCTAGCGGCGAAGGCCGAGACGCTCGATCAGCGAGCGGTACCGGGCGATGTCCACGTCGGCGAGGTAGCCGAGCAGCCGACGGCGCTGGCCGACCATGAGCAGCAGACCACGACGCGAGTGGTGATCGTGCTTGTGTTCCTTGAGGTGCTCGGTGAGGTCCTTGATCCGCTTGGTCAGGACGGCAACCTGAACTTCGGGGGATCCGGTGTCACCGGGGTGGGTAGCGTACTCTTCGATGATCGCCTGCTTGGTCTCTGAATCCAAAGCCATAGTCGATCCCCTTTCACTCGTTGCGCGGCGCCGGTCCCCTGCTGGGAAGGCTCTCTTTATCCGCGGCCGTCAGACGGCAACCGCCCGAGTTTATCAGCTTTTCCGATGCACGGTCGACTCAGGCGGCCCGCTGCAGGTGATCCCGGGGCGTCGCTGCCACCCGAGCGGCGTCGGCGATGGCCTGATCCGGCGCGATGCTCGCCCGCTGCTCGACCCGGACTTCACGGCCGATGCGACCGTTGCTGCCGATCCGCGCGCCGGCACCGATCATCGAGTCGGCGCCGATGTGCACATTGCTGCCGATCCAGGCATGCGCACCCACCCGCACCCCACGATCGATCCAACTGCCTTGGCCGATCCAGGCATGTTCGCCGATTTGCGCACCCGCCTCGACATAGGTGCTCTCGCCGATGTGCGCCGTGGACGCGGCGGACGCCCGCGGCGAGACGAAACCGCGGCCGTTCTCATGCCGGCGGTACTTGCGGATCACCCCGGGCTCCAGCTCTACTTCCTCGTTCAGTCGTCCCAAGACCTGCCTCCTTCTCGACGCGGTGCAACCAGCAGTCTCAACAATGAAGACAAGGTTTCGATTCCCGGTGAACCCGGACAAACAGCCAGGCGCAGGCGTTGGCCGCGGAGTGCGGGCTTCGATTCCCGGCGAACCCGGACTGTCGACCACCAGCAGGCGACGCCAGCAGTTGCGGGTCGCTCAGAGCCGGTTCATCGCGAGCACGCGCACGACTGCCAGGCCCTGCTCTGCGGAGGCCGCAAGGTCGACCTCGGCCTCGATTCCCCAGTCGCGGTCCCCCGCGGGATCCTCGAGCACCTGGCGCAGCTTCCACAGCTCGACCCCGCGCTCCATCAGCAGGTAGGACGCGCTGCGGGCATCCGGCCCCGTGCCGATCGAGTCATGCTCGTCGTAGTAGTCATCGAGCGCCGCACCCCAGGCCGCCGCATCCATGCCCGTAGCACCATCCAGCTCCCCCAGAGCAGCGGCATCATCGCGGGCGGCCAGCTGGACGCGTCGGAACATCTCGTTGCGCACCAGCACCATGAACGCCCGAGGGTTGCTGAGCACGGTCCGCGGTGCGGGCGGCACGACGGCCGCTTCCGCGGCGTGCCGCACCGGATCGGGATTGACCAGTTCCTCCCACTCGTCCAGCAGGCTCGAATCGACCTGGCGGACGAGTTCGCCCAGCCATTCGATCAGATCGCGGAGTTCCTCGGTGCGCTGGTCCTCACTGATGGTCTGCCGGGCAGTGCGGTACGCGTCGCTGAGATAGCGCAGCAGCACCCCCTCCGAACGGGTCAGCTTGTAGAAGGCGACGTACTCGTTGAAACTCATCGCACGCTCGAACATGTCCCGCACGACGGACTTGGGCGAGAGCGTGAAGTCGCCGATCCACGGCTGCGTCACCGCATAGACCTCGAATGCCGCATCGAGCAGTTCGGCGAGCGGTTTCGGGTAGCTGACCTCCTCCAGCAGCGCCATCCGCTCGTCGTACTCGATGCCGTCGGACTTCATTGCGGCGACCGCCTCACCCCGAGCGGCGAACTGCTGCGCAGAGAGCACCGGTCGCGGGTCATCGAGGGTGGACTCGAGGATCGAGATGATGTCGAGCGCGTAGCCCGGCGCCTCGGGGTCGATCAGTTCGAAGGCGGCGAGCGCGAACGGTGACAAGGGCTGGTTGAGCGCGAAGTTCGGCGGCAGGTCGACCGTCAGCCGGATGACGGTGTCGTCACCCGCTCGCAGCTGCTCGACGATGCCGGCGTCGCGCAGCGAGCGGTAGATCTCCAGGGCGCGGCGAGCCAGACCGAGCTGGCGCCGCCACGGCTCGTGGTTGTCGAAGATCAGCGCGTGCACATTGCCGTAGACGTCGCCGCCGCGACCGATCACGCCGAGCATCATGGCATGCGTGATCCGCATCCGCGAGACCAGTGTCTCGGGTTCCGCGGCGATCAGCTTGGCAAAGCTCGCCTCACCCCAGGATACGAAGCCGGCAGGGGGCTTCTTGCGCACGATGCCGCGAAGCTTGCGCGGATCGTCCCCCGCTCGCGCCAGCAGCCGGGCGTTCTCGATGTCGTGCTCGGGTGCCTCGGCCACCACCGAGCCGGCCGTGTCGAAACCGGCCCGGCCCGCCCGACCGGCGATCTGGTGGAACTCCCGGGCATTCAACTGGCGGGTCCGGCTGCCGTCATACTTGGCCAGCGCCGTGAACAGCACCGTCCGGATCGGCACGTTGATACCGACACCCAGGGTGTCGGTGCCGCAGATCACCCGCAGCAGTCCGCGCTGCGCCAACTGTTCGACCAGTCGACGGTACTTGGGCAGCATGCCGGCATGATGCACGCCGATGCCCTGGCGAAGCAGCCGGGACAGCGTCGCACCGAATCCGGCGCTGAAGCGGAAAGCGCCGATCGCCTCCGCGATGGCGTCCTTCTGCTCCCGGCTGGCGACGGTCATGCTGAGCATCGACTGGGCGCGCTCCAGCGCCGCCAGCTGCGAGAAGTGCACGACGTAGACGGGGGCGCCCCCCGTGTGCATCAGCTCGCAGCTGGCGGCGCTGGAGCGCGCCCAGTCGATGCTCAGCATGACCGTCGCCAGCCGGGAGCAGAAGGACGCCATCGCGGAGGCGATCGGCGCTTTCCCGCTCGGCGCGGGATTTTCGGTGCGACGCTGTCCCGGCTGCTTCGCCAGGGCATCGGCATACACCATGCTGCCCAAGTACCGCCGACTGGTGGACGAACCGCGCGGCGCCGTCTGGGTGATCTGCGGCACCGACACCCGGGTGTCGGTATCGACGTCCCGATCCGAACGGTGCTGCGCCCGGCGCTGGCCAAGTGCTGGACGGCAGCCGGACCCGCCAGTTGAATGCCCGGGAGTTCCGCCAGATCGCCGGTCGGCGGGCCGGGCCGGTTTCGACACGGCCGCTCGGTGGTGGCCGAGGCACCAACACCGACATCGAGAACGCGAGGCTGCTGGCGCGAGCGGGGGACGATCCGCGCAAGCTCCGCGGTATCGTGCGCGAGAAGCCCCCGCCGGCTTCGTATCCTGGGGTGAGGCGAGCTTTGCCAAGCTGATCGCCGCAGAACCCGAGACGCTGGTCTCGCGGGATCCGGATCACGCAGATCATGATGCTCGGCGTGATCGGTCGCGGCGGCGACGTCTACGGGAATGTGCACGCGCTGATCTTCGACAACCACGAGCCGTGGCGGCGCAGCATCTGCGTCCGCGCCCTGGAGATATCGCTCGCTGCGCGACGCCGGCATCGTCGAGCAGGCTCAAGATCCTCAAGCGCGTCATCCGGCTGACGGTCGACCTGCCGCCGAACTTCGCGCTCAACCAGCCCTCTGTCACCGTTCGCGCTCGCCGCCTTCGAACTGATCGACCCCGAGGCGCCGGGCTACGCGCTCGACATCATCTCGATCCTCGAGTCCACCCTCGATGACCCGCGACCGGTGCTCTCTGCGCAGCAGTCCACCGCCCGGGGTGAGGCGGTCGCCGCAATGAAGTCCGACGGCATCGAGTACGACGAGCGGATGGCGCTGCTGGAGGAGGTCGCTACCCGAAACCGCTCGCCGAACTGCTCGACGCGGCATTCGAGGTCTATGCAGTGACGCAGCCGTGGATCGGCGACTTCACGCTCTCGCCGGAGTCCGTCGTGCGGGACATGTTCGAGCGTGCGATGAGTTTCGACGAGTACGTCGCCTTCTACAAGCTGACCCGTTCGGAGGGGGTGCTGCTGCGCTATCTCAGCGACGCGTACCGCACTGCCCGGCAGACCATCAGTGAGGACCAGCGCACCGAGGAACTCCGCGATCTGATCGAATGGCTGGGCGAACTCGTCCGCCAGGTCGATTCGAGCCTGCTGGACGAGTGGGAGGAGCTGGTCAATCCCGATCCGGCGCGGCACGCCGCGGAAGCGGCCGTCGTGCCGCCCGCACCGCGGACCGTGCTCAGCAACCCTCGGGCGTTCATGGTGCTGGTGCGCAACGAGATGTTCCGACGCGTCCAGCTGGCCGCGCGCGACGACGCCGCTGCGCTGGGGGAGTTGGATGGTGCAACGGGCATGGATGAGGCGGCCTGGGGTGCGGCGCTCGACGACTACTACGACGAGCATGACTCGATCGGCACGGGGCCGGATGCCCGCAGCGCGTCCTACCTGCTGATGGAGCGCGGGGTCGAGCTGTGGAAGCTGCGCCAGGTGCTCGAGGATCCCGCGGGGGACCGCGATTGGGGGATCGAGGCCGAGGTCGACCTTGCGGCCTCCGCAGAGCAGGGCCTGGCAGTCGTGCGCGTGCTCGCGATGAACCGGCTCTGAGCGACCCGCAACTGCTGGCGTTGCCGGCCGGTGGTCGATTCCCGGGTTCACCGGGAATCGAAACCTTGTCTTCATTGTTGAGACTGCTGGTTGCACCGCGTCGAGAAGGAGGCAGGTCTTGGGACGACTGAACGAGGAAGTAGAGCTGGAGCCCGGGGTGATCCGCAAGTACCGCCGGCATGAGAACGGCCGCGGTTTCGTCTCGCCGCGGGCGTCCGCCGCGTCCACGGCGCACATCGGCGAGAGCACCTATGTCGAGGCGGGTGCGCGATCGGCAACATGCCTGGATCGGCCAAGGCAGTTGGATCGATCGGGGGTGCGGGGGTGCGCATGCCTGGATCGCCAGCAATGTGCATATCGGCGCCGACTCGATGATCGGTGCCGGCGCGCGGTGGCAGCAACGGTCGCATCGGCCGTGAAGTCCGGGTCGAGCAGCGGGCGAGCATCGCGCCGGATCAGGCCATCGCCGACGCCGCTCGGCGGGACCACCTCCAGCGGGCCGCGTGCATCGGAAAAGCTGATAAACTCGGGCGGTTGCCGTCTGACGGCCGCGGATAAAGAGAGCCTTCCCAGCAGGGAGCCGGCGCCACGCAACGAGTGAAAGGGGATCGACTATGGCTTTGGATTCAGAGACCAAGCAGGCGATCCATCGAAGAGTCTCCCGCCCGGTGACACCGGATCCCCCGAAGCTCAGGTTGCCGTCCTGACCGAGCGGATCAAGGACCTCACCGAGCACCTCAAGGAACACGAGCACGATCACCACTCGCGTCCATGAGCTGCTGCTCATGGTCGGCCAGCGCGGTCGGCTGCTCGGCTACCTCCGCGTGGACATCGCCCGGTACCGCTCGCTGATCGACGTACTCGGCCTTGGCTGGCTACTCGCCGGCTCGGCCGCGCTCGGCCAGATCTGCGGCGACCGAGGCGCGGACAAGCTCCATGTCGACGCGCCCGGCAACCTGGCTGATCAGATCATCGAGCGAGCCGGGCAGGGCCGCCTGGGCGAAGACGCCGATGCCGTAGCGGAAGGCGGCGATA
>CAVPES010000036.1:0-8608 GCA_963703545.1 uncultured Actinomycetota bacterium
GAACGGCGCGCTGAACCTGTCGATCCTGGATGGCTGGTGGGACGAGTATTTCGACGGCGACAACGGCTGGGCGATTCCGACGGCCGGCGACAGCCTCAGCACCGAGGAGCGGGACGCACTGGAGGCGGCGGCGCTCTACGACCTGATCGAGCACCAGCTGGTGCCCCGATTCTACGAGCGCAATGACGACGGGCTGCCGACCCGATGGCTGGCGTCGATCCGGCACAGCCTGGCGACGCTGTCCCCGCAGTTGAGCGCGGATCGGATGGTGCGGGAGTACACGGAGCGGCTGTATCTGCCCGCTGCCGAGGCTGCGGTCCGGGTCTGGGCTGCTGACGGCACCCCGGCGAGGGAACTGGCGGCGTGGAAGCAGCGGGTGCGCGCGGCGTGGCCCAACGTCGAAGTCCGGCACGTCGATACCGATCTCGCCTCCCGCTCGCCGCTGGTGGGGGACCGGGCGGGGGTGCACGCCTCGGTGTACCTCGACGGACTTGATCCGGCCGAGGTCGCCGTCCAGTTGGTGTATGGCCGGGCGGATTCCGCGGACCAGATCGTCGACGCGAAACTGACGGAACTGGAGCTGCAGTCGACGGCGGACGGCACGGCCGAGTTCGGCCAGGAGATCGAGTTGGCGCGTCCGGGCACCTTCGGGTACACGATCCGGGTGGTGCCCCGGCACCCGCTGCTGGCCTCAGATTCCGAACTCGGCCTGCAGACCCTCGCGGGATAGGCGCCCCGGGGTCAGTGTGCCCGGAAGAGCTGCATCGAGGTTCCGCTGACGCCCACCACGGCACCCGGTCGGTGCTCGGACGCCGTCGTTTCGGGATTGTCGTGCGCGCTGTTCCAGAGCAGTGTGTAGGACTCCACCCCCTCGTGCACAGGCAGCCAGACGATCGTGTCATCCTCGGTGGCGTTCACGATCAGCAGGATCCGGTTGAAGTCCTCGAATTCCGGGGTCGAGGCCGCCAGGTATTGCAGAGTCCTGCTCTCGGGGCTGTTCCAATCGGCTTCGTCCATCGCCTCGCCGCCGCCGTCGAACCAGTCCATCTGGGTGGCGCTGGGTGTCGTCTCGCCGAAGACGCCGTAGCGCACGGGGCGCAGCGCGGGGTTCTCGGCGCGAAGCTGCAGCAGCCTCCGGGTGGTCGCCTGCAGTTCGAGCTGCCATGGCTCGCGGCTCCAGTCCAGCCAGGTCAGTTCGTTGTCCTGGCAGTAGGCGTTGTTGTTGCCCCGCTGGGTGCGGCCGTACTCGTCCCCTGCGGTGAGCATCGGCACGCCGGCGGACAACAGCAGGGTGCCGAGCAGGTTGCGGATCGCCTTGCGCCGCACCCGCAGGATGTCCTCGTCCTTGCTTGGGCCCTCGAAGCCGTGGTTGAAGCTGAGATTGTTGGAGGTGCCGTCACGGTTGTGCTCGCCGTTGAGCAGGTTGTGCTTGACGTTGTAGCTGACCAGATCATGCAGGGTGAAGCCGTCATGCGCCGTGATGAAGTTGACACTGGCGAGTGGGCCCCGTGCCGCGGCGAAGGTCAGCGACGACCCTGCGAACCGGGTCGCGAAGCGGCCGATGCCCGAGCCGGAGCTGCCGCTCATGCGCGCCGCAGCGATGTCGCGCAGCCAGAAGTCGCGCATCCGGTCGCGATAGCGGTCATTCCACTCGCTCCAGCCTTCCGGGAAGTTGCCGGTCTGCCAGCCGCCCATTCCCACATCCCACGGTTCGGCGATCATCTTGGTGCCGGTCAGCACGGAGTCGCTGATGATGTTGTTGATCAGCGGGTGCGACTTGTCGAACTCGACGTCCTTGTTGCGGCCGAGGGCCGTCGCCAGGTCGAAGCGGAACCCGTCGATATGGAATTCCCTGACCCAGTATCGGAGGCTGTCCATGACCAGGCGTTGTGCCGCCGGGGTGCTGAAATTCACGGTGTTGCCGCACCCGGTGACGTCGATGTACTGGCCGGCGGCGGTCTGCCGGTAGTAGTTGGCGTTATCGATGCCGCGCAGGCTGGTGGTCGGCCCGACCAGGCCCTCCTCGGCGGTGTGGTTGTAGACGACGTCGAGGATCACCTCGAGCCCGGCTTCATGCAACAGCCGCACCATGCCCTTGAACTCGCGGATCACCGCATCGGGCCCGGCTGCTTGGGCGGCCGCGGTTGCGTACGCCGCGTGCGGGGTGAAGAAGTTCAGGGTGTTGTAGCCCCAGTAGTTGACCATCCCGTTGCCGCGAAGACGGGCCTCGGTGACGAACTGGTGGATCGGCAGCAGCTCCACCGCCGTCACGCCGAGGTCCTTCAGGTAACTGATCGTCGACTCGTGGGCGAGGCCCGCGTAGGTTCCGCGCAACTCCTCGGGCACGTCGGGCGCCAGACGGGTGAGGCCCTTGACGTGGGCCTCGTAGATGACGGTGGCATCGAGCGGCGTCTGCGGTTTCTGACTGGTGCCCCAATCGAATGCATTGTCCACCACCACCGAGCGCCACGATCCGTCGGCAGCGGCGAGCACGCCGCGGCCCCAGGGGTCGATCAGCGGCCTGGCGGGGTCGAACTGGTGGGTCGGTCCGATCGGGCCGTCGACCGAAAGCGTGTACTGGCGGCCGGGTTTCAACAGCGGGGAGCTGCCGCGCCAGACGAAGTCGGCGTCCCGGGTCAGATCCAGTGTCGCGATCGGGGCGTAGGGCACCTCGGCGCCATAGAGCGTCACGGCCACGCTGCTCGCGCTCTCACTCCAGATCGCGATCTCACCGCCGCGCGCCGAATGGCGGACGCCGAGACTGCGGAACGGGTCTGCGGCAGTCATGCAAACTACAGTAGCCAGTGAAAGCGTCGGGGATGTTACGCCCCGCGAGGAGTGAAAGGAGGTGCCCGTGGCGGTATATCTCGACCATGCGGCGACTTCCCCCATGCCCCCGTCGGTGCTCGCCGCATACGCCGACGCGCTTCGCCTGGTCGGCAACCCTGCCTCGGTGCACAGTGCCGGCCAGAATTCCAAGCGGATGCTGGAGGAGTCGCGCGAGCGGGTCGCAGCGGCGCTTGGCGCGGAGCCGGTGAATGTGATCTTCACCTCGGGCGGCACGGAATCCGTCAATCTGGCCATCAAGGGCATCTACTGGGCGCGCAGCTCCGAGGCCGCTCGGCGTCCGCGGCTGCTGCTTCCCGGAACCGAGCACCACGCGGCGATCGATGCGGCCGAGTGGCTGGTGCGCACGCAGGGCGCTCGGATCGACTGGATTCCGGTTGACGGTGCCGGGCTGGTCTCGCCGAGCGACCTCGATTCGATGCTCTCGGGTGAACCGGAGTCGGCGGCGCTGGTCTCCGTGATGCTCGCGAACAACGAGACCGGGGTGATCGCGCCGCTCGCCGAACTGGTCGAGGTCGCGCACCGATACGGCGTGCCGATGCACTCCGACGCGGTCAGCGCTCTCGGTTCGATACCCATCGACTTCGGCGGTCTCGGCATCGATGCCCTCAGCATCTCCGGCCACAAGATCGGGGCCCCGGTGGGCATCGGCGCCCTGCTGCTCTCGCGCGGCACCGTGCTCGAACCGCTCTTGCACGGCGGGAACCAGCAGCGGGTGCGCTCCGGCACGCAGGACGCCGCCGGTGCGCTCGCTTTTGCGACGGCGGCCGAGCTGGCGGTCACGAACCTGGCTGCAGAAGCCCGCCGGCTGGCAGCCCTGCGCGATCACCTGATCGAAGGCGTGCGGCACGCGGTGCCGTCGGCGGTGCTGCGTGGCCCGGAACCGGGGTCGTCTGCGGTGCTGCCCGGCCCGGAACCGGTGCCGTCTGCGGTGCTGCCCGGCCCGGAAGCGGGACCGTCGGCGGTGCGGCCCGGCCCGGAAGCGGGACCGTCTGCGGTGCGGCCCGGTCCGGAAGCGGGGCCGTCTGTGGTGCGGCCCGGCCCGGAACCGGTGCCGTCGGCGGTGCGGCCCGGCCCGGAAGCGGTGCCGTCTGCGGTGTTCAGTGGCTCGGAACCGGACTCATCGCGACTGCCCGGCACCGCGCTGTTCACGTTCCCTGGCTGTGAGGGCGACTCGCTGGTGTTCCTGCTGGACGCCTCCGGGTACTCGGTGTCCACCGGGGCGGCCTGCCAGGCCGGCGTGCCCGAGACCTCCCACGTGCTGAGGTCGATGGGGGTGTCGGAGGCTGATGCCCGCGGCGCCCTCCGGATCTCGATCGGCCGGGACACCACCCTCGCGGAGGTGGATGCCTTCGTGGCCGCGCTGCCTGCCGCCTTCGCCCGCGCCGCCCGCGCCGGCCTCGCCTCCGCCTGACCCCCGCCCCGCGCCCCGCCCCGCCCCGCCCCGCCCCGCCGCCGCCGCGCGCCCCGCGCCGCCGCGCCCCGCCGCCATGCGCCCAATTGCGACCCATGCTGCGTCGCGCCCGGCCGCACGGGTCGCCAAAGGCCGCGCGGCCAGCCTCGTACCCCCGGGAATAACCGAAGCGAGCGAGGCGCTAGAGTCTGATGACGTGTCAACGATTCGCTGGCGGCCCAGAAGCAGTGCCCCGGAGATCGGTCGAGGACTCCACCAGTGGACTCGCCACCGGGTTGGCGCTGATCGACCGATCGACGATCTCGACCGAGACCGGGAGCAGTGACGCTCTACACCACAATCCCCCGTCAGATGCTCGGCGTGGATCCGCTGCCCACTTGTGGGTGAATGAAAGGAACAAGACATGATTATCGCCCTGTGGATCGTCTCTGGCCTGCTAGCCGCGATGTACCTGCTCGCCGGCGGGCAGAAGGTGTTCGCGATCGAGAAGTACCGGGAGAGCTCCCCGTGGTCCAAGGACGCCTCGGCTCTCCTGGTTCGCGGGATCGGCGTGCTGGAGATCCTCGGCGCGATCGGCCTGATCCTGCCGAAGGTGACCAACATTGTGCCGGAACTGACCGTGTGGGCGGCAGTCGGACTGGTGCTGGTCCAGGTGGGCGCCATCAGCACCCACGTCGTCCGCAAGGAGTACAAGGTTCTGCCCGTCAACATCGGCTTGCTGCTGGCCGCAGTGTTCGTTGTCGTCGGCTGGATTTACCTGGTCTAGGACTGCGCGCGGCACTGCCGCCGTCCCACCTTTCGCGAGTAGGGCACGAACACCCCGAAGTGGGGCCAGTTCGTGCCCTTTTGTGGGGATATGAGTATTCATCAATTCTGAGTTCAATTGGTGGAGAAGGCCCGAACCGACCATGCAATCAACCCGATCGGCATGGTTACCCACTCTCGCTGAGCTTGCGTGTTCCGCATGTCTGCCGGCGAACACACTGCTGACATCGCTGCGATGTCGCGAAAGGAATACTGATGAACAAGCTCACCAAAGCGGCAGTCGCCGGCACCGTTGGCGTCGCCCTCCTGCTGGGTGGTGCGGGAACTCTTGCCACCTGGAACTCGTCTGCGGCAATTTCAGGCGGAACCATCGTGGCCGGCAACCTCGTCGTTGACAGCGACTCCACTCCCGCCGGCGTCTGGACGGACCAGAACGACGTGACGGTCGACCTCGCCAGCTACAGAATCGTCCCCGGTGACACCCTGACCTACACCAAGGATGTCGCCGTCACTGCTACCGGTGACAACCTGGTCGCCACTCTCGCCCTCGCGCCCGGCTCCATCGCCGCGTCGTCTGCCAGCGCCGCTGATGTCGCTCTGGCCGGCTACCTGACCAAGAACGCCATCTATCACCGCGAGCCGGCACCGGTATCACTGCTGTTGGTGATGGCAGCTACACCGTCACCGCCGGCACCGCCGGCGTCAGCAGAACGTCACCGTCAAGGTCACGATCGAGTTCCCGAAGTCGGCGACTGCCGGCGCGGAGAACGCCTCCAAGCTCGGCTCCGTGGACCTCACCGGCCTGGCGGTCAACCTTACCCAGAACTGATGCGGCGGCGGGGCCGGAGCGATCCGGCCCCGCCATCACCTCGATGTGTTGAACCGATGCGGACCCCGATCCGCGTGAGAACCTGCTGTACCCGAAATCAGGAAGGGCGGTGCCGCCCATCATGCCGAGTCTTGGCAGCCACGACGGCAACCACCCGTCGATCCCGGCGAAGCGCAGCTTCCTGCTGAGCATTCGCGGATTGCTGACAACCACCGTCGCCGTTCTCGCCGCGCTTATCGTCGGCGTGATCGGTGCGGGCGGCACCTATGCTCTGTGGAATGCGAGCGCGCAACTGCCCTCGGCCACAGTCCGCTCCGGCACCGCGGAGCTCGCCGTTTCGTCCGGACTGGCGATGCCCGCGGAGCCGCTTTATCCAGACCACACCGTTTACGGTACGGCGACGATCGTCAACACGGGAGACGTCGATCTGACTCCGGCCGTCACCGGGCTCACCGGCTCGGGAGTGCCCGACGACTTCAGTCGGTCCCTCGCCGTCGGTGCTGGTGTCGTGAGTTCGGCCGGGGCCTGCGCCGCCGGTACCTTCACCCCGACGTGGACGGGAACCATCGGCACTGTCTCCGCCGGCGCACTGGGCGGCAGCATTCCGATCGGCGCGAGCAGGATCGTCTGCGTGTCCGTGACGATGAGTCCGGTGGCACCGATTAGCGCCCTTGGTCAACCCGCGGCGGCATTCTCGCTGGCACTGTCGGGAACACAGGTCTGAGATGACGGCGACTTCCCCCTCCCGTCGACCGCGCCGACGCCTGGCAGCCATCGCCGGCCTCTGCGCCTTTCTCGTTTGTGCCGGGCCGCTGGTGGCCAACGCCGTCTGGTCCGCTGCAACATCGCTCGGCGGCACGGTGACGGTAGCGACCGTGGGAGTCGGCGTCACGGGACACTCCGCACTCTCGACCCAGTACAAATTCGCGGGGGCAGCCGGCAACTCGCCGGTGGTGATCGCGCCGCTGCCGGTGACCAACACGGGCACCGCCCCCCTCAACCTGACTGTGGGGGTGAGCGGTGTCTCCGGCAACGCTCTCGCGCCGTTGGTCGATGTCACCCTCTGGAGATCCGCGACAGCCACCTGCTCCGCCACGATCCCCGCGACCGGCACCACCGCAGGAACCCTCGCCGCGATGCCAGCACTCCCCGGCGCAGCGACGGTGGTGGCTGCTGGTGCCGGGTTCACTCTCTGTGTCGCCACCCGCTTGAACAGCACGGTAGCCGCATCACAAGGACTGACGGTGAGTCCGGTGTTCACGATTCTTGGGACGGTCGGCACCAGCACGTGGATGAGCAGCGCCGCGGGCACCTTCACCCAGGACGTTTATCGGATGGTCGATCCGACCGGGTTGACCTGCACCGAGATCGGGTCGGCGTGGTTCAGCCGAAACGTCTCGCTGAGCTGGAATGCACCAACCGACACGGGCACCACGGGCGCAATCAGCTATCGAATTGTGAACGCTGACACCAACGCGGTGATCGAGACGGGCATCACGAAGACCAAGGTCACCATCACTCCCGGTGACCTTGCCGCCACCACAACCCTGTTGATTCAGGCGGAAGAGAGCCAATACGGTTCAACCTCTGTCGGCGTGCCGATCCAGTTGACTCGCGGCGCCGACTCGCCCCCCTCGACGCTGAGCTGCCCATGACCTCGTCGCGCAACGAACTCCGCTCTGCAGGCGAGTCCTCCGCCGGTCGACCTCGTGGCGGTTTCGCTGTCCTGTCGGCCCTGCTCGTCTCGCTGTCGCTGGTGATGGCGATCGTCGCCGCGCCGTCTCGGGCTGACGCTTCACCGGATGGCACCGTGGTGAGCCTGGACGGGGTGAGGTGGGGAACCAGCCTCTCCGACGGACTCTTCGACGGACTCGGCCGACTGGTTCCCGGCGACAGCGTCACCCGAACCCTCTGGGTGCGCAACGCTGCACCGGTTGACGGACTGCTCCGGATCAGCCTCAGGGAGGCCATCTCATCGAGCGCGGCTCTCGGTTCGGCGCTTCGGATCTCGGCGGTCGACGCGCCCGCTCGACTTCAGGGTCGCTCCTGGAGCCGTGGGTGAGTGCACGCAACTCCTTCCCGACCAGATCCTCGCCTCGGGGGAATCCGTCGCGGTTCCGATCACGATGGAGGTCATGCAGTTGAGCGGTCTGGACGGCCAGGACGCGACTGCTTCGATCACGCTGCTCGGGGTGCTCAGCGACCCGGCTGCGGGAGCGTTCGCGCCGACCGCGTGCCCCAGGAATGGCGCGTTGATCGGGGGTGGGGCTGGTCACAGCGATCTGGCCTCCACGGGCGCGTCGACGGTGCCGGCCCTCCTGATCATGGCATCCGCTCTGCTCGGCGCAGGCCTGTTCCTGGTGCTGGCGATTCGCCGCAACAAGAAGAGGAGCAACAAGAGGAGGAGGCGCGCTGATGCGATCGATTGATCACGAGGAGCCAGGGAAAGCGACCGAGGATGCTGCTGGTCCTGCGGCGGAAAAAGGGCTGTGGTATTACCTCGGGGTTGCGCTCAGCGGCGCACTGCTGCTGGCGGTGATCGGCATCGCCGCACTGGCAATCGTGGTACCGGCAGTGGTAGGGGGTTCTGCGCTGACGGTGCTCACCCAGTCGATGGAACCCGGTCTGCCGCCGGGCACCCTCATCATCATTCGGCCCGTCGACGCGCGGGACGTCGGCATCGGTGACGTGATCACCTACCAGCTCGAGTCGGGGAAGCCGGCTGTCGTCAGTCATCGCGTCATCGAGCGAGG
>CAVPES010000037.1:0-23274 GCA_963703545.1 uncultured Actinomycetota bacterium
GGACACCGAAGCGACCGGCACATCTAGTGCAGAGATCAGCCGGAATGGGCATCAACTCTGCAAGTTTGAAACTGACAGAACAAATCATTACTGACTTGCTTTGTTAATCTATTTCCAAAGGAATCTCCTGCATCTTCACCGCTAGAAACGGTGTCAATGCACGAGGTTTTTGGCATTTGACATTGTGCACGCTGTTGAGTTCTCAAGGATCGGATGCTCCTGACCTTCAGCCTCGCGGCTGGTCTTCAGGGCAACTTCTCTACCCTACCATTCCCCTTGATCCTGTCAATTCCATCCGGCGGCGTTTTCACGCTTGCCGACTGAGATCTGACTTCTCGGAGAGTGGTAGCAACCCTACGCCGGCGGGCATCGTCCTACAAGAGGATTTCTGCCTGCACGGCCGGGGTTCGGTCCCGCTTGAGGGCCGGGAAGCTCTTCGGCTTTCCCGCACCTTTGGGGTGACGTTTAAGTAGATTACGTGGATGTTTCGGGCCGCGCAAATCAGGTTCCATCTCGGGCGTGTCGCCTGGGTCTCCGGCTTTCTCGGACCCGTGCCTGCGCCGGGCGGCACCGTGTCATCGGGCCGCGCTGATCGCGAAGCCCGGGCACCCGGATTGGTCGATGCCTACCCCGGAGGGTTAGTCTGCTTAGTGAACGAAGCGGTAGCGGAGGCAGTGTTGGGCACCTTCCTCGAAAGGGTGTGGTCGGAACTGGGCGAAAGCCCCGACCACCTCGTCTTGGTTCCCACGCCGGAGCGCCCGGTTCCGCTTTCGTCGAAACTCGGCGTCGCAACGATGGCGCAGCAGTCGGTCGATGCCGCCTCCCTGGCTGCCGCCGTGCTCAGCGCGGAGCGCGAGCAGGCGAGCCGGCCGGACTCGGACACAGTGGCGGCCATCACGACTTCTCCGGAACGGATCGCCGCCTCGTACTCCAGCGATCAGCTGTTCACGATCGACGGTGAGGCCCCGGCGATCTGGGCGGAGCTCTCGGGATTCTGGCGCACCTCCGACGGCTGGATCCGCACCCATGCCAACTACCCGCACCATCGGGAACGCCTGTTGCGTGCCCTCGGCCTGGGCGACGACGCCACGCCGGAGCAATTCGGTGCGGCGCTGGGCAAGCGGACCGGGGCGACAGCCGAGAGGCTGATTGCCGATGCCCAGGGCGTGGCCGCGGTGATGCGTCCGGAATCCGACGGCATCGCGGATCGACTCAGCGGCGAGCCGGTGCTCGCCGTGCGCTTTCTGGGGGAAGCTCCCGCGCGGCAGTGGAGCACCCCGAGTTCGGCCGCGCTGCCCCTCGCGGGGGTCAGGGTGCTCGACCTGACGCGGGTGATCGCCGGGCCCGTCGCCACCCGGAACCTCGCTCTACTGGGCGCCGACGTGCTCCGCATCGATTCACCGCTGCTGCCGGAGCTCGAGTGGCAGCACCTCGACACCGGTCAGGGCAAGCGCAGCACGCGCGTCAATCTCTGGACACCCGAGGGCCAGACCCTGCTGCACGAACTGCTGACCACTGCCGATGTCGTCGTGCTCGGCTATCGACCCGGTGCCATGGATGCCCTCCGGCTCGTCCCCGAGCAGCTCGCGGAAAACCACCCCGGCCTGATCGTGGCGCGACTGACCGCGTGGGGAACGCTGCCCGCGGGCAACGGTCGACGGGGATTCGACAGCATCGTGCAGTCGGCGAGCGGGATCGCCCTGCGCGAATCTCCGGACGGCGAGACGCCAGGAGCGCTCCCCGTGCAGGCCCTCGACCATTCCACCGGCTATCTGCTGGCAGCCGGCATCATCAGTCTGCTGGGACGGCAACGTCGCTCCGGTGGCAGCTGGCTGGTCGAGACCTCCCTGCTGAGACTCGCCGGCGAGCTGCTGCGCCTGCCGGCGGTCCCGGGCGCCGAGCCGATCGATCTCCTGCCGTTCACCGTGGCACACCCCACGGAGGCCGGACTGCTTCGGTATCCGCTGCCGGCGCTCTCCTTCCAGGGCAGCCCCGATGACTATCTGGCTCCCCCACGCCCTCTGGGCGTGGACGCCCCCCGATGGCTGCCCCGCAACTGAGGCGCCGTCTCAGACTGCGATGATCCCGGCAAGCGTCTTCTTGCCTCGACGGATGACCGCCAGGCGGTCGTGCAGCAGGGGACCGAGAACCGCGTGCTCGTCATCGACCCGGTGATTGTTGACGTAGATACCGCCCTGGCTGATCGCCCGACGCGATTCGCCCAACGAGTCCGCGAGGCCGGTGTCGACCAGCAACTGCGCAACCGAGCTGGTAGGGCCGCCGTGTGCCGTCGGCAATTCGGCGAGCGCTGCCGCCAGCGTCCCCTCATCGAGATCGGCGAGGTCACCCTGGCCGAAGAGCGCAGCGGAGGCGGCAATGGCGGCGTGCGTCGCCACGGCGCCGTGCACGAGTCGGGTGACCTCGAAGGCCAGGGTGTGCTGAGCCTCGCGGCGGAACGGTTCGACGGCCACGAGCGCCTCGAGCGCCTCGATTTCGGCACGGCTGAGGAAGGTGAAGACCTTGAGCCGGTCGATGACGTCGGCATCGTCCGTGTTCAACCAGAACTGGTACATCGCGTACGGGCTGGTCATCGTCCCATCCAGCCAGATCGCATTGCCCTCGCTCTTGCCGAACTTGGTGCCGTCGGAGTTCGTGATCAGCGGAGTTCCGATCGCGTGCACGCTGACGCCCTCGGCCTTGCGGATGAGGTCAGTGCCGCTGGTGAGGTTGCCCCACTGGTCGCTGCCGCCAGTCTGCAGCACGCAGCCGTAGCGGCGGTACAGCTCCAGGAAGTCCATCCCCTGCAGTACCTGGTAACTGAACTCGGTGTAACTGATGCCCGCGTCCGAGTTGAGACGAGCGGCGACCGCATCCTTCTTCAGCATGGTGCCGACGCGGAAGTACTTGCCGATATCGCGGAGGAAGTCGATGGCGCTCAGCGACGCCGTCCAGTCGAGGTTGTTGACGAGGGTCACCGCGTTGTCGCCCTCGGCACTGAGAAAACGCGAAACCTGGTCCTGCAGGTAACCCACCCACTCGACGACCGTGTCCTTGCTGTTGAGAGTGCGCTCGGCGGTGGGTCGGGGGTCGCCGATCAGACCGGTCGACCCGCCGACGAGTCCCAGTGGGCGGTGACCGGCGAGCTGCAGCCTGCGCATCAGCAGCAGCTGCACCAGATTGCCCAGATGCAGGCTGGGGGCGGTGGGATCGAAGCCGCAATAGAAAGTCACCGGCCCGGCCGCCAGCACACTCCTGAGTTCGGAGGCGTCAGTGGAGACATGCACGAGACCCCGCCACACGATCTCGTCCCAGATATCGTCGAAGGTCGAGTCGTTGCTCTGGCTGGACAGCGCGGTCGCGTTCTCGATCACGTCGTCTACCGTATCAAGCGGCAGGCCCTCAGCATGGCGGCCGGGGATCGATCAGCGGGCAATGGCGGTACGAAGTCGGGCGAGCTGCTCCACAACGCGCACGCCCGCAGTCCCCGGTCGGTTGTCGCGGCTGGCGATCGAGCCGGCAACCGTCAGCACCGCGCGAACCTCGGGGGTCAGCTGCGGGGAGATCGCGGCGAGCTCCTCGTCTGACGCTTCATCAAGACCGATCCCGCGCTCTTCGCAGAATCGGACGAGGGCGCCGGTGATCTCGTGCGCGTCTCGGAACGGCACTCGCGCTCTGACCAGCCAGTCGGCGACGTCAGTGGCCAGCGCGAAGCCTTCGGGGGCGAGTTCGGCCATCCGGGCGGTGTTGAACTCGAGAGTCGCCACCATGCCCGTGAAGGCGGGCAGCAGCACCTCCAGAGTCGCCACGGAATCGAACACCGGTTCCTTGTCCTCCTGCAGGTCCCGGTTGTACGCGAGAGCGAGGCCCTTGAGCGTCACCAGCAGTCCCGTGAGGTTGCCGATCAGGCGACCGCTCTTGCCGCGTGCGAGTTCGGCGATATCGGGATTCTTCTTCTGCGGCATGATCGACGAACCGGTCGACCAGGAGTCGTGCAGCCGCACGAACTGAACCTCACGGGTCGCCCAGAGGATGATCTCCTCGGCGAACCGGGAGAGGTTGATCCCGATCAGGGCGGTGATGAAGGCGAACTCCGCGACGACGTCCCGACTGGCGGTGCCGTCGATCGAGTTGTCGACCACGCTCGCGAGTCCCAGCTCGGCGGCGACCAGATCGGCGTCGAGACCAAGCGAGTTGCCGGCCAGCGCACCGGAGCCGTAAGGGGAGACCCTGGCCCGCTCTGCCCACTGGTCGAGACGTTCCAGATCGCGCACGAGCGGCCAGGCGTGCGCCATCAGATGGTGCGCGAGCAGTACCGGCTGCGCGTGCTGCAGGTGCGTGCGCCCCGGCATGGCCGCGTCGATGTGGGCGTCCGCCTGATCGGCGATCACGCTGATCAGAGAAACCACCTGGGCACGAATCGTCGCGGCATGGTCAAGCAGGTACAGCCGGATCAGCGTGGCGATCTGGTCATTGCGACTGCGGCCCGCGCGGAGCTTGCCGCCGAGTTCCGGCCCGACCAGGCTGATCAATCCCCGCTCCAGCGCACCGTGCACGTCCTCATCGCTCGGCTGCGCTGCGAAGGCGCCGCTGGCGACCTGCAGGGCCAGTTGGTCCAGACCGTCCAGCATTCCCGCCAATTCGGAGGCATCGAGGTAACCCGCCTTCGCCAGGGCTTTGGCATGCGCGCGCGAACCCGCGATGTCGTATTCGGCCAGTCGCCAGTCGAAATGCGTCGACCGGCTGAGAGCCGCGAGCTCCGGCGACGGCCCCTCGGTGAAGCGCGCCCCCCAGAGCGCTCCCTCGTTGGTTCCGTCCGCAGTCATGGCGCTATTCCGCCGCGTCCCGCCGCGCGGAGATTCTGCTCGGCAGTGACCAGATCTCGATGAAGCCCTTGGCTTGGCTCTGGTCGAAGGTGTCGCCCGTGTCGTAGGTGGCGAGGCTGAAATCGTAGAGGCTCTTGTCGGATCTGCGGCCGGTGACGGTCGCGCGTCCGCCCTGAAGACTCAGCCGGATATCGCCGGATACGTACTTCTGAGTGTCATCGATGAAGGCGTCCAGCGAGCGTTTGAGCCCCGAGAACCAGAGACCGTCGTACACCAGCTCGGCCCAGCGCGCCTCGACCCCGCGCTTGTAGCGGCCGAGGTCGCGCTCGAGGGTGAGGTTCTCCAGTTCCTCATGCGCGTTGATCAGGGCGATGCCGGCGGGGGCCTCGTACACCTCACGGCTCTTGATGCCGACCAGTCGATCCTCGATCATGTCGATCCGGCCGACGCCGTGCTTGCCGGCCAGCGCGTTCATCGCGACCACCATCTGGATGGGCGTGTGCGGCACGCCGTCGAGCGCGACCGGAACTCCTTGGTCGAAGGTGATCGTCACCTCGTCGGCGTCCCGCGGGATTGTGGGATCCTGGGTGTACTCGTAGAGGTCCTCTATGGGGGCGTTCCACGGGTCCTCGAGGAAGCCGGTCTCCACCGCGCGACCCCAGACGTTCTTGTCGATCGAGTAGGGATTCTTGGCGCTCTGCCGGATCGGCAGCTTGTGCTGCTCGGCGTAGACGATCGCCTTGTCGCGAGTCAGGGCAAGATCGCGCACCGGTGCGATGCTGACGAGCTCGGGGGCGAGCGCCGCGACCGCCGACTCGAAGCGAACCTGATCATTGCCTTTGCCCGTGCAGCCGTGAGCGACCGAGTCGGCGCCGAGTTCTCGGGCGACGCGGGCCAGGTGCTTGGCGATCAGCGGGCGACTGAGCGCCGAGACCAGCGGATAGCGCTTCTGGTACAGCGCGTTCGCCTTGAGCGCCGGCACGATGTAGTCGGCGGCGAACTCATCCTTTGCATCTATCACGATCGACTCGACGGCTCCGCAATCCAGGGCACGCTGGCGGATGTCGTCCATGTCCTCGCCGCCCTGCCCGACGTCGACGGCGAGAGCCACGACCTCCTTGCCGGTGGCGTCCTTCAGCCAGCCGATACCCACAGAGGTATCGAGTCCGCCCGAGTAGGCGAGGACTACGCGCTCAGTCATTCTGCTCCTTCTTCATGCTCTGCCAATCCTATTTCCCCGCTAGCCCGGCAGCGTCCCGGCCGCGTGCGCGAGCAGCCAGACCAGCAGTGCCTTCTGCGCATGCAGTCGGTTCTCGGCTTCATCCCAGATCACGCTCTGCGGCCCGTCGATGACCTCGGCGTCGACCTCGTAGCCGCGGTCGGCGGGGAGGCAGTGCAGGAACAGAGCGTCAGGCTTGGCCAGTGCCATCAGTTCGGCATTGACCTGGTAGCGGCCGAAGGTGGCGACGCGGTGCGCCTTCTGCTCCTCCTTGCCCATCGAGACCCAGGTATCGGTGACGATGACATCGGCGGCGGCGGCGGCCTCGACCGGATCGGTGTAGAGGGTCACCGATCCGCCGGTGGTCGCCGCGATCCGGTCGGCGGCGGCGAGCACGGCATCGGACGGCGAGTACTCCACGGGGCAGGCCACCCGAAGGTGGATGCCGGCGGTCGCGCACGCCAGCGCATACGACTGCGCCATGTTGCTGGCACCATCCCCGAGGAAGGTCACCGTCTGGCCGGCGAGCTCGCCGCGGTGTTCGCGGATCGTCAGCAGGTCGGCGAGCAGCTGACAGGGGTGGAAGTCATCGGAGAGCGCGTTGATGACGGGCACCGTCGCCCCCTTCGCCATCTCCTCGAGCCCGGTCTGGGCGTAGGTGCGCCAGACGATCGCCGAGGTCATCCGCTCCAGGACCCGTGCGGTGTCGGAGGGGGTCTCCTTGCCGCCGAGCTGGCTGTTCTCGGTCGCGATGATCAGCGGACTGCCGCCGAGGTCGGCGATGCCGACCGCGAAGGAGACCCGGGTGCGGGTGGACGACTTGTCGAAGATCACCGCGACCGTCTGGGGGCCGGCCAGCGGGCGCCGGGACCAGCGGTCCGCCTTGATCTGCCGGGCCAGATCGAGGATCTCGGCCTGCTCGGTCGGGGTGATGTCGTCGTCCCGCAGGAAGTGCCGGATCATTGGATCGCCTCCCCTGACATGCCGAACCAGACAGGAACACAGCGGATCATTGGATCGCCTCCAGGGACGTGCGGAACAGGGTGATGAACTCGTCGATCTCGTCGTCGCCGATGATCAGCGGCGGGGCGAGCCGGATGCTCTGCTCGGTGGCGGCATTGACGATCAGGCCCGAGCTCTGGGCGGCGGCGGCCAGCTGATGGGCGAGCGGCTGAGCAAGGCCGATCCCGATCAGCAGTCCCCGGCCGCGCAGTTCGCTGACCAGCGGGGAGCCGATCGCGGCGATCCGCTCGCGGATGACCTGACCGTTCCGGGCCGCCGCGGCGACGAGACCCGCGGACTCGATGTACTCGAGAACGGCGTCGCCGACCGCCGTTGCGAAGGGGTTGCCGGCGAAGGTGGAGCCGTGCTGACCGCGCTGGAAGAGTTCGGAGGCGGCGCCGTACGTGATCAGCGCGCCCAAGGGCACTCCGCCGGCGATGCCCTTGGCGACCGTGATCGCGTCGGGCACGATGCCGGCGTGCTGGAAAGCGAACCACTCGCCGGTGCGTCCGATACCTGTCTGGATCTCGTCGATGATCAGCAGCGCGCCGTGCCGCGCGGTCAACTCCCGCGCCGCCTGAAGGTAGCCATCCGGCAGGTCAAGCACGCCGGCCTCCCCCTTGATGGGTTCGACCACCAACGCGGCGACCCGGTCGTCGATGGCAGCCTCCAAGGCCTCGACGGTGCTGTCGATGTGCTCGACTCCCGGCGGCATCGGCTCGAAGGGCGCGCGCATGGCCGGCTTGCCGGTCAACGCCAGCGCGCCCATTGTGCGGCCGTGAAAGGAATTCTGCAGCGCGAGGATGCGCGGGCGACGGCCACCGGCCGAATTGAGCCGGCTCAGCTTGAAGGCGGCCTCATTCGCCTCCGCCCCGGAATTGCAGAAGTAGACCCTGCCGGTTTCACCCGCACCACTCAGACGCCGCAGCCGCTCGGCGAGCGCGATCTGCGCGGGCGAGGCGAAGTAGTTCGAGATGTGCGCGAGCGTGGCAATCTGCTTGGTCGCCGCCGCGACCACCACGGGATGCGCGTGGCCGAGCGAGTTAACGGCGATACCCCCGAGGAAATCCAGGTAGCGCTTGCCGTCGGTGTCCCAGACGTAGCATCCTGCACCTCGTTCGAGCACCGTCAACGGCGGCGCGAGCGATTTCATCATCACGTCGCCGTGCCGGATGGTCCAGTCCTGGACGCTCGGCTCACTCATGGGCGCACCCCCGCCCGGACGACCTCGGTGCCGATGCCGCCCGGGGTGAAGAGTTCGACGAGGATCGAGTGCGGCAGTCGACCGTCGATGATCGCCGCCTTGGGCACGCCGCCGTCCACCGCGGCAAGGCACGCCGACATCTTGGGGATCATGCCCGATTCGAGGCTCGGCATCATCGTGCGCAGGGACTCGGTGTCGATGACCGACACCAGCGAATCCCGGCTCGGCCAGTCCCGGTAGAGGCCGGCGACATCGGTCAGCACGATCAGCTTGGCCGCACCGAGGGCAACCGCCAGGGCGGCAGCGGCCGAATCGGCGTTGACGTTGAGCGCCTGACCGGAGGAGTCAGGGGCGATCGAGGAGACCACGGGGATGCGCCCGTCGTCGATCGCGGCATGCACGACCGCCGGTTTCACGCTGACGACGTCGCCCACGAAGCCGAGGCTGACCTCTTCGCCGTCCACGACGACGCCCCGGCGAGTACCCGTGAAGAGGCTTTCGTCCTCGCCGCTCAGGCCGAGCGCCAGCGGCCCGTGCTCGTTGATCCGGGTCACGAGCTCGGCGTTGACCTCGTCGATCAGCACATCGCGAACCACGGCGATCGCCTCGGTGCTGGTGACGCGGTAGCCGCCCTTGAACTCACTGGTGATGCCCTTCTCGGCCAGCGCGCGGGAGATCTGCGGGCCGCCGCCGTGCACGACGACCGGCTTGACCCCGACGTAGTGCAGGAAGACCATGTCCTCGGCGAAAGCGCGGCCGAGATCGTCGTCGACCATGGCGTTGCCGCCGAACTTGACCACGATGATCTGGTCGTGGAAGCGCTTGAGCCACGGCAGCGCCTCGATCAGGGTCGCCGCCTGCTCGAGGCGGTCGCCTGGTCGTCTGCTTGGTTGCGGTTCTGGTTCGTCATCAGCTGGAGTAGGCACTGTTCTCGTGGACGTAGTCATGGGTGAGGTCGTTGGTCAGGATCGTCGCACCGGCCGTGCCGGCCTGCAGGTCGATCGTGAGCTGCACGGCACGCGGCCTCAGGTCGACGAGGTCGCGGCTCTGGTCGGGCTCGCCCGCGTGGCAGACCCGGATGCCGTTCATCGACACGTCGACCTGGTAGGGGTCGAACGCGGCTCCGGTGGTGCCGATCGCCGCAAGCACCCGGCCCCAGTTGGGGTCGTTGCCGAAGATGGCGGCCTTGAAGAGGTTGCTGCGGGCTACCGAACGGCCGACCTCGACGGCGTCCGATTCACTGGCGGCGCCGATGACCTCGATCCGAATGTCGTGACTGGCACCCTCGGCATCGGCCTGCAGCTGGCGGGCGAGGTCGGCGCACAGCGCCGTCAGCGCCGCGGTGAAATCGGGGAGCCCTGGCTGGATCCCGGAGGCAGCCGAGGCCATCAGGGTGACCTGGTCGTTGGTCGACATGCAGCCGTCGGAGTCCAGACGGTCGAAGCTGACGCGCCGTCGCCGCGCGCAGGGCGGTGTCGAGTTCGGCCGGGCTCAGGTCGGCATCGGTCGTGATCACCACGAGCATCGTGGCCAGTCCCGGCGCGAGCATGCCCGCACCTTTCGCCATGCCGCCGATCGTCCAGCCACCCTGGTCGACGACCGCGGTCTTGGGCACGCTGTCCGTCGTCATGATCGCGCGACTGGCCGCATCACCACCACCGACGCTGAGTTCGGCCGCAGCGACCGCGGCACCCATGGTCAGCTTCGCCCGGTCGAGCTGCTCGCCGATCAGCCCCGTGGAGCAGACCAGCACGTCGCCCGCCGAGAGCTTCAGCGCGTCGGCCACGGCCTCGGCCGTGGCGTGGGCGGTCTGGAAGCCCTGGCTGCCGGTGAAGCAGTTGGCGCCTCCCGAATTCAGCACGATCGCCCGGACCTGGCCGTCCGTGATCACCTGCTGGGACCAGAGGATCGGGTTGGCCTTCGCGCGATTGCTGGTGAACACCGCGGCAGCGGCGGCGCTCGGACCCTGGTTGACGACCAGAGCGAGGTCGGGCGAACCCGAGCTCTTCAGTCCGGCGTGCACCCCGGCAGCGAGGAAACCGGCGGCGGCGGTAACGGTCACGGAGCGACTCCATTCGCGGTGAGGCCGAGCGTCTCGGGCAGGCCGAGTGCGATGTTGAGGGACTGGATCGCCGCCCCTGCGGTGCCCTTGGTCAGATTGTCGAGGGCGCTGATGACCACGACCCGGCCGGCCGCCTCATCGATCGCCAAGCCGATCAGCACGGTGTTGGCTCCCAGCGTATCGGCCGTGCGAGGGAATTGCCCCGCCGGCAGCAGCTGCACGAAGGGCTCATCGGCGTAGGCGCTTTCCCAGACGGCGCGAACATCGGCCGCCGAGGTGCCGGGCACGATCCGTGCGCTTGAGGTGGCCAGAATCCCTCGGGACATCGGCACGATCACGGGGGTGAAGGAGATCGTCACCTCTTCGGCACCGGCTGTCCGCAGATTCTGCATGATCTCGGGAATATGCCGATGCGTGCCGCCCACGGCATAGGGATTCGCCGAACCGAGAATCTCGCTGGCGAGCAGGTCGGCGCGCAGACTCCTGCCCGCTCCCGAGGGACCGACCGCCAGCACCGAGACCAGGTCGGTCGACTCGATCACACCGGCGGCGATTCCCGGTGCGAGGGCGAGGGTGACGGCACTGGCGTTGCAGCCGGGAGCGGCAATCCGGGTGGAGCCGACGAGGACCTCGCGCTGCCGGCCGGTCGTGGTGATCAACTCGGGGATTCCGTAGTCCCAAGCGCCATGGAACTCGCCGCCGTAGAAGGTCGCCCAGTCCCGCTCGTCCGTCAGGCGGTGATCAGCGCCGCAATCGACGATGATCGTCTCCGGCGGCAGCGCCGCCGTTATCGCCCCGGACTTGCCGTGCGGCAGTGCCAGGAGAACGATGTCGACGCCGGTGAGCGCCTCAGGAGTCGTCGCGGACAGCACCAGATCGGGCAGGCCACGAAGGTGCGGCTGCACCTGGTGCAGGCTCTGCCCGGCATTGCTGAAGGCAGTCACCGCGGCGACGGTGAGTTCGGGGTGGGACGCGATGATGCGCAGCAGCTCACCGCCGGCGTAACCGCTGGCGCCGGCTACCGCCACGGAATAGGACATGGCTTCAACTTATCGGTAAGGGTGGGCAGGAGTGGGGTCGGCGCCGCGCCGCGTCAACCGCGAAGCGTCGCCCCGAATCGCTCTCGTGCCAGTGCCATACCGGAAAGCTTAGCGGCACTGGCCTCGGCCGCGGTCAACGTGCGGTCCTCGGCGCGGAAGCGCAGTGCGAAAGTCAGCGACTTCATGCCCGGCTCGATGCCGGCACCCCGGTAGTCGTCGACCAGTTCGGCGTGCTCGAGCAGGGCACCCGCGCCCTCGAGCACCGCCGCAAGCACCTCGCCCGCGGCGACATCCGTCGCCACCACAAGCGAGAGATCCTGGGTGGCGGCCGGATGCGTGTGGATCGGTACGGCCAGCACGCCGGGAACCGCCAGCCCGATCAGGGCGTCGAGGTCGAGTTCGGCGACGGCAACGTTCGGGGACAGCCGCGACTCGACCGCCAGCGACGGCAGCAGCTCACCGGCGTAGCCGACGCCGATCTCGCGACCGTCGTGGCGCACGAAGAGCCGGGCAGTGCGGCCGGGGTGGTAGCCGGCGTGGGTCGCCTGGCCGACCTCGATTCTCACCCGCAGCGCCAGTCCCAGCTGCCGCACCGCGGTCAGGGCGTCCGCCCAGCCGACGGCCGAGGCGGGCAGTCCCGGCTGTTTCGGCCAGGAGTTGCCCGTGATCAGCACCGCGACGTTGCGCGGCTGCGGCGGCAGGCCGTCATTGAGCTCGGCGAGCACCTCGGCACTCGGTCGTTCCGCGATGGGCGGGATCGACTCGACGCCGTAGGCGATGCCGGCGGCGGGCTTGAACACCGATCCGATCTCGAAGAGGGCGACATCGGTCAGTCCGCGGGCCGCATTCCGGCCGGCCGTCCGGATCAGGCCCGGCAACAGGGAGCGGCGCAGGAATGGCTCGGTTGCATCCAGTGGGTTGGCCAGTTCGATCGCGGCGACGGCGTCCCCCACCGAACTGAAAGTCGCCAGCTCACTCCCGGAGACGAAGGGGTAGCACTGCACCTCGGTCAGACCATTGGCGGCGAGCACCTGGGCCGCGCTGCGGCGCAGACGCTGGGCACGGGTGAGACCGCGGCCGGGCGGCGCCACGGGCAGGACCGAGGGGATCCGGTCGTAGCCGACCAGCCGGGCAACCTCCTCAGCGAGGGTCCACTTGTCGGTCAAGTCCGGGCGCCAGCTCGGCGGCGTGACCTGCAGTGCGCCCTCGCCGCCCGCTGCGATCGTGCAGCCGATCTCGATCAGCGACTGGTGCACCTCGTCCCGGGTGTAGTCGATGCCGATCAGGCCCGACACGAAATCCGCGGGAAGCGCGATCGGTTGAGCGGGGGCGGCCCGGTACAGGTAGGAGCCCAGCGGATCGGCGTTGCCGCCGGCCAGCTCCACGAGCAGCCGGACCACGCGTTCAGCGGCGGCACCGGCCACCGCGGGGTCGACGCCGCGTTCGAAGCGGCGGCTCGCCTCCGATGAAAGCTTGTGCCGCCGCGCCGAACGGGCGATCGACACCGGGTCGAAGTTCGCGGCCTCGATCAGCACGTCTCGCGTCTCGCTGGTGATCTCGGTGCTGGCTCCGCCCATGACACCGGCCAGACCGATGGCGCCGGACTCGTCGGCGATGACGAGATCCTCGACGTGCAGACTGCGGACCTGGTCGTCGAGGGTCGTCAGGGTCTCGCCCGGCAGCGCCCGACGGACCGTGATGCCGCCGGCGATGCGGTCGAGGTCATAGCCGTGAATCGGCTGGCCCATCTCGAGCATGACGTAGTTGGTGATGTCCACGACGAGCGAGACGGAGCGGATCCCGGCCAGCCGCAGCCGCGCCATCATCCACGCCGGGGTCGGCCTGCTCGGGTCGATGCCGCGGACCACGCGGGTGATGAAGACGCTTGCGCCGACCCGGCCGCGGATGGGCGCGTCGTCGATGATCTGGACCGGGAAGCCCACGCCGCGAGCACCCGCGCCGATGTCGGCGGGATCGCGGAAGATCGCACCGGTGGAGTGCGCGTACTCGCGCGCGATACCGCGGATCGACAGCGCGTAGCCGCGATCAGGGGTGACGTTGACCTCGATGGCGACGTCATCGAGTCCCAGCAGGGTGATCGCGTCGGCGCCCACCTCCGGGTCGAGACCGAGCGTGGAGAGTACGAGGATGCCCTCATGGTCCTCACCGAGGCCCAGTTCGCGGCTCGAGGCCATCATGCCGTCGGAGACGTGGCCGTAGGTCGTGCGGGCGGCGATCGGGAACGGGCCGGGCAGCACGGCACCGGGCAGGGTGACCACGACCTTGTCGCCGACGGCGAAGTTCGCGGCCCCGCAGACGATGCCGCGGACCTCGTCGGGGCCGGTGCGGACCTGACACCAGCGGATGGTCTTGCCGTTGGACTGGGGTTCGGGGGTGAACCCCAGAACCTCGCCGACGACGACCGGGCCGGTCACCTCGAAGGGATGCACGTCCTCCTCTTCCAGACCGACCCTGACCAGGGCGGCGTGCACGTCCTCCGGCGTGGACCCTGCGGGCAGGTCCACGTACTCCGCGAGCCAGGACAGCGGCACGCGCATCAGCTGACCATCCCGAACTGCTGGCTGAACCGGACATCGCCCTCGACCATGTCGCGCATGTCGTTGAGGTCACTGCGGAACTGCAGAGTGCGCTCGATGCCCATGCCGAAGGCGAAGCCCTGGTAGACCTCGGGGTCGATCCCGGATGCCCGCAGCACGTTGGGGTTGATCATGCCGCAGCCGCCCCACTCGACCCAGCGAGCGCCGCCCTTGGCATTCGGCTGCCAGACATCCATCTCGGCACTGGGTTCGGTGAAGGGGAAGAAGTTGGGTCGCAGTCGGATCATGGCCTGGTCTCCGAACATCTGCCTCGCGAGATGCTCGAGGGTGCCGCGCAGGTGCGCCATGGTCAGGCCCCTGTCCACGGCCAGACCCTCGATCTGGTGGAAGACGGGGGTGTGCGTGGCGTCGAGCTCGTCGGTGCGGTAGACGCGGCCGGGAGCGACCACGTAGATCGGGATCTCGCGCTCGAGCATCGAGCGGGTCTGCACCGGCGAGGTGTGCGTGCGCAGCACAAGGTGGCGCTCAGGAGGGTCGACGAAGAAGGTGTCCTGCATGGCCCGCGCTGGGTGGTCCTCGTCGAAGTTCATGGAGTCGAAATTGAACCACTCGTTCTCGAGTTCGGGGCCCTCGGCGACCTCCCAGCCCATCGCCACGAAGATGTCGCTGATCTCCTCCTGCAGCAGCGCGAGCGGGTGGCGCGCACCCGGACGCCAGCGACTGGCCGCGGCGGTGACGTCGACTCTCTCGGCCGATAGCTTGGCCTGCTCCTCGGCGTCGACGAGCCGGCTCTCCCGGGCGGCGATCGCACGTCCGACCTCGGCTCGTGCCTGGCCGACGAGCTTGCCGAGCGCGGCCTTCCGATCGGCCGGCACATCGCGCAGTGTGGCGTTCAGCCTGGCCAGAACGGACGACTCCCCCGTGTGCTCGATGCGGACGGCCTTGAGCGCCGCGGAATCGGCCGCGCCCTCGACCGCGGCGAACGCGGCATCGACCGCGTGCTGGACGGCGGATTCGGAGATCTGCAGAGGTTCGGACACGAAGAACAATCCTAGTCCGGTGGACGACTGGGATCAGGCGGGGTCCCGCGCCGACAGTGCTCAGGAGCGCTGTGCGAAAGCCGATTCGTAGAGGCACACGCTGGCGGCGGTGGCCAGGTTCATCGATTCCGCGGCCCCGTAGATGGGCACCGTGACCGCGCGATCGGTCAGGGCGATCTGCGCATCGCTGAGTCCGCGCGCCTCGTTCCCGAAGATCCACGCGGTCGGTCTGGCCAGCAGCCCCTCGGAACGGGCGGCGAGCAGATCGTCGCCCTTGACGTCGGCGGCGATGGCGATCATGCCGATCGTGTGGATCCGGTTGATGACGTCTGCCAGTTCGCCGTCGACGGCGATCGGGAGGTGGAAGATCGATCCGGTCGATGACCGAACGACCTTGCTGTTGTACAGATCGACCGAGCGCCCGGTGAGGATCACCGCATCGGCGCCGGCGGCATCGGCGGCGCGGATGATCGTGCCGAGATTGCCGGGATCCCGGACCTCTTCGAGCACGGCGATCAGGGTCGGTTGCTCGGCGATGATGCTCTTGAGCGAAGCGGGAAACTGCCGCATCACGGCGACGAAGCCCTGCGGGGTGACGGTGTCCGCCATCGCGTCGATGACCTGCTCGGTCACGAACTCGAGGCCGATGCCCTGTTGCTGGGCTTGCTGGGCGATCCCGGCATGGCGATCCACTGCCGTCGGCGTGGCGAAGAGTTCCTCGATCAGCTCAGGACGCCAGGCCAGTGCCTCCGCGACCGCCTGGGGTCCCTCGACGAGAAAGAGACCCGTCTCAGCCCTTGCGGTGCGCTTGACGAGTTTGGCAACCGCGCGAATCCGCGGCGAGCGCGGGTTGTCGATCATGGCTCAATCCTAGGCCGCCGACAGCAAGAGACCCGGGCACCGTCCAGTGTCCGGGTCTGCTGCCACGATGTGACTAGGCTGCGTCGACCCTCGGTGCAGAGGTGTCGGCAGGCAGGGCGTCCTTGGCCTTCTGGACCAGCGCCGCGAAGGTCGCCGGCTCATTGACGGCGAGTTCGGCGAGAATTCGACGGTCGACCTCGACGCCGGCCAGGTTCAGGCCCTGGATCAGGCGGTTGTAGGTCAGGCCGTTCGCCCGACTTGCCGCGTTGATCCGCTGGATCCACAGCCGACGGAACTCGCCCTTCTTGGCATGGCGGTCACGATAGCTGTAGACCATCGAGTGGGTGACCTGCTCCTTGGCCTTGCGGTAAAGGCGTGACCGCTGACCGCGGTAGCCCTCGGCGCGCTCAAGGATGACCCGACGCTTCTTGTGGGCGTTGACCGCCCGCTTTACTCTTGCCATTTCTCTATTCCTCTGTGTTCGTCGGCAGCCGAAGCTACTTGCCGAGAAGCTTCTTGATGTTCTTGGCGTCGGCCGGGGCCAGCACCTTCTCGGCATTCAGTCGACGGGTGAGCTCGCTGGACTTCTTCTCCAGGTTGTGGCGCATTCCGGCGCCCTGCTTCATGATCTTGCCGCTGCCGGTGATCTTGAAGCGCTTCTTGGCCCCTGAGTGGGTCTTCTGCTTAGGCATTGTTCTCCTCGTTTACCTCTCGCACCGCATCCTTTGATGCCGCGCGACGTGCTTCGGCTTCGGCTTTCGCTTCCGCCTTGTTCTTCAGCGGGCCGATGACCATGACCATGTTCCTGCCGTCGATGGTGGGGCTCGACTCGACGGTACCGAACTCCGCGACATCCTCGGCGAATCGCTGCAGGAGTCGAACGCCCTGCTCGGGTCGGGACTGCTCTCGACCGCGGAACAGGATCATCGCCTTGACCTTGTCTCCTGCCTTCAGGAACGTCTCGGCATGCTTGCGCTTGGTCTCGTAATCGTGCTTGTCGATCTTGAGACGGAACCGGACCTCCTTCAGGATGGTGTTCGCCTGGTTGCGGCGTGCTTCCTTGGCTTTCTGCGCTGCTTCGTATTTGAACTTCCCGTAGTCCATCAGCTTCGCGACCGGGGGCTTGGAGTTGGGGGCAACTTCAACCAGGTCGAGATCGGCTTCCTGGGCCAGACGCAGCGCGTCTTCGATTCGAACCACGCCGATCTGCTCGCCGGCAGGGCCGACAAGGCGGACTTCAGGGACTCGAATGCGGTCGTTGATACGGGCGTCGCTGATGGGTGCTCCTCGTTCGTGTTCGGTGGCCACACTTCGGCGCGGTCGCCGCGGTGACAAGAGAGGAGAAACTGGCACCCGGGCAGCACTGGATTGCGCTGCACCGGCCACCGCACCCTGACTGTTCGCGCGCGAACGGGGTGCCAACAACCCGGTAACCTTAGTGATGCGGTCAAACGCGGGTGGGAGAATCTCCACTTTTGAACCGAAACCATGAGTTTCGGGGCCCGGAGAAGTCTAACAGAGAGACAGGCGATGAGCGAGACCCACCGTTTCGAGGATGTCAGCGGGGAAATCCGCGACATCGCCGATGTCCAGGCAATCGAGATCATCACAACCGCGGCCGTGCACCTGATGAGCGCCGCGGCGGTCAAAGTGGGCCTTGCCGACGAACCGAATCAGCAGCTCGACCTTGATGAGGCGCGCAAGCTCATCACCGCTCTCGCCGGCCTGATCACCGCGAGCGCGCCGGACATCAGCGACATGCACGCCCGCAGCCTCCGCGACGGCCTGCGATCGCTGCAGCTGGCCTTCCGCGAGGCTTCCGCCATTCCCGATCCGATCGGTCAGGGTCCCGGCGAGAAGTGGACCGGCCCCGTCAACTGACCGGGCACCTCCCCGGGTCGCGCTGCCTTTCGCGACCCATGCGCCTCGGCACGACGCAGCATGGGTCGCGAAAGGCAGCACGGTCGGGTGCGGTCGGGTGCGGTCGGGTGGTCGCGGGGGGTCAGGCGGGACGGAGGCGCAGGCCCAGCGAGTCGACGCGCGCGGTAACAACCTCCTCGGCCGCCAGGCGCGCCGTGAGCGCCGCCACGACGGCGTCCAGTTGCTCCCGGCCGAGCCCGGGCAGGATGGTCAGCTCGATCAGCAGCTCGGGGCCGCGCAGCCGGTGAGTCGGATCGCCGTCCTGCAGACTGAAACCGGCGACGGCGGGCTCACGCTCGGCAGCGCGGGCCACGGCGTCGCGGACGGCCGGGTCGCTGTGGCTCGGCAGCCATTCACTCGATTCGGCCAGCGCCCGGATCGCGCTTCGGCGCAACGCGAACTCCGTGTCGGAGCCGGGGTCGAGCACCACCAGTTCCGTGCCTTCCCCGGCGGCGGCCAGGGCGACGCGCACCGCCTCCGTCGGAATCGGCCGAGCTTCCGGACGCCAGGCGGTCATCGCTGCGACCGAGGTGAACGCGGGCAGGACGGTGCGGGAGTCCGGCCCCGCGACGGTGACAATCGACAATTCCTGGGTCTTGTCGACCGCCACCCCGTGCTCGTTCTCACCGGCTTCACCGAGCCGGGTGACCAGCGGCACCAGCAGGCGCGCGGCGCGCAGCGCCTGCAGAACATCGAGGGCACTGCCCGCCTCGTCGCGATGTCGCTCGAGCGCCGCCAGCAGTTCTGGTGGCGCCGCACCGTCATCGTCGCCGAACGCGGTCGGCGAGAAGGTTCGACCCGCCCAGGGCTGCCCGGCCGAGTCATGCGTGTGCTCGCGTGGGTCGAAGCCGGACATCGGCTCAGCCCCGCGCGACGCCGAGCGCCGCTTTGAGCGTGAAGTTCCCGTTGTAGAGCGCCTTGCCGACGATCGCCCCCTCGAGACCCAGCGGCACCAGCTCGCGCAGTGCGGCGATGTCCTCGAGGCTGGAGATGCCGCCAGATGCGACCACGGGACGGTTGGTGCGCTCGAGCACGTCCCTCAGCAACTGCGTGTTCGGCCCGTTCAGCATGCCGTCCCGGGCCACGTCGGTCACGACATATCGGGCGCATCCGGCCTGCTCGAGTCTCTCGAGAACAGCCCACAGGTCACCGCCCTCCCTGGTCCATCCGCGAGCGGCGAGGGTGGTGCCGCGAACGTCAAGGCCGACCGCGATCGCCTCCCCGAATCGACCGATCGCCTTGGCGGCCCATTCGGGATTCTCCAGCGCTGCGGTGCCGAGATTGACCCGGTCTGCGCCCGAACCCAACGCTGCCTCCAGACTGGCATCATCGCGGATACCCCCCGAGAGTTCGATTCTGACCCCACCCAGTCGACTGATCACGTTTCGGATGACCTCCCGATTGGAGCCGCGATCGAACGCCGCATCCAGATCGACCAGGTGCAGCCACTCGGCGCCCTGCTCGGCCCAGTCCATCGCGGCCGACAGCGGGTCACCGTAGCTGGTCTCGGTGCCCGCCTGCCCCTGAGTCAGCCGGACGGCCAGCCCGCCGGCGACATCGACGGCGGGAAGCAGGGTCAGGCCGGGGGTGCTCGAGGATTCGCTCATGTTGTCGCTGCGTCGTGCTTTCTGGGAGAGGTTCGGCGGTTGGACCAGTGACCGATGCTAGTCGGAGTGCGGCAGGGAGTTGACCCAGTTGCTCAGCAGCCGGATCCCCGCCTCACCCGATTTCTCGGGGTGGAACTGGGTGGCCGAGAGCGGGCCGTTCTCCACCGCCGCCAGAAACCGCTCGCCGTGGGTCGACCAGGTCAGTCGGGCATCCGGGTAGGGCGGCTGACTCTCGATCAGCCACTGGCGGGCGGCGAAGGAGTGCACGAAATAGAAACGCTCATCCCCGATCCCGTCGAAGAGCACCGAGTTCTCGGCCGGCTGCACGGTGTTCCAGCCCATGTGCGGCAGGATCTCGGCGTGCAGTTCGTCAACGGTACCCGGCCACTCACCCAAGCCCGCGGTGGTGCTGCCGCGTTCGGAACCGGTGTCGAACATGACCTGCATGCCGACGCAGATGCCGAGCACCGGACGAGAACCGGCGAGCCTCTTGTCGACGATCTCGGCGCCGCCGGCCGAGCGCAGCGCCGAGGCCACCGCCTCGAAGGCACCGACCCCGGGGATCACCAGACCGTCCGCCTCGAGCGCCTTCTGCTTGTCGGCGCTCAGCTCCACCGCGGCACCGGCAGCCTCCAACGCCTTGACCACGGAGTGCACGTTTCCGCTGCCGTAGTCGAAGACCACCACTTGGGGTCTGCTCACAGTGCGCCCTTGGTGGACGGGACACCGACAACCCGCTGGTCCGGCTGCACGGCAAGCCGGAATGCCCGGGCGAAGGCCTTGAACTCCGCCTCCGCGATGTGGTGCGGGTCCCGGCCCGCCAGCACGCGCACGTGAACGGTGATCGCGGCGTTGTAGCTGATCGCCTCGAAAACGTGCCGCACCAGAGCGCCGGTGAAGTGCCCGCCGATCAGGTGGTACTCGAAACCAGCGGGCTCACCCTCGTGCACCAGGTACGGACGACCGGAGACATCGACGACAGCCTGGACGAGGGCTTCGTCCAGGGGAACCAGAGCGTCGCCGAAACGGCCGATCCCGGCCTTGTTGCCGAGCGCGAGGCCGATCGCCTTGCCGAGGGTGATCGCGACGTCCTCAACCGTGTGGTGCACGTCGATCTCGGTGTCACCGGAGGCGCGAACGCTCAGGTCCACCAGCGCGTGCTTGGCGAAGGCGGTCAGCAGGTGGTCGTAGAAGGGGACGGTGGTCTGGATGTCGGCGACGCCCGTGCCGTCAAGATCGATCGACAAGTCGATGCTCGACTCGCTCGTCTCCCGTTGCATCCGCGCTACGCGATTCGCTGTGCTCATGTCTCTAGCCTAGGGCCGGGGCTCCGCGGGAGTTCAGCGATGGCTTGCAGGAACGATGTGGTCTCGGCCTCGGTTCCGGCGGTGACCCGGAGGTGCCCGGGAATGCCGACATCGCGAATCAACACGCCGCGCTCCAGCAAGGCCGTGAAGGTCGCTCTCGGATCCTCGACGCCTCCGAAGAGCACGAAGTTCGTCGCCGAGGGCTTCGGGGTGTAACCGAGCGCTGCCCACCGAGCTGCTCAGCGCTCGGTTACACCCCGAGCCCCTCGGCGACGAACTTCGTGCTCTTCGGAGGCGTCGAGGATCCGAGAGCGACCTTCACGGCCTTGCTGGAGCACGGCGTGTTGATTCGCGATGTCGGCATTCTCCGGTCCACCACCGCCGGAACCGAGGCCGAGACCACATCGTTCCTGCAAGCCATCGCTGAACTCCCGCGGAGCCCGGCCCTAGGCTGAGACATGAGCACAGCGAATCGCGTAGCGCGGATGCAACGGGAGACGAGCGAGTCGAGCATCGACTTGTCGATCAATCTAGGCGCGTCGCCGACATCCAGACCGCGTCCTCTACGACCACCTACAAGCACCTTCGCCAAGCACGCGCTGGTGGACCTGAGCGTTCGCGCCTCCGGTGACACCGAGATCGACGTGCCCGCCGCACGGTTGAGGACGTCGCGATCACCCTCGGCAAGGCGATCGGCCTCGCGCTCGGCAACCACCGGGCTCGGCCGGTTCGGCGACGCTCGAGAAGCCCTCGTCCACCTGCTGTCGATGTCTACGTAGTCCGTACCTGGTGCGGGTGAGCCCGCTGGTTTCCGAGTCTGCGCCTGATCGGCGGGCGCTTCACCGGCGCTCTGGTGCGGCACGTTTTCGAGGCGATCAGCTACAACGCCGCGATCACCGTTCACGTGCGCGTGCTGGCGGCCGGAACCGCACCACATCGCGGAGGCGGAGTTCAAGGCCTTCGCCCGGGCATTCCGCTTGCCGTCCGGACCATGGTGTCCCGTCCACCAAGGGCGCACTGTGAGCAGACCCAAGTGGTGGTCTTCGACTACGGCAGCGGAAACGTGCACTCGTGGTCAAGGCGTTGGAGGCTGCCGTGCCGCGGTGGAGCTGAGCGCCGAGCAGATCGAGCCGGACGGTCTGGTGATCCCCGGGGTCGGTCATTCGAGGCGGTGGCCTCGGCGCTGCGCCTCCACCACGGCGCCGAGATCGTCGACAAGAGGCTCGCCGGTTCTCCGTCCGGTGCTCGGCATCTGCGTCGGCATGCAGGTCATGTTCGACACCGGCAACGCAGCAGCGCCACCGCGGGCTTGGGTGAGTGGCCGGGTACCGTTGACGAACTGCACGCCGAGATCCTGCCGCACATGGGCTGGAACACCGTAGGGCCACCACGAGAACTCGGTGCTCTTCGACGGGATCGGGGATGAGCGTTTTTGCTCTTCGTGCACTCTCGCCGCCCGCCAGTGGCTGATCGAGAGTCAGCCGCCCTACCCGGATGCCCGACTGACCTGGTCGACCCACGGCGAGCGGTTTCTGGCGGCGGTGGGAGAACGGCCCGCTTTCGGCCACCCAGTTCACCCCCGAGAAATCGGTGAGGCAGTGCTGCTGAGCAACTGGGTCAACTCCCTGCCGCACTCCAACTGCACATCGGTCACTGGTCCAACCGCCGAACCTCTCCCAGAAAGCACGACGTGAGCAAATCCTCGAGCACCCCGGCCTGACCCTGCTTCCCGCCGTCGATACTAACCACGGCCGTCCGGCTGGTTGACTCAGGGGCAGGCGGGCACCGAGACAGCGTGACCCGCTGTCGGCCGCGATGGACTGGCCTACGACAGGGCGCGAGATGGTGCACGCCCTGGTCGATCTGGATGCGGCGTTCGATCGCGGCTCCAATCGGGAGGTCATCCGAAACGTGATCAGTCGACTGGGTGGGAGTAGATCGAACTCTGGGGGCTGTGCTCCGCAATGCCATGCCAGTCTGGAGGCAGCGTTGGGTTCGGGCGCAGACCGGGTCAATCTCGGCACCGCAGCGCTGGAGAATCCCGAGATGGGCCGCCAAGGCGATCGGTCGATTCGGGGAGGCGATCGCGGTCGGCCTTGACGTTCGCCAGCACCGCCTCGCCGCTCGCGGTGGACCAGGGAGGGCGGTGACCTGTGGGCTGTTCTCGAGACTCGAGCAGCCGGATGCGCCCGATATGTCGTGACCGACGTGGCCCGGGACGGCATGCTGAACGGGCCGAACACGCAGTTGCTGAGGGACGTGCTCGAGCGCACCAACCGTCCCGTGGTTGCATCTGGCGGCATCTCCGGCCTCGAGGACATCACCGCACTGCGCGAGCTGGTGCCGCTGGTGCTCGAGGGGGCGATCGTCGGCAAGGCGCTCTACAACGGGAACTTCACGCTCAAAGCGGCGCTCGGCGTCGCGCAGGGGCTGAGCCGATGTCCGGCTTCGACCCACGCGAGCGCACGTCATCGCGTCCCGGGCGGCCCTGGGCGGGTCGAACCTTCTCGCCGACCGCGTTGTTGATGACGGTGCGGCGCCACCAGAACGTGTCGGCGGGCGCTCGGCGGCATGGCGATCGAGCGGCGCGGTGCCCTCGATGTTCTGCAGGCGCTGCGCACCGCGCGCCTG
>CAVPES010000038.1:0-18537 GCA_963703545.1 uncultured Actinomycetota bacterium
GACGTATCGCTCGGGGCTGATATCGGTGCCGGGCACCAGGTTCGCCGGGGAGAACGCCGCCTGCTCGATTTCGGCGAAGAAGTTCTCGGGGTTGCGGTTGAGGGTGTAGTGGCCGACCTTGATGAGCGGGTAGTCCGCATGCGGCCACACCTTGGTCAGGTCGAACGGATTGAAGCGGTAGCCCGCCGCGTCGCCGTAGGCCATGACCTGGACCGAGACGTCCCACACCGGGAATTCCCCGGCCGCGATCGCCTCGTACAGGTCGCGGCGGTAGTGGTCGGCGTCCGCGCCGGCGATCACCTCCGCCTCGGCGGCACCGATGTTCAGGTCGCCCTGGCGTGCCTTGAAGTGGTACTTGACCCAAAAGCGCTCCCCGGCGGCGTTGATCCACTGGTAGGTGTGCGAGCCGAACCCGTTCATGGTGCGCCACGACTTCGGCAGGCCGCGGTCGCCCATCAGGTAGGTGACCTGGTGCGCCGACTCGGGCGAGAGGGTCCAGAAGTCCCACTGCATGTCCGCGTCGCGCAGGCCCGAGCCGGGGAGGCGCTTCTGCGAGTGGATGAAGTCCGGGAATTTGATGGCGTCTCGGATGAAGAACACCGGAGTGTTGTTGCCGACGATGTCGAGGTTGCCCTCGGTGGTGTAGAACTTGAGCGCGAACCCGCGCACGTCGCGCCAGGTGTCTGGCGAGCCCTGTTCTCCGGCCACGCTCGAGAAGCGCTGCAGCATCTCGGTCCTGGTGCCCGGCTGGAACACGGCGGCTCTGGTGTACCGCGACACGTCCTCGGTGATCTCCAGCTCACCGAACGCACCGCCGCCCTTGGCATGCACGATGCGCTCCGGCACCCGTTCGCGGTTGAACTGGGCGAGCTTCTCGACGAGGTAGCGGTCGTGCAGGACGGTGGCGCCATCCGCACCGACCGTCAGCGAGCGCTCGTCGCTCGCGACGGGGCTGCCGGTCTGGGTGGTCGTGTAGTTGTCTGGCATGGTCTTCTCCTTCGACGTCTCCCAGCCTACGACGAATGCGAATCGATGTCGGCGCCCAATGCCGACGGGCCGTGCGCCCGTTTGCGACACGTGCGCCCGTTCGCGACGGCGCATGGGTCGCAAACTGGCGCACGGTCAGGGCGCGGCGGCGAGTGAGGGCGGCGCGGTGGCGTCAGTAGCGGTAGTGGTCGAGCTTGTAGGGGCCGTCGACCGGGACGCCGATGTAGTCCGCCTGGACGTCGCTGAGCACGGTCAGCTCCACGCCGAGAGCGGCCAGGTGCAGTCGGGCGACCTTCTCGTCGAGGTGCTTGGGCAGCACGTGCACGGTCCGCGAGTATGCCGAGGCGTTGGTCCACAGCTCGATCTGGGCGAGCACCTGGTTCGAGAACGAGTTGCTCATCACGAAGCTCGGATGCCCGGTCGCATTGCCGAGGTTCATCAGCCGGCCCTCCGAGAGCACCAGCACGCTGCGACCCGAGGGCAGCCGCCACTCGTGAACCTGCGGCTTGATCTCGATCCGCTCGGCACCGGGCAGTGCCTCGAGACCGGCGATGTCGATCTCGTTGTCGAAGTGGCCCACGTTGGCGACGATCGCCAGGTTCTTCATGCCGAGCAGGTGCTCGACCGTGATCACGTTGAGGTTGCCGGTGCCGGTGACGAAGATGTCGACCTGGTCGAGCACGGACTCGATTCGGGCCACTTGGAACCCGTCCATGGCGGCCTGCAGCGCACAGATCGGGTCGATCTCGGTCACGATCACCCGCGCGCCCTGACCGCGGAGCGCCTCCGCAGCACCCTTGCCGACATCCCCGTAGCCGGCCACGAGGGCGACCTTGCCGCCCATCAGCACGTCGGTGGCGCGATTCAGTCCGTCGGGCAGTGAGTGCCGGATACCGTACTTGTTGTCGAACTTGCTCTTGGTCACCGAGTCGTTGACGTTGATCGCGGGAAACAGCAGGTGCCCCATAGCGGCCAGTTCGTAGAGCCGGTGCACGCCGGTAGTGGTCTCCTCGCTGACCCCCTGGATCCCGTCGGCGATCGTCCGCCAGCGGTTGGGGCTCTCGGCCAGCGACCGGCGCAGCACGTCCAGGATCAGGCGGTACTCGGCGGAGTCGGCGATGGTTGCCTCCGGCACGGCACCGGCCAGTTCGAACTCGCGCCCCTTGTGCACCAGCAGAGTGGCGTCGCCGCCGTCATCGAGGATCAGGTTGGGCCCGCGATAGTCGGCGCCGTCGGCGGCGGCCTCCGCCGACCAGTCGAAGATCTGCGTCGTGGCCCACCAGTACTCTTCGAGGCTCTCGCCCTTCCAGGCGAACACCGGGACGCCGGCGGGCTCTGCGGCGGTGCCCGCGCCGACGACGACCGCGGCAGCGGCATCGTCCTGGGTCGAGAAGATGTTGCAGCTGGCCCATCGCACTCTGGCGCCGAGGTGGACCAGGGTCTCGATCAGCACGGCCGTCTGCACGGTCATGTGCAGACTGCCGGCGATGCGGGCTCCGGCGAGTGGCTGGCTGGGACCGAATTCTTCGCGCAGGGCCATCAGGCCGGGCATCTCGTGCTCGGCGAGGCGGAGCTGGTGGCGACCGGCTTCAGCCAGGCCCAGATCGGCGACACGGTACGGCAGGGTCACGGCAGGCGCAGAAGTCATGGCTCCATTGTGCCCTGAAATGGCCTGATTGCTCACCAGTGCGGAAGCCGCGCCTACTGCAGTTCGAACTGCACGAGCGTGTGCCGCATGATCTGCCAGCCGACCGGCGGCGACAGCCGCTCAGCATGACGGCGGCAGAGGTCGTAGCCGTGCGGTTCGGCGGCCATCGAGAGCGGGCCGAGCACGGCGAGACTGTCGGCGTAGTCGTAGGTCAGCGTGGCAACCGCTTCGTCCGCGCAGGCCACCCGGGAACAGGCTCGTGTGTTCATCACGGCCACTGTACCCAGCGCTGCCCCGTCTGCACGGATGCCCCGCCCGGTGGGAGGAAAACCCGTCCGGCGCCTAAGCTGGACGCATGTCACCGTCAGTCCGGCCGACCCGCAGTCGGGGTTCCCACCGGGACCGGCACGGCCGCGGCGTGCGCTCTTCCCTCGCCGGTCCAGACCTGCCCCGCCTGCGCGGGCGGCGGGACGCCTTCGAGTTCACGGTCGCCAGCACGGCTGAATACCTGCGCTCACTCTGGCCGGATGATCTGGCCGGCGTCAGCTTCGAGATCAGCGCGATGCCGGGCGAGGCGGCCGCCGCGGAGGTGCGCCGCTGGCTGGTGATCCCCGAGCACCGGCGGATCATCCTCTATCGCCTGCCGATCGAGAGGATGAGCAGGCTGCATCGGGACGATGAACTGCACCAGCGGATGATGGTCGAGGGCTGCGTCTTCCGGGCGGTCGCGGAACTGCTCGGGCGTGACCCCTGGGAGCTGGCGCCCGACCGCTACCGGCACCTCTGATCCCGGCCTCAGAGGTAGATCAGCACCGGTGCCGCCGCGAGGCCGATCGGCTCCGCCGGATACCCGGCTAGCGCCCCGGCGTCGGCGAAGCTCACTGCGGCGAAGCCGCCCGCGAGACCGCGGATGCTCACGACCGCTCCCGCCGCGACGTCGACTCGCACACCTGATCCGGCGGGCACGCTCAGCGTCGTGTCGGCTCCCCCGGTCGATGAATGCAGCGTCACCTCCCGATCGGTGTCATCCGGGTTGATCAGGTGCAGGCTCGGCGCGGGTCCCGGCGCGATGGCGATCTCCGCGTCGGCGGGCAGCGGTTGGGCGGCGGCGAGCCAGGCGAAGTCCGGAGCCACCGCCACCGTGCCGGTCGTGGAAATCCGCGCGGAGGCGATCACGGGCTGGTCCGCCTCCACCGAGATCAAATAGTCGCCGTCGGCGAGCCCGGGCAGCGGCACGTCGACCACCTGCCCGGGTTCCAGCTCGACCGTGAGAGCGGCGCCGGCGGCCCCGCCGTCCAGCCGGCGGACGTCGAGGGCGACCCTCGCGGGTTCGTTGCCGGGTGCGAGCAGCCGCACGACCGGCTGCGCATCGCCATAACTCGGGTCGCCGGCCAGAGCGGCGATGCCGGCGCTGTCGCGCACGACGACGCCAGGGATGACCTGCTCCAGTGCCGGCGGCGCGGTCACCCCGGCGAGGTCGACGCCGCCGGGCAGCAGACCGCGAATGACGCTCTGCTGCAGACTGGCCTGAACCCGCCCGCCCTGGCTGAGCACGCGAACGGCCAGTACCGGGGAATCGATCGCGTAGGAGGCGAGTGAGAACACCCGCTGGGTTCCCGGCGCGATCGAGATGCCGGCCACGGCCGGCAGCGGCCCGGTCCCCACGAAGAGAGTGAGCTCGATCTCGGCGGTGACCGCGGTGGGGTTGGCCAGGATCAACAGGCTGCTGCGTCCCGTTGCGGTCGATCCGGCGCTCAGCCAGCTGAGCGCGGCGGGCGCGGCGCAGGAGGCGGCCGCGAATCCGGCGGTGAACTCGTCGGCCACCGACTGGGATTGCGCGGCAGCCGGCAGCGGCCGCGCGTCGGCAGCGGCTTGGGCGAGAGAAAAGGGCGCCGTCGCCGCTCGCTCGCCCGAAACATCCGGTGTCGCGAGATCGGCGGGGGTGTGTCCGGTCATGGCCGAATTGTCGGTGACTGCTGCGGCGCCGAGCGAGGTCACGATGATGCTCGACGCGGCGAAGTCGCTGGCCAGCGAGAGCAGCGACCCGGGGCATACCCGGGCCTCGGGCGAGGCGGCGGGTGTGACCGTCTGGGTGCGCGGCGGGACGGAGTAGCTCGGCAGCGGCAGCAGGGTGAGGGCGCCGATCACCACCGCGGCCGTGCCCAGCCCGATCAATCCGGCGGTCACCCGACCGGTGAGGATCACCGCGGACCGTGCCCGCGCCGCCCGGTTCGGCGGGGTGAATTCACCGTCGTCGATGTCAGTCAGAACCACGGTCGCCTCCGTCCGGCTCGCGACGCGGGGCGCCCGGAATCGCGGTGAGCAGGGCGAGCAGCAGGATCACCAGCTGCGCCGTAAGGATCTCGCGCTGCCACGGCAGTGCCGGGGCCGGGGGCGAGGCCGGGGGCGTCACGGTGCCGGTCACCCGCCAGAGCGTGCCCAGCTCGGTGACGCTGACCGGGCTGAACTCGGCGGCCGAGTTGAGGGACCGCGCGGCACTTGCATCCAGCGACCGGGCCTGGGCTGTGTCGCCGGCCTGCTCCGGTGCCAACAGCACGAATCCGATGCCGAGAGCATCCAGCGCCGCCGGATCGTACCGGGTGTTCGAGACCAGCGCCGTGGCGAGGTCGGCAAGCTCGCGCTGCCGCGCGCTCACCGCGCGCTCCGTGTGCACGAAAGTCGACTGGGAGTCGAGGGTCTCACCGGCGCCGTGGACCAGGGAAACGCCGAGCCCGCCGTCCGGCTGCGGCGCCAGCACGAGGGTGCCGATGGCGGGCGTGCGCTGAGCCGTCGCCGCGACGATAGCCGGCACGCGGCGGTCGTCACCGGGGGTGATCAGCGATGACCCGACGAGCAGAGCGCCGAGCAGCGGCACCGCCGCGGCCGCCGCGCCGACTGCCGCGATGACCGTGTACGCCGTCCGGTTCAGCGTCGACAGGGCCGCGACGGCCGCCCCCAGCAGACCAAGCCAGTACAGGCTCAGTCCCGCACCCGGCCAGACGAGAACGGACGCCGACCCCTCGGTCACGAGCGACAGCGAGCCGGCGGCGAAGGCGGTCAGGAACCCGAGCAGAGCGATCGCCAACATGGCCACCGCGCGGAACATCGGCGTGACCACCAGGGCGAGGATGGCGGACACGCCCACGGGCAGCAGCAGGGCCGCGACGATGATCGGGGTGACGAGAGCGGGCAGGCCCCAGCCTGCCAGCAGGGGGGCGAGACCGCCGAAGCCCGCATCGGCGAAGCCGAGGGCCAACTGCCAGGCCGGCACCGGCGGGTAGCCGAGCGGCACGCCCGGGTCGGCGAGAAGGGCGAGCGGAGTGCCGCGTTGGTACTGCGCGATCAGGAGCGGTGCGAACAGGGCGAGCGTCGGCAGCGGCACCAGGATCAGCCGGAACCAGCCGCGGACGCGGACCAGCAGCCAGAGCACCCAGATCACGCCGAGCGCCGGGCCGAGGGACGGCGCCGAGGCGATGATCGCCGCGAGCAGCAGGGACGAGGCCGCGGCCGCCGACCAGGACCGGCTCGCCCTGCTACCCGCCACCAGCAGCCAGGGCAGCAGCAGATGGGCGAGCGCGGCACCGAGCCGACCGTCGGCGAGCGCCCCGAGGAACATCGGGGCCAGCGCCCAGAGCACCGCGACGATCGCCACGACGTGGGCGTTGCCGCTGACCAGGCGGGCGGCGAACCACGCACCCAGCGTCGCGGCACCGAGCGCGGCGCAGTAGAGCACGACGATGACGACCGAGGGATCGGCCGGCCAGAGCGAGCCGAGGGCGACCAGCAGGTAGTTGAAGGGGTCGGCCGGCCCGACCGAGCCGACACCGAGCGATCGGGCGCTCGAGCGCACCGACTGCCAGAGACCGTCGAATCCGGCCAACGGCAGGATCGCGCCTCCGTTCACGGCCGAGGTGCCGATCAGCGGCGCTGCCCAGACGATCCCGATCGCGGCCGCGACGATGACGGCGAGAAAGCCGCCGCCTGCGAGAAAGGTCACCCGGTCCTGATCGATCGGCTCGTCACCGCGCTGGTCGATGCGGCGCTGCCGCGACTGCGCGCGGGTCAGCCGCAGCGGCGCGATCGAGGCCCAGCCGAGCCGACGGGCCGCGGCGAGGCGACGCCGGGCGGCCCGGATCGAGACCCAAGCGAAAGCGACCGAGAAGGCCGCGCCGAACTCCCCGGGGATCCGCTCGGGGCGCTTGCTCACCAGGTGCACGATGGCCCGGAGGATCGCGAGCGGGATCAGGGTGAGCCAGTGCAGCGCAACGGCGACGGCCGGCGCGTAGACCATCCGCCGATGCAGTTGCGCGCGACGGGCCGCGCCCCACAAGCCCCGGCGTGGCCGCAGCGTCGAGGCGGCATCGTCACTCGAGACGCGGGCGGCGGGCACGAGAGCGATGCGCGAACCATGCAGCCGGGTGCGTATGGATAGATCGAGCCCGGCGTCGACGCTTGACAGCGCGGGGTCCAGACCGCCGACGGCCTCGAAAACCGAGCGCCGGATCAGCATCCCCGGCGCGTCCGCCGCCAGCACGTCGCTGAGGCCGTCATGCTGCCCCTGGTCAAGCTCATCACGGACCAGGTCCACCGTGCGGCCGAGGCGGGTCACCGTCTGGCCGAAGCGGTGGATGACCTCCGGCCGGTCCCAGCGCATCCGCTTCGGCGCGGCGATCGCCAGCGACGGCGAGACTTCGACCGCCTCGACCAGGCGGGCGAGCGCGTCCGGGAACGGTGCCGAATCCTGGTCGAGCAGCCACAGCCATTCGTTCTCGGTCTTCGCGGGCCCGAGCCCCGCAAGCGCGCTCTGGACCGCAAGCGGGAAAGTGGTCGGCCCCTCGAGGCTGACGACCACGGCCGCTCGCGCTGCGAGCGCGGCGCGAGCCGCCGAGTCCGCACCCGAATCGACTCCGATCAGCGAATCCGGTGGCCGGTTCTGGGCGGCGAGCGCCTCGAGAGTGCGCGCGATATGCGCGGGACTGCTGCCGGCGACGAGGATTGCTGTAACTCTCGGCCGCATCATTCCAACCTAGGTACTATCCAGCCGCAACGTGGGAGAACCGGCCGCGTGCCGCGGAAACCGAGGCCGCGCTCAGACCGCGCGCTTGCGCAGCTTGCGCCGCTCCCGCTCGGAGAGGCCGCCCCAGATCCCGAACCGCTCGTCATTCTGGAGCGCGTAGTCCAAGCACTGGGAACGCACCTCGCAACTGGCGCAGATCTTCTTGGCGTCGCGGGTCGAGCCGCCCTTCTCCGGGAAGAACGCTTCTGGGTCGGTCTGGGAGCACAGTGAATCCGACTGCCATGCGAGCGGATTCTCCTCGACAATGCCTCGGCGTACACCGGGCACTCCCAGGTCGACGGGATCGATGAACCAATCCCCTGGGACACCGGCGCGATACTCAGGTACTCCCATATCACATGCTCCCCACTGACTCATCTGCGACGTTCCGGACGTTGCGCTTAAGAGTAATTACACCGTTGTAGTTAGCTCCGCGTCAAGTCGCAAATGTTAAACCCTTGTGAACGGATCGGGAGTTTCCTGAGTCCGGAGCTTCAGGCGTGTCGCCGCGCCTGCCACGCGCTGGCGACCATTTCGGTCAGCGAATGGCGCATCCGCCAGTCGAGGTCGCGCTGCGCGAGCGCTCCGCTGGCGACGATCCGGTCCGGGTCCCCCGGCCGCCGGGGCCCGAGTTCGGGGGTGAAATCGATCCCGGTCACCTCGGCCACCGTCGACATGATCTCCAGCACGGTCGCCCCCGTGCCGCTGCCGAGGTTGTACACCGGCTCGAGCGCCGTGCCACCCGCGAGCGCCCGCGCGGCCGCAACGTGAGCGCGGGCGATGTCGGTGACGTGCACGTAGTCTCGCTCGCAGCTGCCGTCCCGGGTCGCGTAGTCGACGCCGTTGACGCGCGGGGTGCGCCCGGCCAGCAGCGCGTCGAAGACCAGCGGGAAGAGGTTGTGCGGGCTGCTGTCGTAGAGCTGCGGCTGGCCCGAACCGACGACGTTGAAGTAGCGCAGGCTGGTGTGCCGCAGGCCCGTGGCCGCCGCCTGGTCCTTCATCAGCCATTCGCCGATCAGCTTGGTCCGGCCGTACGGGGATTCCGGCGAGGTCGGGGTATCCTCCGTGACCAGGTCGACAGTGGGAGTGCCGTAGACGGCAGCACTGGAGGAGAAGACGATCCGCTCGACTGCGGCGCCGGCCATGGCGGTGAGCAGGGCGACGGTGGCGGTGACGTTCTGCTGGTAGGTGTGCAGGGGGCGTTCGACCGAGACACCGGCGTACTTGAAGCCGGCCAGGTGCACGACTCCCGTGACGGGGTGCTCGGCGAATGCCCTGCCCACGAGCTCGGCGTCGAGCAGGCTGCCGCGGTACAGCGGCACATCGGGCGGCACGAAACCCGCGAAACCGGAGGAGAGGTCATCGATCACCACGACCGGGATGCCCGCCTGCCGGAAGGCGTGCACGACATGGGAGCCGATGTAGCCGGCCCCGCCGGTGACCAACCACGCCATCCCTGCCTCCAGCGGCCCAGTCTACGAGGCCGCCGCCCCGGCAACGCCGACGGTGGCCAGGAACAGGGTGCCCTCGCCGCGGAAGCTCAGCTTGGTCTCGTCGCCGGTGGCGAAGAGGGCCTGGCCCCGGCGCAGCAGCATCGGCAGATCCTTGCCGAGCACGTCGATCACACCGGTGGTGACGATCGCGATGGCGGGACCGGTCAGCGGCACCGACGCCTCCGGCGAGCTGTCGGGATCCAGATCGACCCGGTAGAGCTGGAAGTCCGGCAGCGGCGGCCGGAACACGCTCACCCCGGGGTCCAGCTCGACAGCGGGCAGGAGCGGCACGGCCGTGGGCGTCGCGTCGAGCACGCTCATCAGCTCGGGCACGTCGACGTGCTTGCTGGTGAGCCCGCCGCGCAGCACGTTGTCGGAGGATGCCATCAGTTCCACGCCGACGCCCGAGAGGTACGAGTGAATGTTGCCGGCAGCAAGGTAGAGTGCCTCGCCGGCGTGCAGCACGACATGGTTGAGCAGCAACGAGATCACGATGCCGGGATCCGCCGGGTACAGCTCGGCCAGCTCGCCAAGCAGCCGGAACTGGGCGGCATGCGGCGCGTCCTCTGTGCTGAGCGCCGCGAGTGCGACGACGGCGGGGACCAGAGCAGCGACATCCTCGCCGCCGGCGAGCAGCCAGCGGACGGTCGTGGCCAGCGGATCGGGACCGGTGACGCGCGCGACCAGGGGTGCGAGGACCGCAGGCTCCGGCGCGTCCGGCCGCCCGGCGCCCAGCGAGAGCAGTGCGATCAGCAGGGCACGGGTGTCCTCGATCGCCCGGAACCCGACGAGGGCCCGGAACTCGTCACTCAGGGCGATGATCAGTTCGGGCTTGTGCAGGGGATCCTTGTAGTTGCGCCTCGGGTCGGCCAGGGCGATGCCGGCGGTGTTCTCCGCCTCGTAGCCGTCCCGGGCATGCTCGGGATTCGGGTGCACCTGCAGCGACAGCGGTCGATCGGCGGCGAGGATCTTCAGCAGGAAGGGCAAACCATCCGGAGCGGTCAACTCGGCGAGGTCGGCCGCACCGCCCGCCGCCGACGGCTCCAGAATCCGGCTGGGCGAGCCGGGGTGGGCACCCAGCCAGAGTTCGGCCTCGGGCTCAGCGGACGGCTCCCGGCCCAGCAGCTCGGCAATCGCGGTTCGCGAACCCCAGTGGTACGGGCGGGGCTCGTTGCTGATTCCGAGGAGCATGGGCAGGGACACATCCAATCGATGCACGGGAGGCGGTGGCGGAGCCGGATCGGCGCCCGGCGACAGAGAGTCGCGGTATCCGGTCAGGAGACCGAGACCAAACTACCAACTGCCGCTGCCCGAGCAAGGGGCGGCGGGTCGAGGCTCTGAACAGAATAGACTTGCAGCGGCCCCCGCGGGTACCCCCGCACCGAGGAAATCCGGTCAGGCTCAGGCCCCAAGCCGCGCACGAGAAGAGGACACAACCATGCCCCGCGCTCTCATCACCGGAATCACCGGTCAGGACGGCCTCTACCTCGCCGAACTGCTGGTGGCCAAGGGCTACCAGGTGTTCGGCCTGATGCGGGGTCAGAACAATCCCAAACGCGAATTGGTCGAGACGCTGCTGCCCGAGGTCACCCTGCTGATGGGCGACCTGACGGACCTCTCCAGCCTGATCCGGGCCATCGACGTCGCCCGGCCGGACGAGTTCTACAACCTCGGCGCCATCTCATTCGTCGCCTATTCATGGGAGAACGCGCATCTGACCACCGAGGTGACCGCCAAGGGCGTCCTGAACGCCCTCGAGGCCGTTCGGCTCTATTCGGGTGACACGCCGGATGCCGTCCGGTTCTACCAGGCCTCGAGTTCGGAGATGTTCGGCAAGGTGCAGCAGGTGCCCCAGACGGAGGAGACCCGGTTCTGGCCGCGGTCGCCCTACGGAGTGGCGAAGGCCTTCGGTCACCACATGACCGTCAACTATCGCGAGTCCTACGGGATGCATGCTTCCTCGGGCATCCTCTTCAACCACGAGTCACCCCGTCGCGGCCCGGAGTTCGTGACCCGCAAGATCAGTCAGGCGGTCACCCGGATCTCGCTGGGCCTGCAGGATTCGCTCGCCCTCGGCAACCTGGACGCGCGCCGCGACTGGGGCTTTGCCGGTGACTACGTCGAGGCCATGTGGCTGATGCTGCAGCAGGACGTCGCCGACGACTACGTGATCTCCACCGACGAGACCCATGAGATTCGTGAGTTTCTCGACCTCGCCTTCAGAGTCGTCGGCATCAGCGACTGGGCTCATCTGGTGACGACGGATCAGCGGTTCATGAGGCCGGCCGAGGTGGACCTGCTGATCGGTGATTCGACCAAAGCGCGCACGAAGCTGGGCTGGAGCCCGAGAGTCGACTTCCCGACACTGGTGTCGATGATGGTCGAATCAGACCTCGCCGATCAGAAGCTGCGCGCCGGGAGATGACCCATTGCGCCGGGCATTGATCACGGGTATCTCCGGTCAGGATGGGACGTATCTGGCTCAATCCCTGCTGGCGGCGGACGTCGAGGTTCATGGCATCGTCCGCTCGTCGGCGGTCAACGACGACACTCCCCTGCAGCACCCCCTGCTCACCGTCCACCAGCTCGATCTCACCGACGGCGAGGCGCTGGCGGGTCTGATCCGGCGCGTGCGTCCGGACGAGATCTACAATCTCGCCGCGATGAGTTCAGTCATGCAGTCGTGGCTGACACCCGTGCCGGCCGCCCTGGTGAACGCGATGCCGATCGTGAGCATTCTGGACACCGTCTGGAAGATCAAGGAAGAGCAGGGAACGTCGACCCGGGTGGTCCAGGCGTCGAGCGCCGAACTCTTCGGGCAGGCGGCGTCGTCGCCGCAGAGCGAATCCACGCCGATCGCGCCGACATCCCCGTATGGTGCCGCCAAGGCATTCGGGCATCACATGGTCGGCGTCTACCGGGCACTGGGTGTGCACGCCAGCAGCTGCATCCTGTTCAACCACGAGTCGCCGCTTCGCCCCGAGACATTCGTCACGCGCAAGATCACGGCGGGCGTGGCTCGGATCTCCCGTGGCCGCCAGACCTCTCTGGAACTGGGGAACCTGGCCGCCCGCCGGGACTGGGGTTGGGCACCCGACTACGTCAACGCCATGACCCTGGCCGCGGCAGCGGAGCACGGCGACGACTACGTGATCGCCTCCGGGGTGACCCACTCGGTCCACGACTTCGTCGACACCGCATTCCGCCACGTCGGCATCGACGACTGGCAGTCACTGGTCACCAGCAACCCCGCCTTCGGCCGTCCCAGTGACCCTGTCGAGCAACGCGGCGATGCCAGCAAGGCTCGGGATGTCCTCGGCTGGGCGCCGACCAGGACCTTCGAGCAGATCGTCACCGCGATGGTCGACGCCGACCTGGCTCTGCTCGACGCCCCACCCAGCAACCCCGACGGAAAGTAGCACCCGGTACCGGCATGACCTTTGCACCCCTGACAAGCGACTTCTACGGATACGAGAGCCTGCTCAGCCCCCGCGAGCGGGAGTCGATCACCGCCCTCCGCGCCTACCTGGAGACCGAGGTCAAGCCGCTCGTCAACGACCATTGGGATCGCGCCGAGTTCCCGCACCAGGTGATCGGGGGACTGGCGGATCTCGGTGTCTTCAGTTTCGCGTGGGAGCAGACCCGTCCCTTCGAGAACTCCGCGGTGTTCCGGGGCTGGGTCGCTCTGGAGGTGGCGCGGATCGACGCGAGCCTCGGCACCTTCGTCGGCGTGCACAACGGGCTCGCGATGGCGGCGATCAGCCGCTGCGGTTCCCCGGAGCAGCGGGCTGAATGGCTGCCGGGCCTCGCCCGCGGTCAGCTGGTCGCCTCCTTCGGCATGACCGAACCGCTCAGCGGCTCCGACACCGCGCGGGGCATGCGCACCACGGCGCGCCGCGACGGCGACAACTGGATCCTGAACGGCGAGAAGCGCTGGATCGGCAACGGCACCTTCAGCGACATCGTCGTGACCTGGGCCAAGAGCGAGCACGACGGCGAGGTCAAGGGATTCATCGTGCCCACCTCGACACCGGGCTACTCGGCGACGAGAATCGAAGGCAAGCAGGCTCTGCGCACCGTGCAGAACGCTGACATCGTGCTGCAGGACGTGGTGGTCCCCGAGCGGCTTCGCCTGCAGGGGGCCAACACCTTCCGGGACACCGCGGCAGTGCTGCGGCAGTCCCGCGCAGAGGTCGCCTGGCTCGCGTCGGGCATCTCGATCGGCGCCTACGAGGCGGCACTCAGCTACGCCAAGGAGCGGGTCCAGTTCGGCAAGGTGATCGGCGCCCACCAGCTGGTGCAGGACCTGCTGGTGAAGAGCCTCGGCAACATCACCGCCTCGATCGGCATGGCGATCCGGGTTTCCGAACTGTTCGACTCCGGGGAGCAGACGGACGCGCACTCGGCTCTGGCCAAGGCGTTCACGACCTCCCGGATGCGCGAGACCGTCGCCTGGGCACGCGAGTCGATGGGCGGCAACGGGATCCTGCTGGAGCACGACGTGGCCCGGTTCTTCGCGGATGCGGAGGCCATCTACAGCTACGAGGGCACCCGGGAGATGAACACACTGATCGTCGGCCGCGCCATCACCGGCAAGTCGGCTTTCGTCTAACCTTGGGATCATGACTCCCCCTGGTCCGTCGCGCGGCAACCGGGCGCTGAGCATCCTCATCCTCAGCATGGGCCTCGCCGGCGAGGCCTGGCTGAACCTGCTGGGCTGGGCTGGGCTGGGCGGCCTCGCCGTCGCCGCCTCGGTCATCGCCGTGGTCCTGCTGGTCCGCAGCCGGCGTCGGATCGTGCTGCGGCACCTGCCGATCTCCGCGCTCGCCTTCATCGGCCTTGCCGCGCTGTCGCTGATCTGGTCGGCGTATCCGGTCGGCACGGCGCTCGGACTCGGCCGCCTGGCCATGATCTGCGTGCTCTCGCTGTATCTGGCCTTGACCCTCAGCTGGCGGGAGCTGCTCGACGCGCTCGGCGCCACCCTGCACCTGGTCCTCTGGCTGAGCCTCGCCTTCGAACTCTGGGTCGCGGTGGTGGTGCGCTCCCCCGTGCTGCCGTTCTGGACGGCCTTGGGCGAGGATCCTCCCCTGCTGGCGATGTGGTCCCGCAACCTGCTGTTCTCGGGCGGACCGATCCAGGGAGTGCTCGGCAATTCCGGCATGCTCGCGATCGCCGCCGCGATCGCCGTGATCGTGTTCGCGATCCAGATCGGCGATCGCGGCGCGAAGCGCGCACCGATCGCCGGTCTGGCGGCGGCGGTGCTGGTCACCCTGCTGACCCGATCGAGCACCATGACCCTCGCCCTGATCGCAGCCGCGGGCGTGCTGGTGCTGGCCGTGCTGGTGCGTCGCGCAGCGGTCCCGCAGCGCTGGAGAATCACTCTCGGCGGCCTGGTCGTCGGCGCCGGGGTGCTGCTGCTCGGACTCAGCCAACGGGCGACGGTGCTGCAGCTGCTCGGCAAGAGCAGCGACCTGACCGGCCGCACCGAGATCTGGGGCACGGTGCTCGAGCTGGCGCAGCAGCGCCCGGTCGCCGGTTGGGGCTGGATCGGCTACTGGATACCGTGGGTCGAACCGCTCGGCAGCCTGGTGGTGCGCAACGGCGTCGGACAGCTGCACGCGCACAACACCTGGCTGGACCTGTACCTGCAGCTGGGCATCATCGGCGTGATCGTGTTCGGATTCCTCATGCTCGGGATCGTGGTGCACTCCTGGTGGCTCGCCGTGGACCGGGCACCGCTGGGGCCCGCGGAATGGGCACCGTACTCCGCCCTGCAGCTGCTGCCGCTGCTGGTGACCACGGTGCTGCTCGTGCTGAGTTTCTCGGACAGCCGGCTGCTGATGGAGGGCGCGCTGCCGCTGCTGCTGGTCTTCGCGATCAAGCTCAGGACCCGCGACTACGAATCCGAGCTCTCCGTGCGCCAGGACTGAGGCGGATCGGTGACCCGCTCCGAAGGGCCGGTGCTGCCGAGAGCGGTGCTGACGACGCTGGGCGCCGCACCGTTCTCCTCGGCGCTGTCCCTGACGATCATCGGCTGCGCATTCCTGTCACTGACGATCGGTCGCCTGATCGGACCCGCGGGGCTGGACGCCATGATCGGCACCCTCGCCGTGCTCGCGGCGCTGTCACTGGCCGGCCGCCGGGACCAGCTTGAGTGGCGGGGGCTGCTGCCGATCTCGCTGATGGCCTTCGTGGCCTGGGGCACGCTCAGCATGATCTGGTCCAACTACAACTGGGCGACCCTGGCCGGCCTGTTCCCGCTGATCGGCTACGGCTTCCTCGGGGTCTACATCGCCCTGGTCCGGGACGCCATCCAGATAGTCCGCGCCGTCGGTGATGTGCTGCGAGTGGTCCTGGCCGGGTCGCTGCTGATCGAACTGGTCACCGGGATCCTGCTCGACAGCCCGTTCCGGCTGCTCGGCATCCAGGGCAACCTCGGTCAGGGCGGCCCGATCCAGGGGCTGCTCGGCATCCGCAACCAGCTCGGGGTCGTCGCCCTGATCGCCCTGGTGACCTTCGCGATCGAGTGGGCGACCAAATCCGTCCGGCGAGAACTCGCCATCGCCTCCATCATCGGCGCGGTCGCGGTGCTGGGCTTCACCCGCTCCCCCGTCGCCACCTCGGTCGCGGTCATCGCGGCACTCGCCGCCCTGGCCCTGATCGGGCTGCGCCGGATCCCGGCCGAGCAGCGACGGTTCTGGCAGTTCAGCCTGCTGCTGCTGGCCGTGATCGGCCTGGCGCTGGCCTGGCTGCTCCGGACCCGGATCATCCTGCTGCTGAACGCCGGCACCGAATTCGAGTACCGGTACTCCTTGTGGAGGCAGGTCTTCCAGTTCGCCGCGATCAACCCCCTGCAGGGCTGGGGGTGGATCGGCAGCTGGGACAGGGACATCGCACCGTTCACTGCCATCGGGCAGGCGGGCAGTCGAACCTACGAAACGGCGCTCAGCGCCTATGTGGACGTCTACCTGCAGCTCGGCATCGTGGGTCTGGCGATCTTCCTCGGCCTAGTCGTGCTGGCGCTGGTGAGGTCGTGGCTGCTCGCCTCGGACCGGCGCAGCGTCGTCTACCTGTGGCCGGCGCTGACCCTGGTCATCCTGGTGTTCGCGTCAGCCGCCGAGAGCGTGCTGATCGCCGACTGGGGCTGGCTGCTGTTCGTGGTGGCGACGGTGCGGGCGTCGAAGGAGCTGAGCTGGCGGCAGGCGCTGGGGTGACGCAGGACAAGCGGGTCAGGCGCGTGTGAGTCCCACATCCAGAACGCCAAGGAACAGCCCGTTCATGATCGTCTGCGCGCCCAGCATCATGAATAGAGCCGACGGAATGCCGAACCGCAACGTTTGAACCGGGTCGAGGGCACCGAATCCGCCGCCAGCCCATCCGATCAGCTGCACAATCGCGATCACCATGCCGACCAGGAACACAGCCAGACCCGCGAGAGCGCCGCTCTCGAGGCTGATTTGCTTCTGGAGGCGGTCGAAGTTGCGACTCCGCGGAATGTTGAAACCTTCGTGTTGCGCGTAGATCTTGGTGAGCAGCGCGAAGAGCACAGCCTGATTGCCGACGACGGCGAGGGCGGCGAGGTACAGCTGGGAATTCACACCAACCGCCGAGTTGCCGGCGGGAACCACGGCAGGGACGAGCGCACCGACGATACCGACTGCGAATGCGGCGAGCCCGGGGATGAGGAAGAGCCATCGCGGACTGAAGATGAGCAGGAAACGCAAGTGGCGCCAGCCGTCGCGCCAGCTGCGGAGATGCGGAGGCCGGCTGCGGCCATCTTTTCTGAGCGTTGTCGGCACCTCGCTCACCCGCAGGCCCCCGAGCGTTGACTTGACGACGATCTCACTGGCAAACTCCATTCCCGTGGTCTTCAGGTGCAGGTCGAGGATGTCCTGCCGATTGAAGCCACGGAGACCGCAATGGAAGTCCTTGATGGGGGAGCGGAAAAGTACCCGGCCGATCCATGACAGGACAGGGTTGCCGAGGTACTTGTGCAGCGGCGGCATCGCACCGGGCTCGATCCCACCGCGAAAGCGGTTGCCCATGACAAGCTGATCGCCCGCGCGCAGACGCTCGACGAATGGGTCGAGGTTCTCGAAGTCGTAACTGTCATCGGCATCACCCATGATGACAAACGTGCCGCGTGCCGACTCGATGCCACCCATCAGCGCGCTGCCATAGCCCTTCGCCGGCACGTCCACCACGCGCGCGCCCCGGTCAAGGGCGATCTGCTGGGAGCCGTCGGTGCTGCCGTTGTCGGCGATGATGATCTCACCGTCAACCCCGCTGCGGATCAGGTAGCCGCGGGCATTGTCGATGCAAACGGCGAGCGTCTCCGCTTCGTTGAGGCACGGCATCACGATCGAAAGCTCAACTGTGTCCGTGGACGTCATGTGCAGTAGTGGTCCCGTCGTTGTGTGTACCAGCACTTCATCGTACAGAATGTAGACATCGTGAAACTCGGACTCGTGGTGGCAACGCTTGGGCGCGTCGACAGCCTGCGCCGCCTCTTCGACTCGCTGCGGGGCCGGCTGACGGCAGACGATCGACTCATCGTGGTCACCCAAGGCGACCGTGTCGCGGTCGAACGACTGGTCGCTGAGTTTCGCGACGACAGCTTCCCTATCGTGATCGTGGGCTCGCCTCCAGGTGCTGCCATTGCGCGCAACACCGGGGTCGCGGCCCTGCCTCCCGACATCAACTACCTGCTCAACTTCCCCAACGACACGACGTGGTACCCAGCGGGTACCGTGGAACGATTGCGCTCCCTGCCCGACGATTTCAGCATCGGCGCTCTTACCGTAGTCGACGAGCACGGGCCGAAGTTCACCTTGCCAGATGCGGGTGCGGCGCTGGACCGCTGGAACGTGTGGAGCGCGATCGAGATGGGGATTCTCGTGCGTCGATACGCATTCGAAGCTGTCGGCGGCTTCGACCCAAGCATCGGGACCGGGGCTGCCACCCCATGGCAAGCGGGTGAGGCCACCGATTTACTGCTCAAGATGCGAAGTGCGGGCATGGTGGACGAATTCGCCTGGCAACCGGCAGCGGTCTCGGTGGGAGGGATTGCCGATGCGCACGGGCTGAGCCGAGCCGAGCGGCGGCACAAGCTCCGGGCGTACGGACGCGGGCTCGGGCGGCTGGTGGCGCGCTGGCACTACCCGCTGTGGTGGCGTTTCGCATTCACTGCGGGCGGCCTTGCGTTCGGGATTCGTCATCGCTCTACGAACGAGGTCGCCGACGGCTGGTGGGTCTTCCTGGGCCGACTCGAGGGCGCTCTGGGGCGCACCCTCGGCCGACCCGTGCAAGTTCGTGCGGTAGAGCGATGACAGCGGAGGCGCCGGCGCCACCGC
>CAVPES010000039.1:0-12108 GCA_963703545.1 uncultured Actinomycetota bacterium
CGCCGTGCCATGGCTAGTTTATAGCCTATCCCACAAAAGATGTCAAGCATTATTAGTGACTACATTATGGAGGAAGTTTTTTCGCCTTTCCGGCCCGATAAAGCCGACATGCAAAGAGTTTTCGCATCAGGAATGCTCGAAGGTCAGCGGGAACTTCGGTTTAGCGTTCTCCTGCAAGAGGTCACACCCGAAAGGAACCCGATTCCCGGCGCCGCCATCGCCATCCGGACCTTTGGCGACCTTCTCGGCTTCAATCCCCACTGCCATATCCTGGTCGCGGCCTTCATCTCCGCGCCGCGGTATTTACATCAGGAGGCACTACTACGGCGCCTACCCGAACGCCCACCGCGGAATCGCACGTCGGCGCGAGGTCTTCATCGAGATCCCGCCGGAGGACGAGCCGTCCGATCCTCCGCGACCCGACCCGTTCCCGGACGACGAGTGGATTCCCATCCCATGGCTACCGCGGCACTTGGACATCCATGGCCGCCTACCCGGGAGTACAGCTGATCTGGCTCACGCTGCTGATCTCTGCGGCTGCGGGGCTGATCGCATTGACGGCGAGAACGTCGCGGGAGTTGATTCTGGTGCTGCAGTTGGTGGCGATCAATTCGCTTGCCTACGCGGCCGTTCTGGCTGCGGCTCTCGCCCTCTAGTCGCCCGGCACCAGCCTGCCGAGAATCGGCCTGCAGGACCCGGCGAGTTGGCGCTACGCTGATCGCATCGGGAGAGGGGCGCGGCATGCTTGCAGCCAAGGCGGTCAGCCTCGCGGCATGCCTCGCTGTTCTGCTGCCGCTGGTGACCGCTTGCGCACCGGATGACGGCGGGTCGCCGACTGCGTCGCCGTCCACGACCGCAACCGTCAGCCCGACTCCGACGTCGTCGACGCCGCTGATCACCATCGGCAGTCCCGCGGCAGGGGCGATCGTCGCCACGCCCGTCACGGCGAGCGGATCCGCCAACACCTTCGAAGCGGCGCTCACCGTCGATGCCGTGGCCGAGAGCGGCGAGACGCTCTGCGTGCGCAACATCATGGCCACCGCTGGGATGGGTGTCGTCGGCACCTGGCAGACGACCCTCGCGTTCCCGCCGCCGGCCACCGAGATGCCGGTGACACTGCGCGCCTACGAGTTCAGCGCGAAGGACGGGTCCATCGTGAACCTCGTCGAGCGCACGATCACCGTTTCGACGCAGCGGCCGGCGATCTTCATCACGTCACCCGCCTGCGGGGCAGTGCTGGCGCCAGGCCGGACGTTGACTGTGACGGGCAGGGCCCTGGTGCCCGAGGCCCAGTTCAGCATCGAGTTGCGCAACGATTCCGGTGTCGCAGTGCTGGAGCAGGCCGTGATGGCGGCACGCGGCGACGAGGAGTCGGACTGGAGCGCCGCATTGGCGCTACCGATGGACCTGGCCACCGGGATGTACGATCTCGTCGCCTTCGACAACAGTCTGAAGGATGGCAGCATCGTTCATGAGTACTCCCTGCAGATCCTGATCCGGTCCTGACCGCTGTCGCCCGGTACAGCGTCACAGCGACTGGCGAGGTCAGCGACCCGCGAGGCTAGCTGTCTTCGCTGCCGGAGGCCGGGGACCGGTCCCCCTCCTGCTGATCGAGCAGGCTGTTCTCCAGATCGCTCTCCGCATCCTTGGTCGACGAGGCGGTGACCTGTCTGGCCTGGTACAGGCGTTCCGAGACCGGGTCGCGGAACCGGCCGAGCACCAGCAGCGACAACGCGATCCCGATCAGCGCTGCCCAGAGCGCCGCTGCCCAGAATGGCAGTCCCAGCGGGGTGCCGATGATCACCAGCAGCGTCAGCGGCACAGCGAACACGGCGAGGCGCAGCAGCGAGTAGAGCAGGATGGAGCGCCAAGGTTTCACCCAGCCAGTCTAGATCGCAGTTGGCTGGGAGTTTCCGGGGCCGGCAACAACCCGCTGCGACTGGCATACAGTGGACTCATGCGCGTTGTGTTGACCGGGCTGGTGATCGCAGTCGTTGTCGGTCTGATGATCTACGCGCTCGTCGACGTACTGCGCAGTGACCGAGACTCGAGGCGCGCGGTGCCCCCGCTGCTCTGGGTTCTCATCGTCGTGCTGGTCCCGGTGGTCGGTGCCGTCCTCTGGCTGGTGGTCTCCCGCAGAGGCAGCGGCAGCGTCGAGTCGGTCGCGCGGCGTTCGGTCGCCCCGGACGACGATCCCGATTTCCTGCGCCGGATCGAACGCGCTCACGCTCAGGACGAGAGAATTCGATTGCTCGAAGAGCAGCTCTCCGAGCACGACGACCCCGATTCCCCGTCGGACAAGAGCGATGACTCCGGAGCTGATCACGGCTCCGATCGCGGGGCATGACCGCCAACCCGGCGAGCACCTGGGCATTGAACCTCCTGGCCGAGCTCGCTCGGAACGGGCTGCGGCAGGTGGTGATCGCACCCGGCTCGCGGTCGCAGGCGCTCGCGCTCGCGGCGGTCGAGCTGGAGCGCAGGGGCAGCCTCACGGTGCATGTCCGCAGCGACGAGCGGGTGGCGGGTTTCCTCGCGCTGGGCCTCAGCCGGGAGTCTGGTCGGGCTGCGGCCGTCATCACGACCTCCGGAACTGCGGTGGCGAACCTGCACCCCGCGGTCCTCGAAGCGCACCACGCCGGTGTCGGGCTGCTCGTGCTCAGCGCCGACCGCCCTGTGGAAGTGCGCGGCACCGGAGTCAATCAGACCACGGTCCAGGCGGGCATCTTCGCCGGTGCCGTGCGGTGGCTGGATGATGTCTCGGTAGCCGAGGACCCGGTTCAGGCGGCCGACCAGGCGATCCGGATCGCGCGCCGGGCGTGGTCGGGGGCGCGGCACGGTCCGGCCCATCTGAACGTCGCCTTCCGCGAGCCCCTCTCCGGCGAGGCGTTCGAAGCGCCGCCGCCGCCGACTGAGGTGCCGCCGGCTGCCGCCGAGCCGACGGTGTTGGATCTCATCCCTTTGATCGGCACCGTCGTTATCGCGGGGGCGGACGCCGGACCGATCGCCGAGCAGACCGCTCGTGAGCTGGGTGCGCCCCTGATTGCGGAAGTGTCCAGTGGTGCCCGCTTCGGGCCGGCGCTTGTCGCGGCCTATCGGACTCTGCTGGACGACGTTGATTTCGGCGGTGCGGTGCGTCGCGCGATCGTCTTCGGGCATCCGACGCTCAGCCGTCAGGTGCCCGCCCTGCTGGAGTCCGCCTCCGTCGAGGTGATCGTCGTCCGCTCGGCGACTGCAGACGTCTACAACCCCGGCCGCCGCGCGGCCGCGATCGTCGACCGCGTTCGTGTGCTCGGTCCCGTCGATGCCGACCCCGAGTCACGGGCCTGGCTTGGCAGGTGGGTGCACACCGGCAGAGCACTGCGGGAGCCGGACGATCCCGGGCTGCGCGCCGCCACGGAACCGCAGACGCCGGCGCAGAGGTCGCAGTACGCCCGCGCAGAGCTCGCGGTCAGCCGTGCCGCCGTCACCCGCGAGGATCTGGTCGATGCCGTCTGGCGGCTGAGCTGGCCGCATGATCGACTGGTGCTCGGCTCCTCCCGGCTGATCAGGGTCGCCGACGATCGGGTACCCGGAAAGCGCATCACGGTGCATGCGAACAGGGGCTTGGCCGGGATCGACGGCACGATCGCCACCGCCCTCGGAGTCGCTCTCGAGAGCCAGCGCCCCGAGAACTCCGGTGCCGCCGGAATCACCAGAGTGCTGCTGGGGGACCTCACTGCGCTGCACGACAGCGGTGCCCTGCAGCTGCCGCCAGGGAGCTCACCCCGGATCCAGGTGATCGTCGGGAACGACGGCGGCGGCACGATCTTCGACACCCTCGAGGTAACCGAGACCGCCGACCATGCGGACATCGACCGGGTGCTCTACACGCCGCAGGCGGTCGACTTCGCGGCCCTCGCCGCCGCCTACGGCTGGCACTATCGCCGTGCCGGCACCCGGGGAGAACTCGAGCAGGTGCTCACCGCTCCCACCGTCGCTCCCACCCTCATCGAAATCCCCCTTCCCCGCTGACTGCCCTCAGCCCTCCCCACTTCAGTTGCGGACTCTTGTCCCAAATCGGTCGGTTCCTGGCGCCGAAAACCCCCGAAGTCCGCGACTCAGGTGGGGTCAGGGGGCGAGGCCGAAGGCTTCGGTGATGGGGCGGAATTTGAGGGTCGTCTCGGCCAGCTCACGGTCGGCGCGCGATCCCGCGACGATGCCCGCGCCCGCGTAGGCGGTGAGCGCGCCGCCGCGCTCGAGCTGGGCGCAGCGCAGGGCAACGGCCCACTCGCCGTCGCCGTCAGCGCCGACCCAGCCGACCGGTCCGGCGTAGCGACCGCGATCAAAGGGTTCGAGTTCCGCGATGGTGGCGAGCGCGAGTGCCGTTGGAAAGCCCGCGACCGCCGCGGTCGGGTGCAGTGCACCGATCAGATCGAGGGCGCCGGCGTGCCCGTCGAGATCACCGTGCACGTCGCTGGCCAGGTGCCAGAGGTTCGGCAGCTTGAGCGCGAACGGCAGGTCACTGGCAGCCAGATCCGAACTGTACGGTGCCAGAGCCGCCACGACGCTCATCAGCGCGAACCGGTGCTCGTCCTGATCCTTGCTGGACGTGGCCAGCGCCAGCGCCGCCTCCTCATCGCGCTCGGCGTCGGCCCCGCGCGCCATGCTGCCGGCCAGCACCCGGGCACTGACCTCGCCGCGGTCGACGCGGACCAGCGTCTCGGGGCTCGAACCGATGAGTCCGTCGACCGCGAAGGTCCAGCAGTCGGGGTAACCGAGCGCGAGCTCCGAAAGCGGTGCCCGCAGGTCGGCGCCGAGTGGCAGTCGGCCTCGCAGGTCGCGGGCGACGACCACCTTCTGCAGCGGCCCAAGACTGATTCGGCGGCGAGCGTTCTCTACGGCAGCGAGGTATCCTTCGCGCGTCAGCGAACCGGACTCGAAGACCAGTTCAGGGTCGATTCCCGTCGGCGCTGTCTTCGGAAACTCGGCGGCGGAAGCTGCTTCCGCGCCCACGGTCACGGTGGTCAGCCATCGTGTTCCGGCGCGCCGACCGACCACCATGCGGGGAACGATCAGCACGCTGGTGAGTTCTGACTGCGCTGCGAAGGCGAAAGCGCCGAAGGCGATCAGCCCGCTTCCCGGAACCCCGACCCGATCCTCGATCCGGGCAGCCCCACAGAGTTCCCGCCAGGCAGCGGCGGCATCATCGAATCGGCGCTCGCCGCGGAACTCGAGGCGGATCGCCTCGCCGATACCGACCATGCCATCTGAACGACGCTGCCAGAGCAGCGGCTGGGTCGGCTCGGCCAGATCGATCAGGCGGGCACCGGTGTCGATCGGAGTGGTCACGACCGTGAGGCGGGGAGTGGGGGTGTGCTCGTACACGGCTCTCATTACGCGAGGGGTTGCGCCCTCAGCTTAGCCCCGCGGCCTCCCGGGGCACCGTTGCTAGACTGAATCACCGTGACCAGCCCGCTCCAGACGAATTCCAAGCCACGACAGTTTGTCGAAGCGCTGGGACTCAGTCGCCGGTATTTCGCCACACCCGGGGAGCGGGCCTTCATCGCGTCGATCGAGCAGGGCGTCCGGCAGGTCGAGGATGGCCTGCGTGCCGAATTGACTTTCGGCGATGAGCTGGCCGACACCGCTGGCCGGTATCTTGCCGAAGCCGGCGGCAAGCGCCTTCGTCCCGCACTGCTGCTGCTGACGGCTCAACTGGGCGACGGCAATACCCCCGCGGCGATCGAGGCAGCCAAGGCGCTGGAGATCATCCATCTGGCGACGCTGTACCACGATGACGTGATGGACGAGGCGCCGCGGCGCCGCGGAGTGCAGAGCGCACACGGAATCTGGGGGAATTCCGTCGCGATCCTGACCGGGGACCTGCTCTTCGCCAGGGCCAGTTCGATCATCAGCCGGCAGGGCGGTGCGGCGCTGGCCATCCAGGCGGAGACCTTCGAACGCCTCGTCCTCGGCCAGCTGCGCGAGACGATCGGTCCCCGACCCGATGAGGACCCCATTGAGCACTACCTGAGCGTGCTTGCCGACAAGACCGGATCGCTTATCGCGGCGGCCGCGCAGATGGGGCTGGTGTTCTCCAATGCCCCAAAGGAGTACGAGCAGCCGTTGCAGACCTACGGCGAGAGCATTGGAATCGCTTTCCAGCTCATCGACGATGTCATCGATCTCTCGCCCATGCCGGAGAAAACCGGGAAGACGCCCGGGACGGACCTGCTCGCGGGTGTGCCGACCATGCCCGCGCTCAAGCTGGCTCGCCTCGCCAAGACGGACGGCAAGGCCCGTGAGCTGTTGGATCGCCTCCGGCGGGATGCCGGCGCCGACGCCGATCCGGCCGAACGCGCCGATCTGCTGCTGGCGATGGCCGAATTGCGTGATCACCCCGTCACGACCGAGACTCTGGCACTGGCGCACCAGTGGGCAGCCGACGCGGTCGCCGCGATTGACGTGCTGCCCGCCGGCCACGTCAAGAAGGCGCTGGTCCGGTTCGCGGACGCCATGGTCGAGCGAAGTCGCTGACGGGAGACGGGGAACACACTGATGACCACCCTGCGACTCGCCGTCGTCGGCGCCGGACCGGCCGGCATCTACGCCTCGGACATCCTGCGCAAGGCCGAGCGCGACTTCGATGTCTCGATTGACATATTCGAGCAACTGCCCGCTCCGTACGGCCTCGTGCGCTATGGCGTCGCACCCGACCACCCGCGGATCAAGGGCATCATCACGGCGCTGCGGGACGTGCTGGACCAGAGCGGTATCCGTTTCTTCGGCAACGTGCGCTACGGCCGGGATGTCACTCTCGAGGACCTCCGGCAGCACTATCACGCGGTGCTCTTTGCCACCGGGGCCGTCCGAGACGCCGATCTGGACATTCCCGGGATCGAACTCGACGGCAGTTTCGGTGCGGCCGAATTCGTCAGTTGGTTCGACGGGCACCCGGACGTCGGCCGCGATTGGCCGCTGGAGGCTCGCGAGATCGCGGTGATCGGCAACGGCAACGTCGCCCTCGATATTGCCCGCATGCTGGTCAAGCACGCCGATGATCTACTGCCGACTGAGATCCCCGAGAACGTGTACCAGGGGCTGAGACGGAACCCCGTCACGGACGTGCATGTCTTCGGCCGACGTGGGCCCGCCCAGGTCAAATTCACCCCCTTGGAGCTGCGCGAACTCGGCGAACTGAGGGATGTCGACATCGTGCTGTACGACGAGGACTTCGACTACGACGAGGCGTCACGCGGCGTGATCGCCGACAACAAGCAAGTGATGGTGATCGATCGGGTCCTCAACCAGTGGCGCAGCCGCGAGATCGGTGCCGCAAGCCGGCGCCTGCACTTGCATTTCTACGCCAAGCCGCTCGAGGTGGTCGGCGAATCCGGCCGGGTCACCGGTTTCCGCTGGGAACGCAGTGAGCCCGATGGCGAGGGGGGCGTCCGGGGTACCGGCGAGATCCGCGAATTGTCGATCCAGGCGATCTACCGGGCCGTTGGCTACTTCGGGTCGCCGCTCGACGAGATCCCCTTCGACGAGTACCGCGGGGTCATCCCCAACATCGAGGGCCGAGTGCTGCAGCCGGCAGTCGATGATTCGCACGCTCACGACTTCCTGCCCGGCGTCTACGTGACCGGCTGGATCAAGAGGGGCCCGGTCGGCCTGATCGGTCACACCAAGAGCGACGCGATGGAGACGATCGGCCATTTGATCGATGATCGGGCGAGTTGGTGGACGCCGGCGCATCCCGAGGAAGGCGCCGTCACGGCACTGCTCGAATCACGGGGCGTTCACTACACGACGATTGCGGGCTGGCATCGCCTTGATCAGCACGAGCTGGGGCTCGGCGAGGCGGCGGGGCGCACCAGGATCAAGGTCGTGCCGCGCGACGAGATGGTGGGCATCTCGCGCGGGGATTAGGCGATCCGGGCTGCAGAACTACTGCAGACCGGCGGTCAGGCGCATGATGTTGTCCAGCACGATGCTCAGCAGCGGTCGTCTCAGCCATTCCTCCAGGCTCAACTCGCGGCTGTGCTCGCGGTAGCTCTGTTCCACCCGACGCAGTTCCTCGACGAAGGACTTGCTGTGCACCATCACCGAGATCTCCAGATTGAGCGTGAATGAGCGCATGTCCATGTTGCTGGAGCCGACTACGGCGACCTCATCATCGATCGTGAAGTGCTTGGCGTGCAGTACGGTGGGTGCCCGGTAGAGCCAGATGATGACCCCCGCCCGCAGCAGCGCCTCGTAGTAGCTGCGCTGGGCGTGATAGACCATGAACTGGTCGCCGATCTCCGAGACGAAGAGCTCGACGCGCAGGCCGCGCTGCGCTGCGGTGGTGATGGCGTAGAGCATTGAATCATCGGGGACGAAGTAGGGACTGGAGATGATGATCTGCTCGGTGGCGTTGTAGAGCAGCGCATTGAACAGTCGGAGGTTGTTCTCCCCTTCGAAGCCCGGGCCGCTCGGGACCACCTGCGCCTCGAGATCCCCGTAGGCTGCGCCGGAGCCCAGCGGTTCGTCCTCGCTGATCAGCAGTTCACCCCGCTCGGTGTACCAGTCGGTGAGGAAGAGGGCATTGATGCCGGCGACGATGGGGCCGTCGAAGCGCACCATCATGTCCTTCCAGATCAAGCCGCGCCTGAGATTCTTCCTCTTGTTGTATGTCGAGTCGATCATGTTCTGCGAGCCCGTGAATGCGGTGCGCCCGTCGATCACCACCAACTTGCGGTGGTTGCGCAGGTCGAGGCGCTGGTACCTGCCCCTGAGCGGTTGCACGGGGAGCATCAGTTGCCAGTCGATCCCGTGGTCGGTCAGGTAGCGAATCGTTCTCCGGTAATGCGGTACCCGCATCGACGCGATGTGGTCGAGCAGTACTCGAACGGTGACCCCCCGTTGTACCGCTCTGGCCATGGCGTCGAAGAACATTTTCGAGGTGGCGTCAAGGTTGAGCACGTAGAACTCGACGTGCGCGAAGCTCTGGGCGCCGTCGACGGCGGCGGTCATCGCGGCGATGCCCTCCGCGTAGTTGTCGTGCAGGGCAGCGCTGTTGCCGCCGAGCAGGGGCATCGCCCCGAGGTTGCGGTTCAGCGCCACCACGCTGGGCAACCACTCGGGCCCGCCGGGGTGCTCGACGATCGCGGGGGAGTTCACCGTCGAGTCCCGGATCATCTCGTTGACCTTGTCCTGCTTGACGCGCCGCCGCCGGGGCAGCTTGGTGCGACCGATCGCCAGAAACACGATGGTGCCGAGATAGGGGATCAGGAAGATCGCGAGCAGCCACGCGGTGGCTGTCTGCGGCTTGCGATTCATCGGGATGAAGATCACCGCGAGCACTCGAATGGTGATGTCGAGGACGATGGCACCGGCGACGACGACGGTGCTGATCGTCATGGAGTCCACCGCGGCTCGGATCAGCGGAAGTTGATGAACTGGAGCGCGACATCCAGATCGGCGCCCTTGAGCAGCGCCATCGTCGCCTGCAGGTCATCGCGGCTCTTGGACGAGACCCGCAGTTCGTCACCCTGGATCTGGCTCTTGACGCTCTTGGGGGCTTCGTCGCGGATGAGCTTGTTGATCACCTTGGCGTCGTCCTGGGCGATGCCGTTCTTCAGGCCCGCTTCGATTCGGTACTCCTTGCCCGAGGCGAATGGCTCACCGGCGTCGAGGCTGCGCAGACTGATGCCGCGCTTGATCAGCTTGGACTCGAACACCTCGAGCACGGCTTTGACCCGCTCCTCGGTGTTGGCCTTCATCAGCACCTTCTCGCCGCTCCACTCGATCGAAGCGCCGACGTTCTTGAAGTCGTATCGCTGCTCGACCTCCTTCCGTGCCTGATTCAGGGCGTTGTCCGCCTCCATCTTGTCGACTTTGCTCACAACGTCAAATGAGGAATCCGCCATGGCGACGATTCTAGTGAGCCTGAGCCGCGCCCGGCCGGATCAGAGCCCGGAGTTCATCCCGCTTGGCCGGTCGGGTCGTGATTTCACCGTCGGGGCCCCCGCCGAGTATTCTTGATCCGCGCGCCCGGACAGGTGATTACACGTGGCCGGGAGCGCAATGGCGAGTTACCCAAGCGGCCAAAGGGATCTGACTGTAAATCAGCCGTCTTAGACTTCGGGGGTTCGAATCCCTCACTCGCCACATCGCGGGAAGACCCGACTTCGGTCGGGCCTTACCGGTTCCGGGGCACGGCCGCTACGGTCGACACATGGACTCCAACGGCATCGAGCTGCTCGCGATCGCCCGCGAGATCGCGATCGAAGCGGGTGCACTCGCCGCACGTCGGCGCGCGGAGGGTGTCAGTGTCGCCGCGAGCAAGTCGTCGCTCGAGGACGTGGTCACTGCGGCAGACCGTGAGGTCGAGGAACTCATCCTCGGGCGGCTCAGTGACCTGCGCCCGGCCGATGGCTTTCTCGGCGAGGAGTCCGGAGGCCATGGCGGCCGAAGCGGGCTGACCTGGGTCGTCGACCCCATCGACGGCACCGTCAACTACCTGTACGGGATCCCGCACTACGCAGTCAGCATCGCGGTCGTCGAGGGTGACCCGGACCCGTCGACGTGGTCGGCGCTCGCGGGCGTGGTGCTGAATCCCGCGAGTGGTGAGCTCTACCAGGCCGCTGCCGGTGCGGGCGCATTCCTCGGCAGTCGCAGGCTTGAACTGCCGCCCGCACCGACACTGGATCAGGCACTCATCGCCACGGGCTTCGCCTACAGTTCCGCTCGTCGGCTGGAGCAGGGAGCGGTCGTCGCGCAACTGCTCGGACGGGTCAGAGACATCCGCCGAATGGGCTCTGCTGCCCTGGATCTGACCGCCGTTGCCGTCGGTCGCGTCAACGCGTATTTCGAGGGCCAGCTGGCTCCCTGGGATCTTGCGGCGGGGTCGCTGATCGCTGCCGAGGCGGGCGCTCGGGTCTCCGGAATCACCGAGCAGCGTCCGGGACCCAGCGGGATCGTCGTCGGCCCAGCGGCGCTGGCCGTCCGCCTTCAGCAGGCGCTGGTCGAACTGGGTTATTGACGTGACTTGCTCGAGTGACTTGGGCTTTCGAAGGTTCAGCGGGTAGCATTTAGCAATCCGCCATCACCGGCGGGTGCAGATTCGAGGGGGCGTGCGGCGCTTACCGGCGCCGTATCAGCGAGGTCCGGAGAGAAGTTTTTGACTGAACACGGAACAGCGCTTGATTCAGAGCGTGAGAACGAGGTACCCGAATCTCGTGACCCCAAGTCCCCGGCACTGACCCGTCGCCAACTCCGCCAGATCGAGCGAGAAACCGGTCCGATCACCGTTGCCGGGCAGCCGGTATTGAGCGAGCCGGAGATCGCCGCCGTCGTGGCAGCGCCGATGGACGCGTTCTTCAACGGACCGCTGCCTATTCCGGTGCAGGGGGAGCGTCCGCTGCGCCGCCGCGGACGTCGACGGGGTGCTGGTGCCCGAACCGCCTTCCTCGCCGGGCCGTCGCGAAAGTCGCTTGGCTCGAGCGCCTTCAGCGCTCTGGTGATGACCGTCGTCGCCGGTCTCGCCGCGGTGTCGATCCTGCCGGCGACCGCTGGTACTCCGGCAGACGCCGCATCGCTGGCGGTGAGCAGTTCTGAGCTGACCTCGGCGAAGGTCGGCGCGCAGGCGCTGGACGAATCCTCCTCGGTGGCTGAGCCGGCTGCAGGCCGCGACGGCTACTCGGCCACCGCGGCAGTGCCCCGAGTCCGGAACCGCTGGGCGGGTGCCATCGGCAGTTACACGAACAACCCCAATGGTTCCATCCAATGGCCCTTCGCCGCGACGGTACCGATCACCTCGGGCTTCGGCCCCCGGGTGGCGCCCTGCGCCTGGTGCTCGTCGAACCACCTCGGCGTGGACTTCACGCCGGGTGAGGGATACCCGATCCAGTCGATCGGCCCCGGTGTGGTCCGCGCGATCATCAACGACAGGTGGGGCTTGGGGTACCACATCATCATCGACTACCCGTCTCTGGGTATCTCGGCGATGTACGCGCACATGCAGGTCAACTCGAGCCCCTTGGTCGCCGGTCAATCCGTTGTGGTCGGCGAGGGCGTGGGTCTCGTCGGGCACACGGGGACGGTCACCGCCCCGCACCTGCACTTCGAGATCTGGGACGCCGGGTC
>CAVPES010000040.1:0-12538 GCA_963703545.1 uncultured Actinomycetota bacterium
CTCAACCGCCAGCAGCAGATTGGCCAGCGGATTTTGCAGCTCGCGCTGGATCACCCAGCCGGCCGGGCGCCATAGACCGGGTCGTAACCGGCATCGGCCAGCCAGGTCTTGGCCTTCTCGTCGAGCGCGATCGCGATCTTGCGCTCGGCCAGCATCTCGACCAGCCGCTTCAGCTGGATCTCGACGATGCCGGTCATCTGCGCGCGCGTCAGGCGGTGGAACAGCAGGATCTCGTCGAGCCGGTTGAGGAATTCCGGCCGGAAGGCGCTGCGCACCACCTCCATCACCCGCTCGCGCACCGCCGACGATTTCTGCCCTTCGGGCTGGCTCGCCAGGCATCGGGCCGCCCTCCGTGATGCCACGAGGAGGGCGCATGACTACAACGATCGAAGCGGGAGCGGCCCGACCGCCCGGGACAGCGGCCCGCCGGCTGCTGCTCCTGCTGGTCGCCCTGCTGCTGGCGCTGACACCGGCGCTCGGTGCGGCGCAGCCGGCGCACGCCGGCAGCCACGGCACCGGCTACGACATCGGCCTCGGCTTCCTGCGCCTAGCGCCTACCGCGCCGACGACGGCCGCCAGGCCTATTGCGTCGACCTCGGGCTCAACATCCCGTTCAGCCCGACCTCCGGACCGACCACGGTCACCTCGCTCGACTCCATCTCCCGCCCGCAGCTCGCGCAGCTCAACTACGTGCTGGCTGAAGTGGGGACAGTCAGGCGATCCGAATGTCACCGCGGCGGTCGCACTGTTCGTCTGGTCGCTCGCGGATCCCGGCGTCTACAACTCGCACGGCCAATCTGGCGACTCCTACTACGTCGCCCGGGCGCCGTCCGGTGCGCGCCCGACGATCCTGGCGAACCTGGCGACCATGCGCAGCGAAGCCGCGAACAACGCGGTGACCGACCCCACGCTGTCGCTGTCGATCTCGATGGCCGACCAGTATCAGGGCACTCTCACCGTCGCCGCGACTCCGGCACACCTACAAGGACCGGCGTTGCTGTCGCTGGCACTCTTCTCCGACGGTTCGACCTCGAGGACGTTGGGTGCCGGCCAGTACGGCATTACAGGGACACCCGCCGAGGGAGCGCCGTCCTATCGGATCGGCGCGACGATGAGCATGGACGCCTATGGTTATGGCGCCAAGGTCGACCTCTACACGGCCGGCTCCGGCGAGCAGGGGCAGCTGGACGATCCTCGACGGCGGGCGGATCCCTATCGTGGCCACCGGCACGCTCTTCAGACCGTTCGACGAGCAACCTGCCGAGGCGGAGTCCCCGCCGCTGGGCGCGCCGGTCGCCGGCGCCGTGCCGTACGGCGCGACCTTGGTCTTCGAGGCGTACCGGCAGCACGCCGAGGAGCCGACCTGCACCCGCCAGTCGTAGATCGTCTGCACCGGCACGCCGAGGTAGTCGGCGAGCTCGGTCACGCTCAGCAGCCGCTCGAGGCCCGCCGGGCGTGCGGAGGAAGGCTCCGAATTCTCCATGCCGCACAGGTGCGGACGGGAGCACGAGCCTCCGCATGGGCCCGGAATCTGCCGAATCCGACCGGATCGAACCGGACAAGGAAGTTCCTGCCAGATCCCATTGAGATGGGATAGAGATGGGGCGGTTCAAATCTCACCAACCAAAAAGTCCCGGAAACCTAGCGTTTCCGGGACTTTCTTCGTTGCGGGGACAGGATTTGAACCTGTGACCTCTGGGTTATGAGCCCAGCGAGCTACCGAGCTGCTCCACCCCGCGGCACAAGTACCAACTCTAGCACGGAGAATCTAGTCGGAGGCTGCAATCGCCCGCTCGAGGGCATCCTGCAGGGCTGCATCCGCCACCCCGAAGGCCTGCCAGTCACCCTTGGCCAACGCCGCGGCGCGGTCGGCGAGCGCAGTCTGGGCATCCTGCAGAGCTTGGCTGAGGGCCGGATTGCTGCCCGTGCCGGTTCCCGGCTCAACGGTTCCCGGCTCTTCAGCGCCGGGGACGGGGCCCGGCTCCAGACTGCCGCTGTCACCGGCACTGGCTCCCGAGTCTCCCCCGAAGAGCACGTCGAGCGCCCCGTCGAGGGTGTCCTCGAAGGCGATCTTGTTGCCGAAACCGACAAGGACCTTCCGCAGCAGCGGGAACTGCGTGTCACCGGTGGACTGCACATAGACCGGTTGCACGTAGAGCAGCCCACCGCCCACGGGCAGACTCAGCAGGTTCCCACGCCGCACCTTGGTCTGGCCGCCCTGTTCGAGCAGGTTCAGCTCATTGGCCACCGTGGTGTTGGTGTTGAACACGTTCTGCATCTGGCCGGGGCCCGGCACGGTGTCGTCCTTGGGCAGCGTCAGGAGCGTCAGCGTTCCGTAGCTGTCCGCCCGCTGCCCGGCCGTTGAGCCGGCATCAGCGTTGGCCGCGAAATAACCCATCATGACGTTGCGCGCGTTCGCGCCCTGCTGTGCCGGGATGAAGGTCGAGTAGAGCGAGAAGGCAGGACTGTCGTCGGCCGGCATCTGCATCGTCATGTAGTAGGGCGGCTGCAGCCTGGCATTGGCGGCGGGCAGAGTCGGATCGTTCGGCGGCAGCCACGCGTCCTCGCGCGAATAGAACGAATCGGCGCTCGTCACGTGGTAGGTGCCCAGCACGGTCCGCTGCATCTTGAACAGATCAGCGGGGTACCGGACGTGCGAAATCAGTTCACCGCTCATCTCGGACAGCGGCGTCAGCGTCGACGGGAAGATCCTCTGCCAGGTCTTCAGCACCGGATCCTCGGTGTCCCACACGTAGAGCGTCACCTTGCCGTTGTAGGCGTCGACGGTTGCCTTGACCGAGTTGCGAATGTAATTGATGTTGTCGACCGCATACTGGGGCGGGTCGGTGTAGGTGTCGGCGATCGACTCCTTGAGGCTGGCGATGTCCGAGTACGGGTAGTTCGCGCTGGTGGTGTAGCCGTCGACGATCCAGACGACCCGGCCGTCGACTATCGCCGGGTACGGGTCGGAGTCGAGCGTCAGATACGGGGCGGCCTTCTGAACCCTGGTGGCGGGGTCGCGATCGTAGAGGATCTGCGAGTCCTCGCCGACCGAGCCGGAGAACAGGATCTCCTCGCTCTGGAACTTCAGCGCATAAGCGATCTGGTTGAAGTAGTTGCTGAGCTTCGGGCCGCCGTCACCGTCGAAGGTGGTCGTCTTGGCATTGCTCTCGTCTTCGCCGCTGGCCGATGGGTAGTCCAGCTCGACCTCTTTGCCGCCCTGGGCGGCACCGACGATCGAGTACACCGGACTGTTCTCGCCGAAGTAGATTCGCGGCTCGTAGTCACCCAGATCACCCACCGTCGGGATCCCGGATTCCAGATAGCGAACCCCGCCGTCTTCCGCTCGTTGGTTCCCGTATGCGGCGACGACCCCGTAGCCGTGCGTGTAGACGAGGGTGTTGTTGTACCACGACTGCGCACTGGCGCCGAGACCATCGACGTCGACTTCGCGGACGGCGAGCACGGTGTCCTGGGTCTTGCCGTCGATCGTGTAGCGGTCGACATCCAGGTGTTCGGGGAAGCGATAGTACTGCTTGTACTGCTCGGTCTGCGCCAGCGCCGGAGAGACGATGGCCGGGTCGATGATCCGGATGCTCGCGGTGGTCTGAGCATCTTCGCGCAGCGCACCCGCCGTGGCATCCGTCGTGGCGGCATAGGGCACCTGCTTGACGTTGACGAGGCCGTACGCCTCGCGCGTGCTGTCGATGTTGCGCTGCAGGTAGGGCGCCTCCAGCGACTTCTCGCTCGGGGCGACTTGGAAGCGCTGCACCGCCCACGGGTAGGCGGTGCCGAGCACGATCGCCGAGATCACGAAGAGCCCGGTGCCGATCAGGGGCAGCCGCCAGCCGCCCGTGAAGGCGGCGACGATGAAGAGGATCGCGACGACGATGGCGATTCCCGACAGAATCGCCAGCCCCGGGATCGCCGCGTTCGCATCGGCGTAGGAGGCGCCGACCAGCAGACCGGAGCTGGAGGTGGTCAGCGTCGCGTACTGGTCGAGCCAGATGCTCACGCCCTGCAGAGCCACATAGATGGCCGCAGTTACCGCCAGTTGCACCCGCGCAGCCGGCGCGACCTGCACCTGCCGACCGGTGATCCTGAAGGCCCCGTAGAGATAGCTGGTGGCCAGGGCCGCGATACCGCTGACCAGGACGACCGCGGAGGCGAATCCGACGGCACCCTGGTAGAAGGGCAGTTCGAAGAGATAGAAGGCGTTGTCAAGCCCGAACTGCGGGTCGGTGACGCCGGTCTGGGTGCGGTTGAGCCACATCAGCGCAAGCGACCAGCGGCTGGCGGTCGACACCCCTGCGAACAAGCCCATCACGATCGGGATCACCCAGACCGCCAGGCGACGCAACGGCTCGATGACCTGCTGGTAGCGGTCGAGTTGGGCGTTGAGTACCGCGTAGACGGGTCTCCAGCGGTAGGCGAGTTGAATGCTCAGCCAGACGGGAACGCCCATCGCCAGAAAACCGACCAGGAACATCACAGCCGATGCGAGCCACTGGGTGGTGAGCACCTCGATGAAACCGAGTTGGTCGAACCACAGCACCTCGGTGTAGAGGTTCGCGAAGATCAGGAACGCAACCACGAGGGCGACGACAATGCCGATCGTGATCGTCAGGGTGGCACGCGAACGCTGTGCCGGGGCTTGGGTGGCGCTAGTCACGGGTCATGCCTTAGTAGTCGAGGTTCACTGGCTCCCGAGTCTACCCAGCGATCCGCGCTATTCCGCCTCACAAGTCGGCAAGGTAGCCGTGGTGGCGCCTTTTGCGACCCGATCGATCGCGGTGAGCGCCTCATCGAGCGTTCCGACGGCGAAGACTGTGAGTCCGCTTGGAATGTTGCCGACCACCTCGTCGCAGTTCGCGGACGGGGCGAGGAACCAGTCGGCCCCCGCCCGTTCGGCACTGAACAGCTTCTGGCGGATGCCGCCGATCGGACCCACCGTGCCGTCCTCGGCGATCGTGCCCGTGCCTGCCCATGCCTCGCCGCCCGTCATCGGCCCTTCGGTGAGCTTGTCGACGATGCCCAGCGAGAACATCAGGCCGGCGCTGGGTCCGCCGACATCCTGAAGCTGGATCCGCACTGTGATCGGGAAGACGAAGTCGCTGGCCACCTCGATGCCGAGCGCGACCGCCCCTGTCTCGATCTCGTACGGGGTGACCTCGACGGTCGACTCCTCGCCGGCTCTGCTGATGCCGATCCGGACCGGCTTCTCGGTTCCGTTCGCCGCCAGCTGCGCGCGCAGAAACTCGACCGAGGTGATGGGCTGATCATTCACCGAGTGGAGCAGATCGCCCTTGAGAAGCAGTCCCTTCGCCGGCGAATCCGGCAGCACGGCCGCAACGGAGTGACTGGCGCTGACCTCGTAGCCGAGTTCCGTCAGTGCGGCGGCGATCGCCGACTGCTGCGACTGCTCCATCTGGATGCGGCCCTGCTCCGCCAGCTGCTCATTGCTGAGACCCTCAGGGAATGCCTCGCCGATGGGCAGCACCGCGCGACTCTCACTGAGCCACCCGACCAGGACCTCGCTCCACGTGGGCAGATCGTCGGGAGTCCCGACTTGACGCACCGTGAGCAGTTCCAGTTGACCGTCGGTGGGGTATGACTTCTCGTCCGGGATCGCGATCATCGGAACGGTCTCCCCGTCGATCGTCACCGTGCCGAGGGTGTCGTACGCCGGACCCGGCTGGTCGATGACGTAGGGAGCGGGCATCACCGCGATCACGATCGCAATGACGATCGCGACGATGATCAGGATCCACCCGATCTGACTGCGCCTCGGCCGCCGCGAGTATAGAGAGTCATCGAAGAAGGGCAAGCGCAATCCAGTCTGTTCGCGAGAGGCGGACACCTCAGCCGTCAAGCCTATGCGAATTCCCAGCCCGACCTGAGTTTTCGGTACTAGCGTGGAACGAGCAGATTCGACCGCAACCAGAACCCGGGAGGAGGTCGCCATGGCAGCCGACGACGAGCACAGCGCTGAGAATCAGTTCCGCGAGATGCTGAACGCGTTCCTGTCCGGAGCAGACGGCCTGGATCCCGCCGAGTTGGCGAGGGCAGCCGGCCTGCCGAATGACCCCGCGCTGCTCGCCCAGATGATGAGCCAGCTGCAGGGTGTGATGAGCAGCGCCAGTGACGGGATCGACTGGTCGGTGGCGACCCGCCAGGCCAAGTCGATCGCCAATCCCGCTACCACGGAAGTCACGGTGAAGCAGCACGCCGCCCTCGACCAGGCCCTGACTCTCGCCAATCTCTGGCTCGGGGAAGTGACCTCGATCGCCGAACTGCCTTCCCCCGCAAAGCTGCTGACGCGCACCGAGTGGATCGGGCTCACCATGCCGATCTGGCGGGAACTGGCTGAACCCGTCGCCCTGTCCATCGCTGATGCCCTCACCGCGGTCGTGCAGGAGAACGTCCCCGAGGAGATGGCTGGTATCGGCGACGCCGGTACGCTGTTGCGCAACCTGGGTGGCACGTTGTTCGCGATTCAGCTCGGGCAGGTGATCGGCCAGCTCTCGGCCGATGTGGTCTCCGGCGGCGACGCCGGCATCCCCCTGATCGACACCGCCGCGCTGCTGCCCCAGAACGTCGACGCGTTCGCCGATGGCCTGGAGATCGACCTCGACCAGGTACGGCTCTATCTGGCGGTCCGCGAGCTCGCCCACGCCCGGCTGTTCCGGCATGCCCGGTGGCTGCGCCTGCACCTGCTCAGCGCGATCGGCGACTTCGCCAGAGGAATCAGGGTCGACGCCGAGAAGATCGGCGATCTGGCCGAGAGATTCGACCCGAGCAACCCGGAGGAACTGCGCAACGCGGTCGCCAATGGCGCGTTGATCGCCCCCAAGTCCCCCGCACAGCAGGCGGCCCTCGCTCGCCTGGAGACGACACTTGCGCTGATCGAGGGCTGGGTCGACGTCGTCACGGAGCAGGCCACGCTGCGACTGCCCAAGGCCGATTCGGTCGCCGAGACCGTGCGTCGCCGACGGGCCGTCGGCGGACCGGCGGAGTCCGCATTCGGCACTCTGGTCGGCCTTGAGCTGCGCCCGCGCAAGATGCGCGAGGCGGCGGCATTGTGGCGGGCGGTGAGCCAGTCGATCGGAGCCGAAGCACGGGATGCCCTCTGGTACCACCCCGACCTGCTGCCCACTGCCGATGATCTCGACAACCCTGCGGCGCTGATCGCTCGACTGACCGCCCCTGCCCAGGAGATGGATGCGATGGATCGCGCCCTGCAGGATCTGCTCGACGAGGAGCCCCCCACAGCCGGCGGTTCCTGACCGCCGCTGTGGATTGTTTGAGCGGTGCCGGGCAGATCGCGCCATCCTGTGCCGATGACACTGCGAATCAATCCCCGCTATCCCCTGGTCTGGCGCAGCCCGGACACGCTGCAACTCGGTGTCGACTCGCCGGTGCTCTTCGACGACCCGCCGCCGCTGCAGCTGCGCCTGCTCGCCGATCTCGAGCGCGGAACGACCATGGCGCGACTGTCCCTGATCACCAGGACGGCCGGAGCCGAGCCGGAGGTCGTCACCAGCCTGATCGATCGGATTCGGGATCGACTCGACGTTGACACGGCACCCGGACACTGGTGGGTCGACGGCGACAGTGCGCTTGCCGCGCGGATCCGGGCCCGGCTGATCGACCTCGGCCAGGTGCTGGATCCGGACGACCCGCGTGCGGTGGTCGTCGTTCGGGACTGGACTCTGGACCCGGCGGCGGCACAGCGCTGGCTTGCCGCTGATATCGCGCAGCTGCCGGTTGTCGCCACGGACGCTTCGGTGTCCGTCGGCCCCCTGATCACACCGGGAGCGGGACCCTGTCTCTATTGCCTGCACGCCCACCGAGTGGATGGGGACCAGGCGTGGCCGGCACTCGCCTACCAGTTGCTGGACAGGTCGACCAGCCCCGATCCGCTGGCGGTCGAATTCGCGATCGCGGGCGCCGCGGACCTGCTGCTGACCGAGGAGGGCGCCCTGAAGAGTTCTCGCCAGTGGCGGTTCACCGCGGACGGCCGCCCGCCGACCTCCGCACTGATCGAACGCCACCCGAGCTGTCTCTGCCGGGACACTCTGGCTACCGTGCCGTTGTCGGCGTGAGTTCCGCGAGAAAGCGCGAGGGCTTCCGCGGGCTGCGCTGGACGCTCCCGGACCAGGAAAGGCTCAGCGCCCTGCGCGCCCGGGTCACCCCGACGTACAGCAGGCGTCGCTCCTCGTCGATCTGCTCGGGGGTGACGGCGAAGCTGATCGGCAGCAGGCCCTCGTTGAGCCCCACGATGTGCACGGACTCCCATTCGAGACCCTTGGCCGAGTGCAGGCTGGCCAGGGTGACCGCGGACATGGTCGGGGCATGCTGGCCCGCCTTGCGACGGAAGAGTTCATCGACGAAGCCCCGCAGAGACTGGCCCGGCACCTCTTCGGCCAGCGCCATGATCGCGTTGAGGGATTCCCAGCGATCGCGGAGCGCACCGCGCGCATCAGGCGGGTTCTGGCTCCAGCCAAGGCCGCGCAGGACGTCGCTGACGGTCTTGAAGAGCGGCTCGTCGGTGATGGAGAGGGCGGCTCCGCGCAGCAGCAGCATGGCATCCTGCACCTCGCGCAGTTCGAAGAACCGCTGCATTCCGCGCACCTGACTGGGCACGCCGGCAGCGTCCAGCGCCGATTCCAGCAGTTGCGCCTGGGCGTTGATCCGGAACAGGATGGCAATCTGCTCCGGCCTTCGGCCCGCGGCGATCTCCTGTGCGACGCTCCGCGCGACCTCGTGCGCCTCGCTGACATCGCTGCTGTGCCCGCTGACCGCGACGGCGGGCGCCGCCCCGCCCTCCGGCCTGGCGGCACCGGGAGCGGCGACCAGCGACAGCGCGCCGGCCTGCCCCCTCATCAGTGCGTTCGCCGCGGCGAGCACCGGTGCTGCCGAGCGGAAGTTGTGTTCCAGCCGCACCGACTGCGCACCTCGGTAGCGGGTGCTGAAGTCCAGCAGGAATCTCGAACTCGCGCCGGCGAAGGAGTAGATCGTCTGACTCGCATCACCGACGACGCAGAGGTCGTTCCGCTCCCCCAGCCACAGGTCCAGCAGTTCCTGCTGCAGCGGCGAGACGTCCTGGTACTCATCGACGACGAAGAAGCGGTACTGCTCGCGCACCTGATTGGCCACTCGCGGTTCGCTCTCGATCATCCCGGCCGCCGCCAGCAGCACGTCCTCGAAATCGATCGATCTCTGCTCGTCCTTGGCGGACTCGTAACCACGGTGCAGGTCGATGAGCTGCTCCGCGGTCAGGGTGCTGGGCACCTTTCGCTGCGTCATCACCTCGGTGCCGTACCGCTCGATGCTCAGCCGGCTGACCTTGCGCCACTCGATCTCCGCCGCGACGTCGCGCAGGGTAGCGGTGTCCGCCTTGATCCGAAGGCGCTCCGCGGCCTGTCCGAGCAGCCGCGCCTTGGTCGTGACGACCGTGGGAAATCCGCCGCCGACCACCATCGGCCAGAAATGGTTGAGCTGGGCCAGGGCGGTCGCATGGAAGGTCCGCGACTGGACCGGGGCACCCAGCTCGTGAAGTCGCGTGCGCAGCTCACCGGCCGCACGCGCCGTGAACGTCAGCGCCATCACCCGGTCTGGCCGGTACACCCCCGTCGCGACACCGTAGGCGATCCGCCGGGTTATCGTCCGGGTCTTGCCGGTTCCGGCTCCCGCGAGAATGCAGACCGGACCGTGCAATGCCAGTACCGCCGCTCGCTGCTCATCGTCGAGATCAGCGAGCAGAGCCTCGGCGTCAGGCACCCTCGACGTCCTCCCCGCGGACCCAATCGTCGATCACGATGCGGGCGATGGAGATGGCGCCGGGCAGCAGGAAGTCCTCCGCCTCGATCTCTGCTCTGCTGAACCAGCGCAGTTCCACGATCTCGACGCCGTCCGGTACCGGCACGGTCGGACCCTCGACCACGGCACTGAAGGCAACCATCAGCGAGGCCGGGAACGGCCACGGCTGCGAACCGAGGTACCGGACGTCGGTGACCGTGAGGCCCGCCTCCTCCCGCACCTCGCGGATGACGGCGGCCTCGAGCGACTCCCCCGGTTCCACGAACCCGGCGAGCAGACTGAACCGTCGCCCCCAAGCCGCGTTGCGGCCGAGCAGGATCCGTCCCTGTTCGTCATGCACTCGCATGATCACCGCGGGATCTGTGCGCGGGAAGATGTCCTGCCGGTCGGCCGCGCGGCGCACCCAGCCACCGTCCTCCGCGGTGGTCGGGTCTCCGGTCCGGGGCGAGTACCCGAAACCGGAGTGCCAGTTCACCATCGCCAGGGCCTGCGTGAAGAGTCCCGCATGCAGGGGATCGAGGTCGGCGCCGACCGAAAGCAGGCTGACCCAGCGATCCGGGAAACGCCTGGCATCCGCGTCCGAGATCGCCGCCGCAAAGAGGGCCCGCGGCGCCTCGGCGCCGTCGAGTCCGAGGTAGATGGTGAGTTCGACGGTGCCGGCCTCCGCCGGCGTGACCAGGGACAGCTGAGAGGAGGAGCCCTCCGCAAGCAGTGACCGGCCGCGATTCAGGAGCAGGACGCGCGTGTTCTCATCGGCCCAGAGGACCGCAAGCCGGTCGGGATCGATCCGGGTCACCGCGTCGCGATCGTGCGCGGATCTGGACAGTGCCAGCGGCGACAGATGACGAGACATGAGCTCCCAGGCTGAGAGGTATCCGGCGAGGCATCGGGTTCGAGGCTCGCTCTCGCCGTACCCTGAGGACATGGCGAGAACCCATCTCACTCTAGCTGCGTTGGCCACCTCCGCGGTGTCCGGACTCAATGTCGTTTCGTCCAGCCCGTTCGGATCCTTCGGCTCGGGCGACTTCGACTCGGCACTGCTCACGACGGCGGACGGCAGCCACTGGATCATCCGCGCGCCACGCAATCAGGCAGCCGAAAGCCAGCAGTCCGCCGAGCTGGTCGCCCTGGCTGCGCTGACTCCGGGCGTGCGGGCCCGGCTGCCGTTCTCGCTGCCCGGCTACGCGGGTCAGGCGCCGCTGCCGCCGACGCGTGCTGTGGTCTACGAGTTCGTCTTCGGTGCCCGTCCGAATCCGGCCCACCTGACCATCGACGTCGCCGAATCGATCGGCACCGCGATCGCGGCGATCCACTCGCTGCCGACCAGCGTCGTCACCGACGCCGGGCTGCCGCAGTTGACTGCCTCCGACGCGCTGAAGGGCTCGGTGAGCATCGTGGACCGGGCGTCGGCCACGGGTCTGGTGCCGAGCACCCTGCTTCTGCGTTGGGAGCGCGCGGTCGAAGACCAGTCGCTGTGGCAGTTCCAGCAGACCGTGATCAACGGCTCACTGGCCGCCGACTCGCTGCTGGTGGCCGAGGGACGCGTCTCGGGGATCCTGAATTGGGGGGATCTCAAGGTCGGCGATCCCGCCTCCGATCTCAAGTGGCTGCTCGCCGGCGTCCAGCCGGCGATCGCCGACGCGGTCTTCGACAGCTACTCGGAGGCGCGTCAGGTGGCGTTCGACACCCCGGTGCGCCAGCGCACGATGTTCTATGCCGAATTGGAGCTGGCGCGCTGGCTGCTGCACGGCACGGCGACCCGGAACACCGAGATCGTGGACGACGCGGTTGGGATGATGGACAAACTCGTCGACCTGGTGAACAACGACCAGTCCATCTCCCCGGAAGTGCATCAACCGCTCGACCTCGAACAGGTTGAGGATCTGCTCGCCTCCCAGCCACCGGTCACGGGGCGATTCGGCCCAGCAGACTGAGCAACTCCGCTTCACCGAGGAGTTGCTCGGGGCGAATCACCCGATCCTCGGCGACGAAGTAGAAGAGCGCGTCCACCGACTCCGGCGGGATCCGCTTCCAGTGCGCGAAGGCCAGCCGGTAGAGGGCCAGCTGCAGCTGCTTCTGCTCGAGGTCCGCAGCATCGCGGGGCGCTTTCCCGGTCTTCCAGTCGACGATCTGGAATCCCGCCTCGGTCGGATAGACCGCATCGATCCTGCACACCATGATCTGGCCGCCGAGCGGATAGTGGATCTCGATCTCGACGGCTTCCGGCTGCAGCGAAGCCCACGGTGAGTGCTCAAAGCTGTCTTTGAGCCGCTGCAGTTCCCGCGGGTCACTGCCCGTTTCGGGCTCTGCCGGATCCAGATCGAGTTCGAAGGCGTCGACATCGATCGCCTCCACGGCGCCGACCACGGTGGCCCGCTCCTCGACCCAGCGATGGAAGAGCGTGCCCAACTGGGTCTGCCGGAACGGCCGCTGGGGCATGGGTCGCCGCAGTTCGGCGGCGACCCGCCCGGGCTCACCGACGAAGTCCTTGAACCGGGAGGCCGGGATCCGGGTCGGCAGCAGCACCCGTCGGTCAACGGCGCGGGCCCGGTCCCGCTCCCTCAGCAGCACCTCGACATCGCGCCGCCACGGGCCGAGATCCCCCTCGGGGTCAGCAGCCTCGACCAATCGAGCTGCCCGCTCAACGGCATCGCGGCGCACGCCCAGCGGGTCAGCCGGCCAGCAGCAGTTTGTTGTTTTTTTTTGAAAAAAAAAG
>CAVPES010000041.1:0-16578 GCA_963703545.1 uncultured Actinomycetota bacterium
TCTTGTCGAGTTCGAGGATCTTGGCCTCGATCTCCTGGCCCAGATACGGCGTCAGGTCACGGACCCGGCGCAACTCGATGAGTGAGGCGGGCAGGAAGCCGCGCAGGCCGATGTCGACGATCAGGCCGCCCTTGACGACCTCGATGACCGTGCCGGTCACCACGCCGTCCGCGTCCTTGATCTTCTCGACGTCACCCCAGGCGCGCTCGTACTGGGCGCGCTTCTTGGACAGGATCAGGCGGCCTTCCTTGTCCTCCTTCTGGAGGACGAGCGCCTCGATGAGGTCGCCGACCTTGACGACCTCGGAGGGGTCGACGTCGTGCTTGATGGAGAGTTCGCGGGAGGGGATGACGCCCTCGGTCTTGTAGCCGACGTCGAGGAGGACCTCGTCGCGGTCGATCTTGACGACGGTGCCCTCGATGAGGTCGCCGTCATTGAAGAACTTCAAGGTTGCTTCAACGGCTGCCAAGAAGTCTTCAGCAGAGCCAATGTCGTTGATGGCGATCTGCCGGGTGGTGGTGGTCATATAGTTAGTGCTCCAGAATGGACAGAATTCAGGCCACGCGCGAAATGGTGCTTGTGGTTGCGCGAATGGCAGGCGGATGGGATAGTCGCCGGGGCGACAGTCCAGTCTACCGGAGTGATCAGGCCGCGGGCAACATGCTCTGACTGGCCGTCTGCCCGCGCCTCCCGGCATCGCGCTGCCGCTCCCGCCCGAAGAACAGCCGCTTCAGGCCCTCATTGGCCGCGACGTAAGTCAGGAGTATGCCGGCCAGTGCGAGAAACAACAACGGCGGCGGCGGCGCGAGTCCGAGCAGAGCGGCCAGAAACGGCACGTACGGGGTCGCGGCCGTGACAGCGGCAACCATAAGGCTCGAGATCAACAACCCCCGTGCAGGGCGCGACCGCCAGATCGGGCGCGAGGTACGCAGCGAGAACAGGACGGCCAACTCGGTCAGGGTCGACATCACGAACCATGAGCCCTGGAACAACGGCTCAGCAGCGTGGAAGACGCCGATGAGCACCGCGAAGGCGGCAACATCGAACAGCGTCGAGAGCACGCCGAATACGATCATGAAGCGCTGGATGGAAGCCACGTTCCACCTCACGGGTCGGCGTGTCTGCTCGTCATCGACGGCGTCAGCGGCGATCATCATCGCCGGAATATCGCTGAGGAAGTTGAGCAGCAGGATCTGGCGCGGCAGCAGGGGCAGGAAGGGCAGGACGATGCTCGCGATCGCGAGCGAGAGCATGTTGCCGAAGTTCGCGCTGGTGGTCAGCCGGATGTACTTGAGCGTGTTCGCGAAGGTCTGCCGGCCGAGCCGCACGCCGTCGACGATGACGTCGAGCCCGCGGCTGAGCAGCACGACACTGGCCGCCTGTTTGGCCACGTCGACGGCGGTGTCGACCGAGATCCCCACATCGGCGGTGTGCATCGCCGGCGCATCATTGATGCCGTCACCGAGAAAACCGACCACCGCTCCCCCGCGCCTCAGGGCCGCGACGATTCGCTGCTTGTGCATCGGCTCCACTTCGGCGAACACCTGGACATCGCGGATGAGCACGGCAAGCCGAGGGGTGTCGAGTTCGCCGATTTCGAGCCCGGTGACCACCCGTGCGGCGTCGATGCCGACCGTGGCGGCGGTGGCCCTGGCTGTTGCGACGCTGTCGCCCGTGATCAGGCGAACGCCGACACCGAGATCGGCAAGAGCGGCGACCGCCTCGGCGCTGCCCGGTTTGGGCGGATCGTAGAAGGCCAGCAGTCCGACCAGGACCAGAGCGCTCTCGTCACCGAGCTCGAGGGCGCCCGCGTCTCGTCGGCGAGACCGGATGGCGACGGCGAGCACCCGAAAGCCGTCCGCGCACAGCGCATCCACCCTGCTCTCGACTGCGATACGGATGTCCTCGAGCGGGACGAGAGCGCCGCCGACCTCGGCATGCGTGCAGACCCCGAGCACGCCGAGCACCGAACCCTTGGTGACCAGCAGATCCTCACCCCGGTAACTGACGAGAACGCTCAGTCGCTTGCGCTGGAAGTCGTAGGGCAGTTCATCGAAGGCCTGGGCACTCGAGGCCTGCCGCTGCAGGATGGCCGCATCCAGAGGGTTCTGAAAACCCCGTTCGCCGCCGGCATTGAGAGCAGCGAGCTCGAGCACGCGAGTGCTCTCCTGGCCATCGAGGTCGATCGCCCGATCGAGGCGCGCGGCACCCGCGGTGAGCGTACCGGTCTTGTCGGTGCAGAGGATCGTCATGGCGCCGAGGTCCTCGATGACGTCGAGGCGCTTGACCACCACCTGCCGGGCGGCGAGTCGCCGGGCACCGGCGGATACGCTCACCGCGATGATCGCCGGCAGCATCTGCGGGGTGATCCCGACCGCGAGTGCGAGTGAGAACATCAGCGACTCGAACAGTGGACGGCCCATCAGCCAGTTGACCAGGAAGATCAGCAGGGTCAGCACGCTCATGATCCTCACGAGCAGCCAGCCGAACTCGCCCACGCCGTGTTCGAAGGCCGTGCGCACCGGCCCACCACCGATCGACTTGGTCACGCGGCCGAACTCGGTGTTGCGCCCCGTCGCCACGACAACCGCCCTCGCCGTGCCGCTGACGACGTGGCTGCCGAACTGGACGCAACCGTCGCGACTCGCGACCGGCTCTTCGGGGGCGCTGCTGGTGCCGGCGTCCTTCTCGACCGGGAACGACTCGCCGGTCAGTGCGGAAGCGTCTACCAGGAGTTCCTCGCTGCTGAGCAGTCGGCAGTCGGCGGGGACGAGGTCCCCTGCTGCGAGTTCGACGACGTCGCCCACCACGATCTCGCCGAGTGCCAGCATGCGCGGCTGACCGGCACGCAGCACGCGCGCGGTGACCTGCACGCTGGCAAGGAGTGCGGCAACCGCGGCATCGGCGCGGAATTCCTGCCAGAACCCCAGGACTGCGCTCGCCACGACGATCACGAGGATGATCGCGCCGTCGATCGTGTCGCCGAGCGCCGTCGACACGATCGTCGCGCCCACCAGCAGCAGTGCGATCGGAGTGGTGAACTGGGCGAGCAGCAGGCGGATCCACGGCCGACGGCGGTGTTCCCCGAGAGGATCGCGTTCCCCGGAGAGGCGTTTCAGCGCTTCTTCCGGCGTCAGTCCCCCGCTGCGGGATCGCACGGAGCCGAGCACCTGGCCCGGGGTCATCGACCAGTAAGCGGTCGGCGTCGGTGTCGGCGTCGGCGTCCGCATCATCGTGACGGGCCTGCCCCCAGCGCGCTCCTCAGCGTGTCGAGGCCGACACTGCCCAGATCGAGTGCCCGTTTATGGAAGCGCCTGAGATCGAAAGAGCTTCCCTCGCGGGCCTCGGTCTCTTCGCGGAGCTGCTGCCAGATGCGCTGACCGATCTTGTAGGACGGCGCCTGGCCCGGCCAGCCGAGGTAGCGATCGACCTCGAACTTGATGAACTCGTCATTCATGTTGACGTGTCCGCGAAAGAAGTCGAGGGCGTAGGCGTGGTCCCAGACCCCGGTCCCGTCCAGGCGCGGTTTGCCCAGATGAACGCCGAGGTCGAGCACGACCCGCGCGGCGCGCATGCGCTGACCGTCGAGCATGCCGAGGCGGTCGGCCGGATCGTCGAGGAAACCGAGTTCCTCCATCAGCCTCTCCGCGTAGAGAGCCCAGCCCTCCGAATGCCCCGAGGTGCCGGCCAGCAGACGACGCCAACTGTTCAGCTGGGCACGATTGTGCACCGCCTGGCCGATCTGCAGGTGGTGGCCGGGAACACCCTCGTGGTAGACCGTGGTCAGTTCACGCCAGGTGTCGAACTCGGTGACACCCTCGGGGACGGACCACCACATCCGCCCGGGGCGGCTGAAGTCGTCGGTCGGCCCCGTGTAGTAGATGCCGCCCTCCTGCGTCGGAGCGATCATGCACTCCAGGGTTCTGATCGGGTCGGCGATCTCGAAAGCGCTGCGGCCAAGCTCTTCGATCGCGCGGTCGCTGGTCTCCTGCATCCAGCGCTGCAGTGCGGCGGTGCCGTGGAGTTTGCGGCGGGGATCATCGTCGAGGAAAGCGACGGCTTCCGGTACGGTGGCGCCCGCCTTGATCTCGCGGGCGACCGCCTGCTGCTCGGCCACCATCCGGGCGAGTTCTTCACGGCCCCACTCGTAGGTCTCGTCGAGGTCGATCCGGGCACCGAGGAAGCGGCGGCTGGCGAGGCTGTACAGTTCGCGGCCGATGGCGTCCTGCTCCGTCGCGGCCGGCTCGAGGCTCGCTCTCATGAAGTCCGCCAATTCCCGGTACGACTCAGCGGCGACGGTGGCGCCGCTGGCCAGATCCGCCGTGAGGGACGCGGGAAGCTCCCCGTCCGAGACTGCGGCACCGGCCGCGAGGCGGGTGAAGAAGCCGTCGGGTCTGGCGTAGTTCTCTGCCTGCAGAGCGACCGCGCGCACCTGTCGCTTGGCCGGAGTCATGCCCCGCTCGATGCCGAGCCGGAGCGTCCGGATATAGCCGTCGATCGCGGCCGGCAGATTCGAGAGCCGGTTCGAGATGTCCACCCAGTCCGCCTCGGTCTGGGTGGGCATGAGGTCGAACACGGAGCGCAGATCCTGTGCCGGTGAGGCGATCACGTTCACGTCGCGCAGGTGCATTCCGGCATCGAAACTCTCGACCAGCAGACCCAGCTCGCTGCTCAGATCGGTTCTGGTGACGACATCCACGCCGTCGGCCGGTACGGCGGCCGCGAGCTGAGCGATCACCTTCTTCGCCTCGGCGACGAGGTTCTCATGACCGGCGGGAGAGGTATCGCCGAACTCGCCGAGCCTGCCCGGGAATCCGATGTAGGTCGCGAGTATCGGATCCAGATCGGCGGCGGTGGCGGTCCAGGCGTCGGCGATCGCGTCGATGGCGGTGGCGGGTCGACTGCTGCTCTCGATCATGAACCGAGCCTACGACGATCAGTGCGCGGCGGCGTCCCAGTTGGCACCCGTGCCGATCTGGACGTCCAGGGGAACCGTCAGCGTCGCCGCCGAGCGCATCCGCTCGTTCACAATCCCGCTGACCTGCTCGAGTTCGCCCGCGGCGACCTCCACGACCAGTTCGTCATGTACCTGCAGCAGCATGCGGGAGCGCAACCCCCGGCCGGAGAGGTCATCGGCGACCCCGATCATCGCGAGCTTCATGATGTCGGCGGCGCTGCCCTGGATCGGCGCGTTCAGCGCAGCTCTCTCGGCATTCTCCCTGAGCAGCCGGTTGCCGGAATGCAGCTCGGGAAAGGGCCGCCGGCGCCCGAAGATGGTCTCCGTGTAGCCGTCGATCCTTGCCCGATCCACGGAGCTGCGCAGGTAGTCCCGCACGGCGCCGAACCGCTCGAAGTAATCGGTCATCAGCTGCCGGGCCTCAGCCGTGTCGATGCGCAACTGCTTGGACAGTCCGAAGGCGCTGAGCCCGTAGACCAGCCCATAGCTCATGGCCTTCACCTTGGTGCGCATGACGGGTGTGACTTCGCTGGGGTCGACGCTGAAGATGCGCGCGCCGACGAAGCGGTGCAGGTCCTCCCCCGAGTTGAACGCCTCGATCAGACCGGTGTCCCCGGACAGGTGCGCCATGATCCGCATCTCGAGCTGCGAGTAGTCAGCCGTCAGCAGGCTCTGGTAGCCCGTGCCGGCCTCGAAGGCTGCCCGGATTCGGCGGCCGACCTCGGTCTTGATCGGGATGTTCTGCAGGTTCGGATCGTTGGAGGAGATCCGACCGGTGCTGGTGCCGGTCTGCAGGTAGGTCGTGTGGATGCGGTGGTCCGGCGCGATCGCCGTCGACAGGGTGTCCGTGATCTGGCGCAGCTTCGAGGCGTCGCGGTGCCGCATCAGCAGTTCCAGGAACGGATGGCCGGTGCGCTCCAGCAGGTCCGTCAGCGCGGCGACGTCGGTGGAGTAGCCGGTCTTGACGGCGCGAGTGGCGGGCAGCCCGAGTTCGTCGAAGAGCACTTGCTGCAATTGCTTTGGCGAGCCGAGATTCACTTCGTGGCCGATCACGGCGAAGGCTTCGGCCTCGATTTCCGCGGCGCGGACGGTGAGTTCGGAGCTGAGCGTCGACAGGTCCTCGCGGTTGACCTGGATGCCGGCCAGTTCCATGTCGGCCAGGATGGGCAGCAGCGGCAACTCGATATCCGTGAGTACTGCGGCAAGGCTCGGTTCCAGCAGGGCCGCCGCCGCCCGAGCGACCCGGAACACGTACCAGGCCGTCGTGGCGGGGTCCAGCGCCGCCACGACGGGCAGCAACTGGTTCGGGTCGGACTCCGGCAGTGCCTCGGCCAGGAGATGCTCGACCTGCTCGGCCAGAGACTTCTGCGGTCTGACCGGGTCGATCAGCCATGCCAGCAGCAGCGTGTCGACCGCGATGCCGCCCAGCGGCAGGCCCGCTCTGGCCAGGATCTTGAGCTGCCGCTTGGCGTCGGTGAGGTACTTGGGCGACTCTGCGGCCAGCCACTGCTCGAGTGCTTCGTAGTCGGGGCGATCGGGCGCCCATGGTACGTACACGCTCTCGGTCATCGTGGACAGGCCGAGTCCGGTCATCTCCTCGCCGACGATCTCGATCGAGACCGCGACGGGCTTGTCTGCTGCGCTGTTGCGGCGGAGCCACTGGGCGAGCTCCTCGTCGATCAGTCGCGCGGCTGCGGGTGGCGTGACTGCGCTGACCGGGGCTGCGGCTGCGGCTGCGGCGGACTCGGGAGACGATTCCTCGAGCTTCAGCACGCGCTCCAGCAGGGTGCGGAACTCGAGGTGCGTGAAGACCTCGCGAACGGCGTCCTGGTCGATGGGTCTGCGTTCCAACTGGTCGAGCTCGACGGGCAGAGCCAGATCCGTCACCAGGTGGTTGAGGCGGCGGTTGCGAATCGCGTTGTCCTTCTGTTCGCGCAGGTTGTTCCCGACCACGCCGGTGATCTCGTCGGCGTGCTCGAGGATACCGGCCAGGGAGCCGTACTGTCCGAGCCATTTCACCGCGGTCTTCTCGCCGACCTTGCTGATGCCGATCAGGTTGTCACTGGTCTCGCCGACCAGGGCTGCCACATCCGGATACTGCTCGGGTCGGACCCCGTATCTTTCCTGCACCGTCTCGGGGTCGTACCGGGTCAGTGCGCTGACGCCCTGGCTGGCCGGGTAGAGCAGCGTCACGTTCTCGTTGACGAGTTGGATGGTGTCGCGGTCTCCGGATACCACCAGCACGCGATAGCCGGCCGCAGAGCCACTGGCGGCGAGGGTCGCCAGGATGTCATCGGCTTCGTAGTCCTCGATCGAGATCGTGGTGATTCTCATGGCGGCCAGCGCCTGCTGCAGCAGGGGAACCTGTCCGATGAATTCCGGCGGGGTCTCGCCCCGGGTGGCCTTGTATCCGGGATACTCGCGGGTGCGGAACGAGTAGCGACTGATGTCGAAGGCGACCGCGATGTGGGTCGGTTTCTCGTTGCGCAGCAGCGAGAGCAGCATGGAAAGGAAGCCGTGGATGGCGTTGGTGTGCTGTCCGCCGCGGGTCCTGAAACTCTCCAGCGGCAGCGCGTGGAAGGCCCGGAAGGCAAGGGAGTGGCCGTCGACGATGAGGAGGGTGGGCTGTTCGGAGTCCGGCACGGTCTCCAGCCTACAAGTCGTCGCGGACGCCGGACCGAGCCCGACACGAGACCGGGAAATCCCGGAGAAACCGCCCGCTTCAGCCCCCGGCGCTCTCCCGGGCCGTGTCGAGCAGGATCCGTCGCTCGGCGGCGGCGATCACCCGCCGGGTTCGGTCGGCGGCATCCGGGTTGATCGATATCGAGTCGATGCCGAAGCGCACGAGGTGTTCCGCGAATGCCGGGTCGTTGGACGGGGCCTGGCCGCACAGTGACGAGGTGATGCCCGAGGCCCGGCACGCCGTGATTATCCGCTCGATCGCGTCGAGCACGGCGGCATCGGACTCGTCGAAGAGCTCGGCGCAGATCTCCGAGTCTCGATCGACTCCGAGGATCAGCTGGGTGAGGTCATTCGAGCCGATCGAGACCCCGTCGATTCCCATGGACGCGTATTCCGGGATGCGGTACACGACGGAGGGCACCTCGGCCATCACCCAGCGTTTCAGCCCGCGCTGACGGCCGAGCGGACTGGCGTCGATGAGCTCGAGGCACGCCTCCAACTCCCACGTGGTGCGCACGAACGGCAGCATCACGCTCAGGTTGGGGGTCTCCTCCCGGACTCGGGCGAGCATCTCCAGTTCGAGGGCGAACAGCTCCGGCTCCTTGACGTAGCGGTAGGCACCGCGGTAGCCGATCATCGGGTTGTTCTCCTGCGGCTCGAACCGCTCGCCGCCCTCGAGACCGCGGAACTCGTTGCTGCGGAAATCGATCGTGCGGTAGACGACAGGGCGCCCGGCGAAGGCACGGGTGACCCGCAGCAGCGACTGGCTCATCCGTTGGATGAACTCCTCCCGCTGGCCGCGGGCGAGCATTTCGCGCGGGTGCAGACCGCCGAGCGCATCGGTGATCATGAACTCTGCGCGCAGCAGGCCCACCCCGTCCACGTCGAGGGCGGCGGTTTCCTCGGCGTTCTCGGCGATGGCGAGGTTGACATAGAGCTTGGTCGCGAGCGGCTCGAACGCGGCGGGAGCGGTCACCGTCGAAACCATCGCGGGCGCCGGTGCGGCGTCAGCGCCCTCGAGGATCTCGCCCTTCGCGCCGTCGACCGTGACCAACTCGCCGTCGCGCAGCGTCGTGGTGGCGGTGCGGGTGCCGACGATCGCGGGCACCCGCAGCTCGCGCGCGACGATCGCGGCATGGCAGGTCATTCCGCCGCCGTCCGTGACGACCGCTGCCGCGCGGCGCAGGGTCGGCACCCAGTCAGGGTTGGTCATCGGGGCGACCAGGATCTCGCCGGCCTGCAGACGGTCCCCGTCCGCAGGGCTCTGCAGGATGCGCACGCGGCCGGTGACGCGGCCGGGCGCTGCGGGAAGGCCGCGCAGCAGCACGGTGCCGGCGGCCGCCTCGCCGATGGGGGTGCCCGAGTCGGGCCCGCCGCCGAGCGTGGTCACGGGGCGGGACTGCAGCATCCAGAGTCGCTCACCGGAATAGGCCCACTCGGTGTCCTGGGGTTCGCCGTAGTGCTCCTCGACCTGCAGGCCGAGGGTGGCCACGGCGAGCACTTCGGCATCGCTGAGCACTCGGGCGTCGGCGTCCGCATCGGCGAGCTCCTCCCGACGCACCGTGCCGCCGGGTCCGGGCAGCAGGCGGTGGCTCTGGTGGCCGATTCGGGTGGAGATCAGTCGAAGCCCGTCCTTGGCGACGATGTAGGTATCCGGCTCGACGGCACCGGAGACCACGACTTCGCCGAGACCGAGCGCCGCTTCGATCACGAGTCGGTCGCGCGCTCCCGTCGACGGGTCGACCGTGAACATCACGCCGGAGCGATCGGAGGCGATCTGGGTCTGCACGACGACGGCGAGCAGGGGCTCCTCGTCCATACCCTGGCTCGCACGGTAGGAGATCACCCGGTCGCCGTAGAGGGAGGCCCAGCAGTCTCGGAGTCGGGCGATGAGGGCCTCATCTCCGACCACGTTGTTGTAGGTCTCGTGCATGCCCGCGAACGAGGTTCCCGCGGCGTCCTCGGCAGTGGCCGAGGAACGCACCGCGACGGCGCCTGCGCCCATGCGGTGGTACTCCTCGAGCACGGCGGCACGCACCGGATTCGGGACCGGGATCGAGCGCACGCTCTCCCGCAGTGCCGCTGCGGCGCGAGCGAGGCGGGCGGGGTCCTCGGCCTCGGCCGCTGCCGTTCGGAAGTCGTCGAGGAGCTGCTGCCGGATGCCGGACTCATCGAGCGCTGTTCGGTACGCCTCTGCGGTGACGACGAAACCTGGTGGAATCGGCAAGCCGGCGGTTGTCATCTCGCCGAGGTTGGCCCCCTTGCCGCCGACCGCTGCCGCATCGCCGAGTCGAATCTGCTCGAATCGGACCACCAGCGCAGTGGGCGAGACGTCCTTGTCCATGAACTCCCCTTCCGAGTGGATCGCGCCCCGGCGCTGTCACCGGGAGCCACCACCATCATGCCACGCAGCCGGGCGGTGACCCCGGCCGACGCTACTTCTTGGCGGCGAGCTGTTCGACTATCGTCAAGGCCACGTCGTGCATCGTCAGCCGACGATCCATCGACGCCTTCTGGATCCAGCGGAAGGCTTCCGGCTCGCTCAGGCCCATCTTCTCGTTGAGCAGACCTTTGGCCCGGTCGACGAGCTTGCGGGTCTCGAAGCGCTCGACCATGTCGGCGACCTCGGCCTCGAGGGTGATGATCTGCTGGTAGCGACTGAGTGCGATCTCGATGGCCGGCAGCAGGTCGTTCGGGGTGAAAGGCTTCACGACGTATGCCAGAGCACCGGCCTCGCTCGCGCGCTCGACCAGTTCCTTCTGGCTGAAAGCGGTCAGCAGCACGACGGGCGCGATGTGGTCCTTGGAGAGCCGTTCGGCCGCCGAGATGCCGTCGAGCTTGGGCATCTTGACGTCCATCACGACCAGATCCGGGCGGAGTTCGGTTGCCAGCGCCACGGCGGTCTCGCCGTCACCGGCCTCGCCGACGACCTCGAAGCCGTTGTCGCGCAGAATCTCGACGATGTCCAGGCGTATCAGCGACTCGTCCTCCGCGACGACGACGCGGCGGTGGTGAGTTTGGGTGATCTCCTGCTCGGACACGCGTTCAGCCTACGGTATTCTGGGAATCGTTGTGTCCGGCCGGTGTGGCGGAATGGCAGACGCGGAGCACTCAAAATGCTTTGCCCGTGAGGGCGTGTGGGTTCGAGTCCCACCACCGGCACAGCGAGAGAGCGATCGAAATGTCCGAGGAGAGCGCCCCGATCAGGCTCTTCTTCGATGCTCGCTACGTGCGGATGGATTTCCATGACGGCATCAGTCGGTACTCGGTCGACTTGGGCAATGCACTCGCGGCGCTGCACCCCATCGTGCTGATCGTCTCCGACCTGCGTCAGCTCGACTACTTTCCGCCGGGGATCGCCTACGTTCTTTCGCGTTCACCGGAGGATGCCCGGCAGTCGATGCTGGCCGGCTGGCTGAACAAGCACGATCCCGATGTCGTGTACAGCCCGCTGCAGATGCTCGGCTCGTTCGGGCGTCGTTTCCACCTGATCCTGACCGTCCAGGACCTGATCTACTACCGGCACAACATTCCCCCGCGCAATCTGAGCCGGAAGACCAGGCTGCTCTGGTACCTCTACCACCTGACCTACTGGCCGGAGCGCACCCTGCTGCGGGGCGCCGATATGGTGGCGGTCACGAGTGAAGCGACCAGGGCGGACATCGTCGCGGCCCGGCTGACGGAGCGCCCGATGATCCTGCTGCCTCCGGGGCCGCAGGATCTCCGGGCGCTGCTGCGCCAGCCGTTCCCGGACGCGGGTGAAGCGGCGCCGGAGAACCTCGTCTACATCGGCTCGTACATGGCCTACAAGAACGTCGAGACGCTGATCGCGGGCATGGCGTACCTGCCGGGGCGAACGCTGCACCTGCTGAGCGCGATCTCCGCCGAGCGGGAGCAGGAGCTGGCCGCGCTGATCCCGAGCGGTTCGCGGGTCGTCTTCCACCATGGCGTGAGCGACGAGCAGTACGCCGCGCTGCTCGCGGACGACGCGATCCTGGTCAGCGCGAGCCTCGATGAAGGGTACGGCATGCCCCTTGCCGAGGCGATGACGATGGGCGTGCCGGTGGTCGCCACGGACATGCCGGTCTTCCACGAGGTCATCGGCGCGGGCGGGCGCTACTTCGACGGGCACTCAGCGCGCGCCTTCGCGGACGCCGTCAGCAGTCTGGATGATCCCGGCGTGCGTCGGGAACTGGTGCAGCGCGGACAGCGGCACCTGTCGGCACTCAGCTGGCAGCGCTCAGCGCAGACGCTGCTCGACGCGGCCCGGCGCCTGACCGGCTCTTGAGCGGGATGGCCGGGCGAGGCTGTCCGTCGCCGTGGTTCAGAGCACCTCGCCGACCCGGTGCACCCGGATGTCGTTCGTGGTGCCGGGAATCCCGGGAGGGGAACCGGAGATGATGATGACCTTCTCCCCCGGCGTGACGAGACCGGAAGAGGTCAGCATGTCGTCCACCTGGGCGACCATCTGATCGGTGTGAGTGACGTGGGAGACCACGAAGGACTGCACACCCCAGTTCAGCGCCATCCGACGCTGAACCGCCGGATACGGGGTGAAGGCCAGGATCGGGATCTTGTTGCGCAGTCTGGCCATCCGCCGAACCGAATCGCCGGACTCCGTGAAGACGCAGAGGAACTTGGCTTCGACGAATTCGGCGACGTCGACCGCGGCGAGGGTGATCGCGCCGGCCTGGGTGCGCGGTTTGGTGCCAAGGGGCAGGATCCGGTCGAGGCCGTGCTTCTCGGTCGAGGCGATTATTCGGCCCATGGTCTGCACGGCGATCACCGGGTAGTCCCCGACGCTCGTCTCACCGGACAGCATGACGGCATCGGCGCCGTCGAGGACGGCGTTGGCGACGTCGGAGGTCTCGGCGCGGGTCGGGATGGGACTGTTGATCATCGATTCGAGCATCTGGGTCGCGACGATGACGGGTTTGGCCAGTCGGCGCGCGATCTCGACGGCCCGTTTCTGCACGATCGGCACGGCCTCGAGCGGCATCTCGACTCCGAGGTCGCCGCGGGCGACCATTATCGCGTCGAAGGCCTCGGTGATCTCCTCCAGATTGTCGACGGCCTGCGGCTTTTCGATCTTTGCGATCACCGGCAGCGTCTTGCCCTCCTCGAGCATGATCTCGTGCACCCGCTCGATGTCGGCGGCGCTGCGCACGAACGAGAGGGCGATCAGGTCGGCTCCGGTCCTGATCGCCCAGCGCAGATCCTCCTCGTCCTTCTCGGACAGTGCGGGGACGTTGACGGCGACACCGGGCAGGTTGATGCCCTTGTTGTTGGAGACCGGGCCGGCGACGATGACCCTGGTGGTGACGACCGTGCCGTCGGTCTCGATGACCTCGACCTTGACCTTGCCGTCATCGATCAACAGGAAATCGCCCGGAACGACGTCCTGGGGCAGCCCCTTGAACGTTGTGCCGGAGAGCTCCTTGGTTCCGAGCACCTCCTCGGTCGTGATTCTGAAGGTGTCACCGACCTCGAGCTGGAATGGACCGCCGCTGAACCTGCCGAGGCGGATCTTCGGGCCCTGCAGGTCGACCATGATCGCTACGGCACGGTCAGCGTCCTCCGCGGCCTTGCGCACGTTGGCGTAAACGGCCTCATGCACGTCATAGCTGCCGTGGCTGAGGTTCAGTCTGGCGACGTCGACACCCGCATCGATGATGGCCCGGATGTTCTCGTAACTCGAGGTCGCCGGACCCAGGGTTGCCACGATCTTGGCGCGTCTGTCAGTGATGGCCGACTCCTGTCCTCGTGACGATGGTGCTCACGCTAGTCGATGCGGATGGCGTGATCATTCGGGGCGACGGGGAACGGCAGTTCGGTGCTGCCCTCCAAGTAGCGATCAACCGCGGCTGCGGCAGCTCTGCCCTCGGCGATCGCCCACACGATCAGCGATTGCCCGCGACCGGCGTCACCGGCGACGAAGATGCCCTGCTGGCTGGTCTGGTAGTCCTGCTCCCTGGCCACATTGCCGCGGCTGTCGAAGGGCAGCTCGAGCTGGCTGTCGAGGGTGTCGGACTCGGCACCGGTGAAACCCATGGCGATCAGCACGAGATCGGCGGGGATCTCGCTCTCGGTGCCGGCTTTGGGAACCCGGCGCCCGTTCAGGTATTCGGTCTCAGCGACGCGGACAGCACGAACCCGGCCGTCGTCATCGGAGCGGAACTCGACGGTCGAGGCGAGATACACCCGTTCGCCGCCTTCCTCATGGGAACTCGTGACCTCGAACAGGTTCGGGTTGGTGGGCCACGGCTGCGTCTCGCCGCGTTCGAGCGGAGGCTTCTTGCCGATGGCGAGGTTCGTCACCGACAGCGCGCCCTGCCGGTGCGCCGTGCCGATGCAGTCCGCGCCGGTGTCGCCGCCGCCGATCACCACGACGTGCTTGCCCTCCGCCGTGATCTGATCGGCGATGTCATCACCGGCGACCGCATGATTCGACTGGGTCAGGAAGTCCATCGCGAAGTGCACCCCGCGGAGATCGCGGCCGGGCAGGGGCAGCTCGCGAGGCACGGTCGCGCCGGTGGCGATCACGACCGCATCGTAGCGTTCCCGCAGCTCCGACCAGGTGATGTCGACACCGATGGTGACGCCGGCGCGAAAACGGGTTCCCTCGGCCTGCATCTGCGCAAGACGCGCGTCGATGTGCTGCTTCTCCATCTTGAAGTCGGGAATGCCGTAGCGCAGCAGACCGCCGATCCGGTCGTCTCTCTCGTACACGGCAACCGTGTGACCGGCCCGGGTCAGCTGCTGAGCCGCGGCGAGGCCGGCCGGGCCGGAGCCGACGACTGCGACCGTCTTTCCGGTCAGACGCTCCGGCGGGTGCGGGGTGACCCAGCCGTTTGCGAATGCCTGGTCGACGATGGAGACCTCGACCTGCTTGATCGTCACCGCCGGCTGGTTGATGCCGAGCACGCAGCTGGACTCGCAGGGCGCAGGGCAGAGCCGGCCGGTGAACTCCGGGAAGTTGTTGGTCGCGTGCAGGCGCTCGCTCGCCTGCCTGCCCTCGCCACGCCAGATCAGGTCGTTCCATTCGGGAATCAGGTTGCCCAGCGGGCAGCCCTGATGGCAGAAGGGGATCCCGCAGTCCATGCAGCGACCGGCTTGACGGCGCAGCTGCGTGGGGTCGCCCTGTTCGTAGACCTCTTTCCAGTCCATCAGGCGCACCGAAACGGGCCGGCGAGCGGGGGTCTCCCGTTCCCTGACTTTGAGGAATCCCTTGGGATCAGCCACCGGTCACCTCCAGAATCCGATTCCAGACGACCTCGCCGTCGGGGTCCAATCCCTCCGCGAGGGCGGATCGGCGCATGGCCAGCACGGCTGCGAAGTCCCGCGGCAGTACTTTGCTGAACTGGGCTGCGGCAGTGTCGAAGTCCGCAAGCAGGCGGGCGGCCAGCTCCGATTCCGTCATCTCCAGATGCCGCTGCAGGAGGTCGCGCACCAATTCCACATCGGCGCGATCCAGCGCCAGCAGGCTCAACTCACCGTTGGCCAGGGAGTCCTTGTTGACCAACTCCGGGCGCAGCCGGTACACATAGGCCGTGCCACCCGACATCCCGGCACCGAGGTTCCGCCCGGTCTGGCCGAGGATCAGCGCCGTGCCGCCCGTCATGTACTCGAGCGCGTGATCACCGACACCCTCGACGACCGCGGTGGCCCCCGAGTTCCGAACCAGGAATCGCTCGCCCACGACACCGCGGATGAAGAGCGTCCCGCTGGTCGCGCCATAGCCGATCACGTTGCCGGCGATGACGTTCTCCTCGGCCTTGAAGCGTGCGGTGCGGGCAGGACGCACCACGATGTCCCCACCCGAGAGTCCCTTGCCGACGTAGTCGTTGGCGTCACCCTCGAGACGCAGCCGGATACCGCTGGGCAGGAACGCACCGAGCGACTGGCCCGCGGTGCCGTGCAGGGTGATGTCGATGCAGCCCGTGGGAAGCCCCGCTGCACCGTGTCGTTTGGTCACTTCGTGGCCGAGCATGGTGCCGACCGCGCGTTCGGTGTTGCGGATCGGCAGTTCGATGATGACGGGTTCCACATTCTCCAGTGCCGAAGCTGCCATCCGGATGAGCTGGTTGTCGAAGTGCTTCTCCAACTCGTGTCTCTGGCCGATCATTCTGCGGCGGGGCTCATCCGGGCCGAAACGCGGGCCTTCCAGAACGGGGCTCAGATCCAGCCCCGAGGCCTTCCAGTGCGTCACCGCGGCATCGACGTCCAGCATCTCGCTGTGGCCGATCGCCTCCTCAAGGGAGTGGAAGCCGAGTTCGGAGAGGTATTCGCGGATCTCCTGAGCGAGGAATTCGAAGAAGTTGACCACGAACTCCGGCTTCCCGCTGAAGCGGGCGCGCAGCTCGGGGTTCTGGGTGGCGACGCCGACGGGGCAGGTGTCGAGGTGGCAGACCCGCATCATCACGCAGCCGGAGACGACGAGGGGCGCCGTGGCGAAGCCGAACTTGAGGCTGCTGGCGGACGCCAGGGTGATGCCTGGGTGTCGTCCACCGCCTGCACGTAGATGCGCTTCAGGCTCTTGTAAATGGTGAGGCGGGGCCGCTCGGGCGTCCCGCTCACGCGGCCGCGGATGCGGGCCTTGGTCTTGTCGCGTCGAATGGTGATTGAATTCGCCATGGTTTCCCCTTACTTCCCGGTCTTGCCGGCCTTGCGGCGGATGACTTCGCCGGTGTACTGGACACCCTTGCCCGGTACGGCTCGGGCTTGCGGAACTTCCGGATGTCGGTGGCGACCTGACCGACCAGCTGCCGGTTGATGCCGGTCACGACGATGTCGGTGGTCTTCTCGACGGCCATCTGGATGCCGGCAGGGGCCTCGGAGTTGATGGGGTGGCTGTAGCCCAGTTCGAGATTGAGCTTGGCGCCGTCCATGGCGGCCTTGTAACCGACGCCGACGATGTCCCAGCTCCTTCTTCCAGCCTT
>CAVPES010000042.1:0-17767 GCA_963703545.1 uncultured Actinomycetota bacterium
TTGCCCGGCGACGCATCGGCCAACAGCTGCAGGGTGTACCGCACCGCCATCGCCGTGACCGACTGGGCAACCGGCTCCGCCGACCGGGCGGCCGCTTCGATCACCCGCAGCGAAGCAATACCGTCCTGATCGCTGATCCGAGGCCTCGCCATTCCCCCAGTCTGCCAGCCGGCCTTCGATAGGGTTAGCGCGTGAGAATTCTGGTCCTCGGCTCCGGTGCCCGCGAGCACGCCATCGTCACTGCGCTGCTCGCCGAGCAGGCAGGGCATGAGATCACGGTCGTTCCCGGCAATGCCGGCATCGGTGCCGACGTCGCCCTCGCCGACTTCGACATCACCGACGGCGACTCGGTCAGCCAGTTCGCGATCGAGCAGGCGATCGATCTGGTCGTGGTCGGGCCGGAGGCTCCGCTGATCAAGGGTGTCGCCGACGAGCCCCGCGAACGCGGCATCCCCGTGTTCGGACCAGGCCGGGCGGCCGCCCAGCTGGAAGGCAGCAAGACCTTCGCCAAGCGCATCATGGACGCCGCCGGGGTGCCGACCGCTCGCGCCACCCGCGCGGGCACGCTGGCGGAGGCGATTGCGGCCATCGATGAATACGGCGCTCCCCATGTCGTCAAGGCCGACGGTCTGGCTGCGGGTAAAGGTGTGCTGGTCAGCACCGACCGCGCCGCGGCGATCGCCCATGCCGAGTACTGGCTCCAGCACGGCAGCGTGTTGATCGAGGAGTTCCTCGACGGCGCCGAGGTCTCGCTGTTCCTGCTCAGCGACGGGCACGACGTCCTACCGCTCTCTCCCGCCCAGGATTACAAGCGCCTCGCCGACGGCGACCTCGGCCCGAACACCGGCGGCATGGGTGCTTACTCGCCACTTCCGTGGCTGGACGAGCGATTCGGCAGCGAGCGTGCCTTCGTACAGGCGGTCATCGACACCGTCGCCGGCCCCACCGTGCGCCAGCTGGAGACCGAAGGCACCCCCTTCATCGGCCTGCTCTACGCGGGCCTGATCATCACGAGCGAAGGCATCCGGGTTATCGAATTCAACGCGCGTTTCGGTGACCCGGAAACGCAGGTCGTTCTGCCGCGCCTGATCACGCCCCTCAGCGGCCTGCTGATGGCAGCGGCTTCCGGACAGTTGGCCGGGCGACCGTGGCCGGAGTTCAGCGACCAGGTAGCCGTGACGGTCGTGCTGGCCAGCGAAGGCTATCCACAGGCGCCGATCACCGGCCGCGCACTGACCGGGCTGACGGAAGCGTCGACGGTACCGGGGGTGCACCTCGCGCACGCAGCGACCGCGCTGGCTGACGGCCGGCTGGTGACGGCGGGCGGTCGGGTCCTCAGCGTGGTCGCGGTGGGCACGGACTTCGCCGCCGCGCGCGCGCGCGCATACCGCGCACTCGACTCGATCACCCTCGAAGGCGGCCAGTACCGCACCGACATCGCCGCGCGCGTGGCGTTATGACCCCCGCTCACGCCGGGTGCGGCGGGACGACCTCCGGAACCGATGGCCGATAATGGGGGCATGAGCCAGAGCATCCCGATTCCCGGTTACACGCACGTCTACTCTGGCAAGGTGCGCGACCTCTATGTGCCGGACGACGAGGGTGATGCCGACACCGCCGAGCACCTGCTGGTGGTCGCCAGTGACCGGATCAGCGCCTTCGATCGAGTGCTCTCCCCGGGGATCCCGGGCAAGGGTGAACTGCTGACCGAGCTCAGCCGCTGGTGGTTCGCCGAACTGAGCGGCATCCCCAACCACTTGGCCGGCGAACCGCCCGCCGAGGTGGCGAACCGAGCGATGCTGGTCGAGCGGCTCGACATGTACCCGATCGAGTGCGTCGTGCGCGGCTACATCACCGGCAGCGGCTGGACGGAGTACCAGCGCACCGGCGGCATCTGCGGAATAGCCCTGCCTCCGGGCCTGCACAACGGCGACCGGCTGCCCGAGCCGATCTACACGCCGGCCTGGAAAGCCCCCCAGGGTGAGCACGACGAGAACATCACCTTCGAGCGAACCGTCGAACTGGTGGGCGCTGAGGCCGCGATCGCCCTGGTCACGCTGTCGTTGGAGATCTACCGCCGGGCGGCTCTGATCTGCGAGCAGCGCGGACTGATCCTCGCCGACACCAAGTTCGAGTTCGGTGCCGACCGGAACGGGGTGATCACCCTCGCGGACGAGGTGCTGACCAGTGACTCGAGCCGGTACTGGGACGCCGAGCGCTGGGAGGATCCGAGCCTTTCGGCCTCGGAGCGGATGGAGAGTTTCGACAAGCAGATCGTCCGCGACTGGCTGCTGGAGAACTGGGACCTGACCGGCACACCGCCCGAGTTGCCTGCCGCGATCGTCAAACGCACCGCTGCCCGATACCGCGAACTCATCGAGCGCCTCACGGCCCGAGTGTAGGCAGTCCTGAGGTCGGTATCAGTCGAGTGATCGAGGGTCATCGGCGAGCGGCACGCGACCATCGTCATCGGGGAACCCTGGGTCAGGCGCCACCGTGCGCCGCAGTGTCAGGCGCGCGGCGAGAAGACGAAGCGGACCCCGGCGACGACGCGCTCGGTGGCCGGACCGTCGTGCTCGAAGGCCAGGTAGTTCACGCCGGACTGGCGGGTGTCGTCGAGCTCGAGGCGAATGCGCGCCTGGTTCGGCCATCCGTATTCCCGCCACCCGTCGCCTTCGGCGACGAGTTCGCCATCGAGCGGCCGCTCGAACATCGCACTTGCCGCGTCGAGGTCGCGCACGACGAAGCCGAGGCGGCGGAGAGTGGCTGGATCACCGGGTGGTGTCTGGGGAACCGTCCACCACACGCCCTTGCCTTCGGCCGCCGACGTGAAGGCGGCGAAATCGATGTCCTTGGGGATGCACTGGAACTGGACGACCGTGCCGTGTCCCTCCTTGGGGTGGATGAATGCCTCGCCACCGCCCTTGTCGTCGTATCGGGTGTACCCGATGGGATGATAGCCGGCAGCCTGGGCCGCCGCCACGGCACGGTCGAGGTCATCGACCTTGAAGGTGATGTGGTGGGGGGCTTCGCCGACAGCGGCGACGTAGCGCTCGAGGAAGTCGACCTTCTCGTGATTGAAGGGTTCGAGCAGCTCAATGGTCATGCCGGGATCGCCCATCCGCACCTGCACGTTGCGGAACCCCACCCCCATGGGGTTGCCGAAGAGGAAGGTCCCGCCCAGTTGGCCGACCAGATAGTCGAGGTGCGGCTGAACGTGCGGTGCGGCCAGAGCTACGTGATCGAATTGCATCCACCAATAGTGAACTAACCGGTAAGGCAATGCAAGCCGGGAGCGGATTATGCGGAACCCGACGTCGCGGAATATCGTTGATATGTCAACGGTTACTGTTGCCATGAGTGAGACATTCGGAGGCACCGTGAGCAGCACGGACATTCTTGCCGCGGGGACGAGCATGGGCGCCGTCACGCTGCACGTCGCCAACCTCGACCGGATGGTCGGCTACTACCATCTGGGCGTTGGACTCGATGTGCTGGCACAAGTCGGGGACCAGGCGGTGCTCGGCCGAAACAACGAGGCGGTCATCATCCTCGAATACAAGCCCGCCCTCAGTCGGCCGGCTCTGGGATCGGCCGGTCTGTACCACACCGCAATCCTCTTCGAGGATCAGATCTCGCTGGCCGCCGCTGTCTATTCGATCGCCAGCAAGTACCCGAAGTCGTTCACCGGCTCCAGCGACCACATGGTCAGCAAGGCCCTGTACTTCGACGACCCCGAGGGCAACGGCGTCGAGCTGTACTGGGATCGACCGCGGAGCGAGTGGACTTGGCGCAACGGGGAGATCCAGATGGGGACCCTCTATCTCGACCCGAACGCCTTCCTCCAGGAGCACCTTTCCGCAGCACCCACGGCGCCCGTCGGTCTCGACACCGTCGTCGGCCACGTGCACCTGCAGGTCGGCAGCATCGAGCAGGCGCGGGACTTCTACGTCGACAAGCTGGGGTTCGAGGAGACCATCAAGTACGGCGCGCAGGCGCTGTTCGTCTCGGCAGGCGGTTATCACCACCACGTCGGCATGAACATCTGGAACAGCGCTGGTGCCGGGATGCGGTCGCCGGCGCTGGGATTGGGGCGGATGAACATCGTCGTGCCCAACACCGAGGAGGTCCTCAAGGTGAACGAGCGGCTGACGGATCGCGGCATCCAAACCCGGAACAACGGGCAGACTCTGGAGTTCAGCGACCCGTGGGCGAACCTGGTCACCGTCAGCACCGTCGCCTGAGTTGCTCCGGTAGAGTTGGCATGCCCCCAACCGCCGAAAGCCAGGAGTTCTCCGGTGCCAACAATCGTCGTCGAGGTCATGCCCAAGGCTGAACTGCTCGATCCCCAGGGCAAGGCGGTCGCGGGCGCTCTGCACCGCATGGGCAGGGGCGAATTCACGGCCGTTCGAGTCGGCAAGCGCTTCGAACTGTCCGTCGAGGGCCCCGTCACCGACGCGGTGCTCGCCGCGGTCGGTGCGATCGCGGACGAGCTGCTGTCGAACAGCGTGATCGAGGATGTCGTCGGCATCCATGTCGTGGCGGACGCGAAGGCATGACCCGCATCGGTGTGATCACGTTTCCGGGTTCGCTCGACGACCGGGATGCTCAGCGCGCCGTGCGCATCGCGGGCGCCGAGGCCGTGCCGTTGTGGCACGGCGACCACGACCTGCACGGCGTTGACGCCGTCGTGCTGCCCGGCGGCTTCAGCTACGGCGACTACCTGCGCTGCGGGGCGATCGCGGCGCACTCGCCGATCATGGCAGAGGTCATCGCCGCCGCCAATGGCGGGGTGCCGGTGCTCGGGATCTGCAACGGCTTCCAGATCCTGGTCGAGGCGCACCTGCTCGAGGGCGGGCTGATCCGCAACGACCACGGTGACTTCATCTGTCGCGACCAGCGCCTCCGCGTCGAGAACGCCGATACCGCGTGGACGAACCAGTTCACGGCCGGGGATGAGATCGTGGTGCCGCTGAAGAACGGCGAGGGCGGATTCATCGCCGACGCGGAAACTCTGGCCCGTCTGGAGGGTGAAGGTCGGGTGGTATTCCGCTACCTCGGCGTGAATCCGAACGGTTCGATGAACGACATCGCCGGCGTCACCAACTCTCGCGGCAACGTGGTCGGCCTGATGCCGCACCCCGAGCACGCGGTCGAAGAGGGCTTCGGCCCGGACACTGACGCCGCGATGCGGTCCGGGGTCGACGGGCTCCGCCTGTTCGCCTCGGCCATCCACAGCCTCCTCGCCGTCTGAGCCCCGGCCCGTCACAGAGCTGGGGCCGGGTGACCCGTCGAAGGCACGGGAGGGCTCATTCGGGCCGGTTCGACGGGGCCGAGGCGGCGGCTCAGAGCAGGAAGATCGGCAGGGCGCCGGGGTTGTGGGCGTGCACGATGATCAGGAAGACGAACAGGTCGAAGAGCAGGTGCACGCAGATCACATAGAAAAGAGAGCGCGTTCTCGTGAAGACGTAGCCCTGCAGCAGTGCGAACGGGATCGTCAGCGCCGGCCCCCAAGCCTGGTAGCCGAGCTCCCAGAGGAAGGCCACGAAGACACCGGCCTGCAGCAGGTTCGCCTGCAGCACGGGGAAATGCCGGCGCAGCAGCACGAAGACCGTGCAGATGAAGAACAGTTCATCCCAGATTCCGACCGCGTTGACGCCGACGAAGAGCCGCGCGATCTCGTCGGGCTCGGTCACCGTGGGCCAGTTCAGATACACACCGCTCGTGATGAAGTAGAAGGGCAGCAGCAACCAGGCGGCCACCAGCACGAACACCAGGTACCCCCACTGGAAGCGGCCCCAGCGGTCGCCGCCGCGCCACGGAAAACGGATCAGGCGCTCGCGGAACACGAAGCGGGCCAGCAGGTACGGCACGGCCACCGCGAGCGCCAGCACGGTGCCCATCAGCACCATGTTGCCGTAGCTGATGTCGGCCGCTACCGAGATGGTCGAGATGATCACCAGCCCCGCCGCGATCAGGCCGAGGTCGCGCAGAAGATTCGTCGAGAGCCCGCTCCGGTCCAGGACGAAGGCGGCGGCCAGCCCGAGAACCAGGACCAGATACCCGATCAGCTGCGACTCCAGCACGTAGAGGAACACGGCCGAGCCGGTGACCATCAGGGCGGGGACCAGGGCGAGCGGATGGGCCAGACGGGGTTCGACGGGGGCGGCCGTCGTCGCTGCACGCATGATGCCAGAATCTCACGTTCTCGCGTGCTTGCCGCAGTCACCGTGAGACGGAATCGGGCGTGGCGCTGGACCTGTGGCTCGTAGGGTGGTTTCACCGCGGCCGTGAACGGCCGCTCGATCGCCGGGTATCCCGCCCCGGTAGACTGGCCGCACCCCCACCGTCCTCCTTAGGAGCCTTCGCCTCGTGAGCAAACCAGTGGCGCATGTCGCCGACACTGTTGACAACGCCAAAGCCACTCCCGAGCGAGACCAGCCCTATGCGGTGCTGGGCCTGAAGAGCGACGAGTACGCTCGGATCCGCGAGATCCTCGGCCGACGCCCCACCAGCGGCGAGCTGGCGATGTACTCGGTGATGTGGAGCGAGCACTGCTCCTACAAGTCCAGCAAGATCTACCTGCGCCAGTTCGGACAGAAGGTCAGCCCCGCAATGAAGCGGAACCTCATGGTCGGCATCGGCGAGAATGCAGGGGTCGTCGACATCGGCGAGGGTTGGGCCGTGACCTTCAAGGTCGAGAGCCACAACCACCCCAGTTTCATCGAGCCCTTCCAGGGCGCGGCCACCGGTGTCGGCGGAATCGTCCGCGACATCATCTCGATGGGCGCCCGCCCGGTCGCGGTGATGGACCAACTGCGCTTCGGCGCCATCGACCACCCCGACACCGCCCGGGTGGTGCACGGCGTCGTCGGCGGCATTTCGTTCTATGGCAACTGCCTCGGCCTGCCCAACATCGGCGGCGAGACCTGGTTCGACCCGGTGTACCAGGCCAACCCGCTGGTCAACGCGCTCGCGGTCGGCGTGCTCCGACACGAGGATCTGCATCTCGCCAGCGCCCGCGGCGTCGGCAATTCAGTGGTGCTGTTCGGCGCCCGCACCGGCGGCGACGGCATCGGCGGCGCCTCCATCCTGGCCTCCGACACCTTCGCCGAGGGCGGCCCGACCAAGCGCCCCGCAGTGCAGGTGGGCGACCCCTTCGCCGAGAAGGTGCTGATCGAGTGCTGCCTCGAACTGTTCCAGGCCGGGCTCGTCGAGGGTATCCAGGATCTCGGCGCGGCCGGCATCAGCTGCGCAACCAGCGAACTGGCCTCGAATGGCGACGGCGGCATGTTCATCGAGCTGGACCGGGTGCTGCTGCGCGACCCGAGCCTGACCGCCGAGGAGATCCTGATGTCCGAGAGCCAGGAGCGGATGATGGCCATCGTCGAGCCGGCCAAGCTCGATGCCTTCCTGGCCGTCACCGCCAAGTGGGACGTCGAGACCAGCGTGCTCGGCGAGGTCACCGACACCGGCCGGCTGATCATCGACTGGCACGGCGAGCGGATCGTCGACGTCGACCCGCGCACCGTCGCGATCGACGGACCCGTCTACGACCGAGCGGTCGCCTACCCGAGCTGGATCGACGCCCTGCGTGCCGACACCAGCGATTCACTGCCCCGGGAAACGGTCGCTGCCGCGCTCCGCGAACAGGCGCTGACCCTGCTGGGCAGTGCCAACCTCGCCGACAAGTCCTGGTTGACCAACCAGTACGACCGCTACGTGATGGGCAACACCGCGCTGAGCTTCCCGGACGATGCCGGCATGATCCGGGTCGACGAGGAATCCGGTCTGGGCTTCGCGATCGCGACCGATGCCAACGGCCGCTACAGCTATCTCGACCCGTACCGGGGTGCGCAGCTGGCCCTTGCGGAGGCCTACCGCAACGTCGCCGTCAGCGGCGCCACCCCGGTCGCCGTGACCGACTGCCTCAACTTCGGCAGCCCCGAGAACCCTGAGGTGATGTGGCAATTCAGCCAGAGCGTCGAAGGCCTCTCGGACGCCTGTCTTGCCATGGAGATCCCGGTAACCGGCGGCAACGTGAGCTTCTACAACCAGACCGGTGACGTGCCCATCCACCCGACACCGGTCGTCGGCGTGCTGGGCGTCATCGACGATGTCGCCCGACGGGTGCCCAGCGGTTGGCAGGACCAGGGCCACAACATCTACCTGCTCGGGACCACCGCTGACGAACTCGACGGTTCGGCATGGGCTGGTGTGATCCACAACCATCTGGGCGGCACCCCGCCTGCGGTCGACCTGGCCGGCGAGGTGCAGTTGGCCGGCCTGCTGTCCGCGGGCGCCCAGGGCAGCCTGTTGGCCAGCGCCCACGACCTCAGCGACGGCGGCCTGTTCCAGGCCCTCGCTGAAAGCGTCATGCGCTTCGGTGTCGGCGCGCGGGTCTGGATCGATGAGATCGTCAGCCGTGATGGGGTCGACCCGACCGCGGCGCTGTTCGCCGAGTCGACCGGCCGGGTGCTCGTGAGCGTCCCCCGCGAGGATGACGTCAAGTTCGTCGGCCTCTGCGAAGGCCGCGGCTACCCCGTGCTGCGGATCGGTGTCACCGACGGGGAGGCCTTGGAGATCCAAGGACTGTTCACCGTGGGCATCGACGAGTTGCGCGGCGTGCACCGCGCGACTCTGGCCAGCCATTTCGGCGCCGTCGTCGGCGACTGAGCGCTGCCGGTTCTGGCCTCAGCACGCCGCGGTCGTGCCCTAGAACAGCACCCGCACCGAGGCCTCAGCACTGGTCGACCCCGCGTAGGCCGCAGGATCGCTCGGCGTGAAGACGGCGGTGTAGTTGTGCGTGCCGCGGTCGAGCCCGTTCGGCAGCGTGTATGCCGCCAGTCCGAAGCGCACGGTCGAGGTGCCGACCAGGGTCGTGCCCTCGAAGTACTGCACGGTGCCGGCCGCCCGAGTGTCATCCGCCGCCGCCACGCGCGCCAGCAGCGTCGCGCGCAGCACGTTGTTGATGTGCACGGGCGGGATCGCGACCAGCGAGGTCGTGGTCGTCACGGGCGGTGCCCTGACCAGCAGCGGCAGGGTCACGGTCGTGCCGCTGGGCGCGGCCACGATCGTGAGTGCTGCCGTGCCCACCGGGGTCGATGCCGGGATCACGATGTCCACGGAGGCCGCCCCCGCGGTCACCGACGCCGTGCCGATCTCGACGCCGTCAAGTCGCACCGAGACACTGGTATTGGCGGGCGAGCCGAGGCTGCTCAGATCGAGCTTGGCGAGCTGGAAGGCCAAGGACTCGCCCGCCACCGCTGCAACGGGGGTCGGCGAGACACTGACCGCGTGCCGGGCGAACGAGGGAGCGAGCGGAGAGCCGGCACTGATGTAGTCGATCCAGGCATCCCGGTCCACCAGTCCGGTGTCGATCGTGGTGACCGCATTCCTGAATACGTGGAAGTTGTCACCTCCGGACGACAGGAAGCTGAATGTGCCGATCCGATACTGGGCCACCGGGTTCATCGGCGCCCCGTCGACCGTTATCGAGGTGATCCGGCTGCCCTCGGCCAGCGAGGCGTCGTAGGTGTAGTTGACGTTGTCCGACAGACCCAGTTGCAGATAGGCGCGACTCGGTACGGTGCCGTCCGCGGATCGCTGCCACTGCTGCTCGAGCATCGTCTTGACCTGGGCACCGGTGAGGGTGCTGATGGTCAGGGTGTTGTTGAACGGCAGTACCGCGTTCGCCTGCGAGTAGGAGATGTCCCCGTCGGCGAGGCCCGGCACCGCAGCGCCGCCGAACTCCGCCTGGGTGTCGAAGAGTTCGGCGCGCAGTCCGCCCGGGTTGACCACACCGATCTGGGCCCCTTGGCTGAGCTCACTGAGCGAATCGCGCAGGGCATTGGCCACCAGATTGCCGAGTGTCGACTCCGATGCCCGGTCGTCCCGGACACTGCCGACGTAGGCGGTCGTGATGTCCGCGCTGACGGAACCGACCTTGGTGTTGCCGATCGCCGCGGCGTCGGCCAGCGCCGTCGTGACGATGGCGTTGACCTCCGCGACTCGGGGGTAGCTTGCGATCAGGGTGGCCGGGGCGGTCGTGGTCCGCTCGACGTTCTGCTGGGTGTGGGCCGTGATCTCGAAGGTGTCGGGGTCGACGGAGAGGGTGACTTTGCCGATCCGGGTGCCATAGCTGGCCGACTGCACGACGGGACGGGTTCGATCCGTGCCGGGTATGGCGGCCGACCACGCGTACTCCTTGTGAGTGTGGCCCCCGAGAATCGCGTCCACCGAGGCGGCAGTGTCGTTGACAATCCTCTGGAAAACGCCGCCTGCGGCCAGTTCCTGCTCGAGTGTCGATCCGTCGGGAGTGCCGTAACCGGCGCCTTCGTGGTAGTTCGCGATCAGGACGTCGGCTTCGCCGTTCGCCTCGTCGCCGTCACTGAGTTGCGCGGCGACCCGGTTCACCGCCTGGACGGGGTCACCGAAGCTCAGCGTCGAGATACCGGCGGGCGACACCAGCGCGGATGTCTCCGCCGTCACCGCGCCGATGATGCCGACGGTCATCCCGTCAACCGCGACCAGCGCATACTCATCGAGCACCGGAGTCTGGGTTCCTGCCTGATAGACGTTCGCGCCCAGGTAGTCCCAATCCGCAGCCGACTGGATTCGATCCCTCAGATCAAGCCAGCCCTGATCGAATTCGTGGTTGCCGACCGCCGAGGCAGTGAGGTCCAACGCGTTCAGCACGTCGATCGTCGGCTGGTCCTGGGCGATCGCCGACGCGAACAACGAGGCGCCGAGGTTGTCACCGGAGGAGGTGAACAGCACCGGGCCGTCGGCAGCCGCACGCAACTGCTCGATCGTTCCGGCGAACGCTACCGTGTTGGCGTCGATCCGACCGTGGAAGTCGTTCACGTTGAGCAGCGTCAGGGGCAGCGGCGCGTCCTCCGCCGCCAGACCGAGCAGCACCGGGTCATGGTCGCTGGAACGATAAGCGTCCGCAGCGTAGAAGATCGTGCCATGGCTGTTGTACCGGCTGTACTCCAGCGCGACCGACTCCCCGGAGTTGATGTTCCAGATGTCGGCACCGGTTGCTCGGGCCAGAGCCGCCGAGTTGACCAGGATGTGGTCGAGCGAGCCCGAAAGCCCCGAGAAGGAGTACGACGAGGTTTCGACGCCGAGTGCCCGCTCGACGTCGCTGAAGCCGGCGTCGTAGAGCACCTGCAGCGGGTCCTCGTTGCCGTAGGCGTTGAAGTCCCCGGCCAGCAGCACGCTGTCCACGTCGCCTTGGATGCCGGCGACCCAGTCGCGCAGTGCCGTTGCCTGCGCGATGCGGGAGGCATTGGATGCCCCCTGCCCGTCGCCGCTGTCCACGTCGCCGGGCAGTGGACCGGCGGAACCCTTCGACTTGAAGTGATTGACGACGAACAGGAACTCGTCACCACCGGCGTCAGGGGTGAAGACCTGGGCGATCGGCTCGCGGGCATTGCCGAAGGCCTCGCCGTCACCGCTGAACTCACCGAGAGCACGCGCGCCGCCGACGGCATCGACGACGGCCGTGCGGTAGATGATGGCGTTCGAGATGACATCCATCTCGGAGACCGGCGGCAGGTCACTGGAGGAGTGCACGTAGTCCCACGTGCCGGCGCCCTCGATCGTGTTGAGGCTTGCAGTGAGGCTGGCCAGCGCCTCATCGGCCGCCTCACCGAGGACAGCGGAGTTCTCGATCTCGAGCAGCCCGATCACATCGGCATCGAGCGCGGTGATCGCCGCGACGATCTTGTCCTGCTGGCGCGCGAAATCAGCGGCATCCCATGCACCGCGCTGCGGACAGCCCCCGCGCACCGTCACCCCGTCGCCGGCTCGGTCGGTGTAGGGCACGCAGTCGGGGTTCTCGATGCCGAGAGTGGTGAAGTAGTTGAGCACGTTGAAGGACGCGGCCCGCACGGCCGCGGCGCCGATCGCCTCGGAATCCGGAGCAGCGGTGCGGGTGTTGCTGAAGGTCACGGGGTACCCTGCCGGGTCGGCGGCGGTCACCGGGGTCACGGGGTTGAGCTTCCAGGAGTTGTTGCGGTAGTCGAGGATCACGGCGGCGCCGAAGTCGGCCGTCGCCCCGACCCGCACCGGGTTTTCCAGAGACACGTACGGCGGGGTCAGGGCACTGTTCGCACTGCTGAGGAAGTTGGTGCTGGCACCGTCGTCCAGGATGACGCCGCGAGCGGCGTTGTCCGCGGCTACCGCGGCGGCTTCGGCCGTTCCCGGTCTGGCCACGTCTGTCGGCTGGCGCAGCGGGGTGCCGCCGAAGGCCAGGCCGACCTCGCCGTACTGGCTGGTCGGATAGGTGTTGCTCACGGTGTACTCGCCGGTCAGCTCCACGAGCATCGATTCGAGCGCCTCACGGGCGGTCGCGGCGGCGGGGAAGGCATCGATGACCAGAGCGGTCGCGGCGGCGGCGGGCTCAGCGCCGATGATGAGCCCGCCGCTGGGCACTGTGATCTCGGTGAGCCCGTTGAACTCGCTGACGGTTCCGGTGACTTCGACACTGTCGCCGATCCCGACGGCGCCGACGGTGGCAGGTGAGTAGACGAAAACGGCGTCGGAGCCGGCCTGCGCAGCGGGGTCATAGCCGCCACCGGTGCCGGGGGTCTGGATCACATAGCCGTTGAACCCGCCGGTGGCGTACACCGCGGTGACGATCCCGCTCGTGACCACCGTCTCGGCGACCAGGGGCGACGAGCTCGAGGTGCCCTGGATCTCGCGGATCGTGGCCGCGATCGGCCCAACCGGCTCAGGGTCGGGCGCGCTGCCTGAGGCGACCGGACTCGGCGCACCCGCAGTGAAGTCCGCCGCATTGTCGCCGGTGTTGGTGTGCGCGGCCGAGCGGGAGGCGCTGGTCGAGTTGCTCAGCGCGGGTGCCGCGGCCGAACCGGCGAAATCGCTTGCCGTGCCGTAGCCGACCAGATCGAGCACCCCGGCAAGGTCCTGGCACCGCAGGAGCGCGGTGCCGCAGCTGAGGGCGGTGCTCGCGGACACGAGGGCGACCTTGCCGTTCGTGGCCGACATCGCGATCGACCCCGAGACATCCACCGGGGGAAGATCAGGCAGCGCAGCACCGGAACCGAGCGCCTCTCCCACAAGCAGGTGGTCACCGGCGGCGATCGAACCGCTCAGCAGGGTCAGCTGCCACGTCGTGCCGGTCGCGGAAGCGTACTGCACCGACCAGCCCGTGACATCGACGGGGGCGCCGCTCGTGTTGTACAACTCGATGAAGTCCCGGTCGAGCGGGGCACCTGAATTGCCGCCACCTCCGTACACCTCGTTGATGACGACGGCAGCGGCCGGCGAGACGACGGCATTGGCGGCGACCGGCAGGATCACGCCCCCGGAGGAGATCACCGCAACCGACAGGATCGCTCCGAGCACTCTGCTGCTGAATCGAGACACCGACAACCTCCAGTTGACCACCTTCGAGCGGGCTGGCGAGAGATCGCTCAGGCAGAGCCTGGCTCCCCCCACCAGCATCCAGAGTCCCCCGAAAGCGGGGTATTGGCAAGCCCTGTGTCCTTAACGCCGGGCGACAGTTCGGTGACAACTCATCGCCGAATCGTGAAGGATCACCGCACGATCAAGGAACTGTCGGGGTACTGGCGTTAAGGACACAGGGCTTGCCAATACCCCGCTTTCAGGGGTTTCTGGATGCTGGTGGGGGGAGCCAGGTCCTGAGCGATCTCTCGCCAGCCCGCTCGAAGGTGGTCAACTGGAGTCGGTGTCTCGATTCAGCAGCAGAGTGCTCGGAGCGATCCTGTCGGTTGCGGTGATCTCCTCCGGGGGCGTGGATCCTGCCGGTCGCCGCCAATGCCGTCGTCTCGCCGGCCGCTGCCGTCGTCATCAACGAGGTCGTGCACTTCGACCGGGACTTCATCGAGTTGCAACACGAGCGGCGCGCCCGTCGATGTAGCGGGCTGGTCGGTGCAGTACGCTTCCGCGACCCGCACCGACGTGGCCACTGACCCTGCTGAGCGCTACGATCGCCGCCGGTGACCACCTGCTTGTGGGAGAGGCGCTGCCGGTTCCTCGGCGCTGGCTGCCTGATCTTCCCCCGGTGGATGTCTCGGGGTCGATCGCGATGCGCCACGAACGGCAAGGTCGCCCTCGTGTCCGCGAGCACCGCCTCCCGCTGCGGCACCGCGCTCCTGCGGTGCCGAGGACCTTGCCGGGTGTCGATCTGGTCGGCTACGGCACGGCAAGCGATTTCGCCGGTTCGGCCGCGGCCGCCGCACTGCAGCAACTCAACCGCCCCCTCGGCCGCGCGGCCCAACACCCGCGACGACGCGGCGACTTCACTGCGGGTGCGCCGAGTCCGGTCGCCTCGGCAGTGCGCCCGACCCTGAGCCGAGTCGGGCCGATCGCTGCCACGATCCGCGAGATCCAGGGCCGCTCGAGCTCGTCGCCCCTGGTCGCCGAGACGGTGGTCACGAGCGGGATCGTCACCGCGGTGGTACGCCACCGGCGGGTTCAACGGCTATGTGATCCAGACCCCCGGCACCGGTGGCGGCTATGCCCCGCTGCGCAGGCCGGCCCCGACGCCGTGTTCGGCTACTCACCTGCCACCGTCGGCGCCGTCGGGATCGGTGACAGCGTGCCACCGGAACCGTCAGCGAGTTCAACGGGCGACCGAGATCGCGGTGCCAGCGGCGGGCTCATCATCGGCGCTGAGCCCGCCGCCGCCGCGACCGCTCTGGTCATCGATGCCTTCCCCGCCGCCCGCCGTGAGGCGCTCGAATTGAATTGCTGGTGACCGGCGAGACACCGTGGTAGCAGAACACCTATCCGACCAGCCAGTACGGCGAGGTCGGCCTGGCCTTCGGCAGCACTCCGCTGCGCCAGCCGACAGACGTGGTTCGACCGGCGGCTGAAGCCGCCGCGGTGGCCGGAGAACAACGCCGCTCGCGGCGTCATCCTGGACGACGGTGCCAGTCACCAACTTCCTCAGCAGTGCGAACAGTGCCCTGACCCCGCCGTACGTGTCTCTGGAAAACCCGGTGCGGGTCGGGGCGACGCCGACTTCGGCGCCGCCGTGATCCTCGACTACCGCAACAACTCCTGGAAGCTCAACCCCGTGACCCCGGTGACCGCCGCCGAACCCGCAGGGTCCCATGAGCTTCAGCAACACCCGCACCGCTGCCCCGGGATCGCAGGCGATCGGCGCGGCAGCCGGTGCGGGCTGCGTCCTTCAACGTGCTAACGACTCCACCACTCTCGGCATCGAGAACCCCGACTGCGTGCCGATACACCGACCGAGCCGGCGACGGAGTGACCGTGCGCGGGGGCGTCCGCAGCGCGGCGCATGGGACGCCCGGCCGATTTCGCGCGCCAGCAGGACAAGATCGTCGCGCGATCGACCGCGCTCGATGCCGACGTGATCGGGCTGCTCGAGATCGAGAACTCGGCTGTCCTCGGTGAGGCGGCCGATGAGGCGCTGGCGGCAGCCCGACCGCGAAGCCTCAACACTATCGAGGGCGCCGGCACAGGGACTACGTGCACTCGGCGGAGTGACCTGCCGCCGGTCTCCGAGATGGATGTCATCTCGAACGCGCATCATCTACCGCACGGCCGTCGTCGATGCCGTCGGCGGCGCGCGTGCTCTCGGTGAGTTCAGCGGTGACGGCGAAGCCTTCGGCAATGCCCGCGAGCCGATCGCCCAGGTCTTCGCCCCCGACGCCGGTGGTGAGTTCCTGTTCGTCGTCAATCACTTCAAGTGGAAGGGTTCGCCGGTCCACTGCCCGGCGACGTGGACAGTGGCGACGGGCAGGGGGCATCCGACGCCTCCCGCATCGCGCAGGCAATGGCACTGCGCGACTGGGTCGCTGGCGTCGCAGGCGACGTGGACAGCGTCCGCTGGCCGGGGACTTCAACGCCTACGGCAACGAGGATCCGCTGGCAGGTGCTCTACGATCTGCGGCTTCAGCGACGTCGAGCGGGCACTCGGCGTCGAAACCTCGGTCGACCCTTCTCGGGCTTCGGTGTCGCTCGACGCACCTGGTCAACTGGCGGCTCTGGCCCGGGCGACCGGTGCCGACATCTGGAACATCAACACCGGCGAGTCGGTCGCGCTGGAGTACAGCCGGTACAACAGCCATGGCACGATCTTCTACGCTGCGGACGCTTATCGTTCAGCGACCATGACCCGGTGCTGCTCGGACGCGCCGCTGCCTGACGCTGCTCAACGTGAACGATTTCCACGGTCGGATCAACACCAACACGGTAGCGTTCGCCGGAACGATCGAGCAGTTGCGTGCGGCTGCCGACAGCCCGGTGCTGTTCACCTCCTCCGTGACGACCTCGGCGCCTCGTTCGCGTCGGCGATGGCCCAGCCGACGATCGACGTGCTGAACGCGTTGGATCTCACTGCCTCGGCGGTCGGCAACCACGAATTCGATCAGGGCTGGCTTGATCTGAGGGATCGAATCCAGTCGGCTGCGGATTGGGACTACCTGGCGCGAACGTCTATCGGGCGGGAACCCAGAGCCCGGTGCTCGATGAGTATGCGCTGGTCGCGGTTGACGGGATGACCGTCGGCATCATCGGAGCGGTGGCGGCGAGGCTGATCCGCACTGGCGTCGCCCGCCGGTGACCCCGTCCGGCGGTGAACCGGGTCGCCGCGCAACTCGGCGCAGCAACGAGGCGAACGGCGAAGCCGACGTCCTGATCGCGAACTACCACGAAGGTGCCGGTTACGGCACTCCCGACGGATCGACGCTCGAGCAGGAACTGGCCGCAGACGGCGTTGTCAACGACACTGCCGCCTCGGTGGACGCGATTCTCGGGGGCCACACTCACAAGGAGTACGCGTGGTCAGCCATACCCGGCACAGATCAAACCGCCGTTGGGTCGTCGGCCACTGCGATGGCACCCGGATCGGCAAAGTCACCCTCTCCGTCGACCCCGACACCTTCGAGGTCACGGCCCACGCCCAGCAGAACGTCGAGCGGACCACGACCGCCCCGGCCACCCTGATCGCAAGCTACCCCCGAGTCGCGGAGGTCAATGCCATCGTCACGACAGCGGCTCGAAGCACCGCGGCGGTCGGCGACGCCAAGGTCGGTTCCGTCAGCGCGGACATCACGACCGCCTACGTCGGCGGATGCTCGGGATGACCGGGCATCGGAGTCGACACTCGGCAATCTGGTGGCCAATGCGTTGCGCGATTCGCTCAGTGTCGGCCAAGGGGCCCAGATCGGTGTGGCTGAACCCGGCGGACTGCGCGCCGAACTCTTCCAGGCGGAGTTCGGCGGCGCTGGGGCGTGCCGGGCCTCGCCGACGAGGACATCTCCTACTCGCAGGCGAACGCGGTACTGCCGTTCGACGACACCCTGACCATCAGCACCCTCACCGGTGCCCAGGTCAAGACGATGCTCGAGCAGCAGTGGCAGCGATCCGCGGACGGCACCGTGCCGAGTCGCGCCTATCTGCAACTGGGTCTGTCGGACAACGTCAGCTACACCTACGACGCCTCGCTGGCCGAGGCGGCCGGATCGCCTCGATAACGGTCGACGGGGCGCCGATGAACCCGGTGGCCCAGTATCGGATCGGCACATTGGCCTGTTCCTGTCGTCCGGAGGTGACAACTTCCACGGCAGGAACGCGGTCACCAAGATCGACACACGGGATGCCTCAATCGACTACATCCGTGCCGGCTCTCCGCTCAGCTCCCTCGCTCGCCCGGCACGCCGTCTCACCGACCCCCGTCGCAGCGGTGGCGCTGCCTTGGCCTTCCAACTCGCCAAGCTGGATATTGAGCAGCTCTCGCGGTGGC
>CAVPES010000043.1:0-21111 GCA_963703545.1 uncultured Actinomycetota bacterium
AGATCCTCGAGGCCTACCGCATCCTCGCCGGGGAGGTCGGGATCTTCGTCGAGCCCGCCAGCGCCATCAGCGTCGCCGGATTGCTGGAGAGGGCCGAGGCCGGCATGATCCCCGCCGGTGCGAGGGTGGTGCTGACGGTCACCGGACACGGCCTCAAGGATCCGCAGTGGGCACTGCGCCGTGCCGACGGCAGTGAGGTGCAGCCGCGGGTGGTACCCGTCGACACCGCGGAGATCGCCGGCGTGCTCGGATTGTCCAAGGCTCCCGCATGAGTGCAGCCGGTGCCGTGCCGCCGGTGGGCCGCTCGGTCATCGTCAGGGTCCCCGCGACCACGGCAAACCTTGGCCCCGGATTCGACACGCTCGGGCTCGCGCTCTCGCTGTACGACGAACTCGTCGTCACCGTCAGGGCTGCGCCGGGGGTGCACGTCGAGGTGCTGGGCATCGGTGCGGGGGAGGTGCCCGTCGACGAGCGCAATCTCGTCGTGAAGACCATCGCCGTCGTATTCGATCGCTACGGTCTGACCCTGCCCGGCCTTGACGTCACAGCACGCAATGCCATCCCGCACGGCCGGGGTCTTGGCTCGTCGGGGGCGGCCATCGTCGCCGGGATCATGGCGGCCAAGGGTCTGCTGGAAGGCATCGTCGAAATCAGCTCGGATGCCGTCTTCGCGTTGGCGACGGAGCTTGAAGGGCATCCCGACAATGTCGCGCCCGCGCTCTTCGGCGGCCTCACGATCGCCTGGCGGACCGACGCCGGCCCGCAGGCCAAGAAGCTGATGGTGCACCGCGGGGTGGCCCCGCTGGTGCTGGTGCCCCAGCAGCGCTTGTCGACCAAGGTCGCCCGCAGCCTGCAGCCACGCTCGGTTCCGCACGAGGATGCCATTTTCAACGTCTCGCGTTCGGCGCTGCTGATCGCCGCACTGATCCAGTCGCCGGAGCTGCTGCTGGCGGCGACCGAGGACAAGCTGCACCAGAGTTACCGGGCGAAGGCGATGCCGGAGACGGATGTCCTGATCCGGTTGCTGCGCCAGGCCGGCTTCCCCGCCGTGGTCTCGGGGGCGGGGCCGTCGATCCTGGTGTTGTGCTCCGACCCCGGGCAGCGGCGTGCGGCCGCGGAACTCGTCGCGAGGAACGCGGCGACGCCGTGGCAGGCGCTGATGCTGGCCGTGGACGTCAAGGGTGCTACAGTGATGGTGCAACCCGCGCAGAATTCGACTGTCCTGCTGTGAGCGACAGGCGCCGGAATGCAATCCAAGAAATCCACTGCTGACAATCCTGCATGCCACAGAACCAGACAGGTCTCCACTCAGTGACCGCCGTCGATGCCCGTACCGCCGCCGTGGAGGACACCATCGAACCGTCAGAACCCGCCATCCGGTGAGTCGACGATCAGTTTCGATGTCACAGCCAGAATCAACGAAGGAGTACTCGTGACTATCAGCGAGACCCACACCCCCGAAATCGCACCGCCCGCCGAGACGCCCGGTGCCATCGAGACCTCATCGACCACGGTCGAGGCTCCCATCGCCAAGAAGCGTGCGCCGCGTCGTGCCACCAGTGCCAGTGCCGCCGAGCAGGCTGAGGCGACCCCGGTTGCCGAGTGGATCGAGCCGGCCCCCGAGTCGGCCGCGACCACGGACGCGGCCACCGATCCAGCTGCGACGGGGGACGTCAAGGCCCCGCGCACCCGCGTCAGTCGGGCGAAGGCGCCCGCAGTGGATGCGGCCGTGCCCGCCGCAGAGGTGGCACCTGCTTCCGGCGAGTCAGCTGCCGCGGCCGCTGAACTCCCCGCCGAGGAGGCTGCCCCGGCCGCCACGGAGCATGGCTCCGCGGCTGAGAATGCCGAAGGCGCCGAGCGACCGACCCGGAACCGCAATCGGAACCGCAACGGCAGCGGTGGCGGCGGCACGAACCAGCAAGGCCAACAGGGCCAGCAGAACCGCCAGAACCGCCAGAGCCAGCAGAGCCAGCAGAGCCAGCAGCAGAACCTCACGGACCAGCAGCAGAACCTCGCGGACCAGGGTGAGGACGACCGGATGGCTCGCAACAGCCGTTACCGTGATCGCAAGCGCAGCGGCCGCGGTCCGATCGGGGATGATCTTGAGCCCGAAATCACGGAAGACGACGTGCTGCTGCCGGTCGCCGGGATCCTCGACGTGCTGGACAACTATGCATTCGTGCGCACCACCGGTTACCTGCCCGGCCCGAGCGACGTCTACGTCTCGCTCGGTCAGGTCAAGAAGTACAACCTGCGCAAGGGCGACGCCGTCGTCGGCGCCATCCGCCAGCCCCGAGAAGGCGAGGGCCAGGGCCGTCAGAAGTACAACGCGATCGTGAAGATCGACTCGGTCAACGGGCTCGCCCTTGATGCTCTGGCCGAGCGCGTCGAATTCGGCAAGTTGACTCCGCTCTACCCGCAGGAGCGGCTGCGCTTGGAAACCGAGCCGACAAAGCTCACCACGCGGATCATCGATCTGATCGCGCCCATCGGAAAGGGTCAGCGCGGCCTGATCGTCTCACCGCCGAAGGCCGGCAAGACGCTGGTACTGCAGGCGATCGCCAACGCCATCTCCAAGAACAATCCCGAAGTCCACCTGATGGTCGTTCTGGTCGACGAGCGTCCGGAAGAGGTGACCGACATGCAGCGCACCGTCAAGGGAGAGGTCATCGCCTCCACGTTCGACCGGCCGGCCGAGGACCACACCACGGTCGCCGAACTGGCGATCGAGCGCGCCAAGCGCTTGGTCGAACTCGGCCACGACGTCGTCGTGCTGCTCGACTCCATCACCCGACTCGGCCGCGCCTACAACTTGACGGCTCCGACCTCTGGTCGCATTCTCTCCGGCGGCGTCGACTCTTCGGCCCTGTACCCGCCGAAGCGGTTCTTCGGAGCCGCTCGCAACATCGAGAACGGCGGCAGCCTGACGATCCTGGCGACGGCACTGGTGGAGACCGGATCCAAGATGGACGAGGTCATCTTCGAGGAGTTCAAGGGCACCGGCAACATGGAGCTGCGCTTGTCGCGCCAGCTTGCAGACAAGCGGATCTTCCCGGCGGTGGACGTCAACGCGTCCGGCACTCGCCGCGAGGAGATGCTGATGGGCGTCGACGAGACCAAGATCGTCTGGAAACTGCGCCGAGCCCTAGCGGGTCTCGACCAGCAGCAGGCGCTCGAGATCGTGCTCGGCCGTCTCAAGGACACCCAGTCGAACGTCGAGTTCCTGATGCAGGTGCAGAAGTCCAGCCCGACCGCTTCGAGCATCAAGGAAGACTAATCGCCGTGTTCGAGTCAGTGAAACCGTTGCTGGCTGAGCATGACGCGCTGCAGGAACAGCTTGCTGATCCGGAGCTGCACGCCGACCCGGTCAAGTCCAGGAGAGTCAATCGGCGTTACGCCGAACTGAGCAGGATCGTCGCTGCATACCATGCGTGGCAGAAAGCAGCGGATGACCTCGATGCTGCCCGGGAGATGGCGGCGGAAGACGCGTCGTTCGCCGCGGAGATCCCCGGAATGGACGCGGACTTCCGGGAGAGATCCGAGACGCTCCGGCGCCTGCTGATCCCCCGCGACCCCAACGACAGTCGTGACGTGATCATGGAGATCAAGATGGGTGAAGGCGGAGCCGAATCGGCACTGTTCGCCGCCGATCTGCTGAGGATGTACCTGCATTACGCGGAATCCAAGCACTGGAAGACCGAGATCCTGGAACAGACGCAGAGTGACCTCGGCGGATACAAGGATGTCCAGCTCGCGATCAAGGGCAACTCCGCCGACCCGGCACAAGGAGTGTGGGCACACCTGAAATACGAAGGCGGCGTGCACCGGGTGCAGCGGGTTCCGGCGACCGAGGCGCAGGGTCGCATCCACACCTCCGCCGTCGGCGTGCTGGTCTTCCCCGAAGTCGATGAGCCCGAAGAGGTGGAGATCAACCAGAACGACCTGAAGATCGACGTCTATCGCTCGTCGGGCCCCGGCGGGCAGTCGGTCAACACCACCGACTCGGCAGTGCGGATCACCCACCTGCCGACCGGCATCGTGGTCGCGATGCAGAACGAGAAGAGCCAGCTTCAGAACCGCGAAGCGGGTATGCGGGTACTGCGCGCCCGCATACTGGCCCGCTACCAGGAGGAGGCCGACGCCGAGGCCTCGGTCTTCCGCAAGAGCCAGATCCGCACGATGGATCGCTCCGAACGGATCAGGACCTACAACTTCCCCGAGAACCGGATCGCCGACCATCGCACGGGCTACAAGGCATACAACCTGGACGCGGTCATGAACGGCGCCCTTGAGCCGGTGCTGGAGTCGTGCATCAGGGCCGACGAGGAGTCTCGCCTGGCCGATCTGGCCGAGGCAGTCGACTAGCTCCCGGCGCGGCGCCCGAACCACCATGACAGAGCACCCCAACTCCATTCGCGCGCTCCGCGATCGCGGCATCGCGCTGCTCTCGGCCGCGGGGGTGCCCTCTCCCGAGGTCGATGCCGACCTGCTGATCGCCCATGTCCTCGGCATCAGTCGCGGTGAGGTTCAGGCGCGGGCACTCACCGGCGCCGGCATGGATGTCGAGGCGTCCCAGCAGCTGGGTGAGGCTCTCGAACGTCGCGCCGCCCGCGAGCCGCTGCAGCACATCACCGGTACGGCGGCCTTCCGGATGCTCGAATTGATGGTCGGACCCGGCGTCTTCGTGCCAAGGCCCGAGACGGAGATCGTCGCGCAGTTCGGCATCGACGCGCTGCTGGCCTACCCCGGTGTTCCGCGCGCAGTGGATCTGGGCACCGGCAGCGGCGCGATCGCGCTGGCGCTGGCGACCGAAGTGCGCCATGCCGAGGTGGCCGCCGTCGAGAACTCCCCGCGTGCCTTCGTCTGGGCCAAACAGAACTTCCGTGCGGTAGCGGCCGACAATGCCCGTCTGGTCTTCGTCGATCTGGCTGACGCACTGCCCGAGTGGAACGCGACGGTCTCCGTGGTGATCTCGAATCCTCCGTATATTCCGCTCGGTGCGATTCCGCGGGATCCGGAGGTGCGTCGCTACGATCCCGAGTCGGCGCTGTTCGGGGGTGAGGACGGTCTTGACGTCGTCCGGCAGGTGTCGACCTCGGCGCTGCGGCTGTTGCATCCGGGCGGAACACTCATTCTCGAGCACGGTGAAGAGCAGGGTGCGGCCATTCGCGCACTGCTCGGCGCGGATGGCTGGTCGGCGAGCGCCACCCACCAGGACCTGAGCCGCCGCGACCGCGTCACCACCGCGCTGCGCCGCTAGCCGCGCGCCTGCCACCGCACGCTGCGCCGGTAGCCGCGCGCCCGTTCGCGACCCCTGCGCCCGGGCGCGACACAGCATGGGTCGCGAACGGGCGCGCGGCCAATTCGAACGGAGGACGGGGCCGGGTGCTGATGGCCTTTGTAGGCTGGGCAGATGACTGCGCGCGTCTCCCAGATCTTCAACCCGCAGAACGGGGTGACCGAGAATGTCTGGCGCGAGGGTGACGTGATCCACAAGGTCATCCGCGCCCGGGCAGCCAGCCCGGAGCAGTGGCCACCGTCGTCGGATCCCCGCAACTGGAACTACTGGCAGCGCGAGGCGGTGGCCTATCGGGAGGGACTGCCCCTACGGCTCGGGCTGGCGGGCCCCCGTCTGCTGGCACTGGAGGTCGACCCCCGGGGTGAGCGCATCGAACTGCAACTCGCCGCCCTTGAGGGTCGCACCCAGGCCGAGCTGACCGTCGATGACCTGGTGGAGCTGGCCGAGCGACTTGGGCGCAGTCAGGGCGCTGCGCACACCGATGAGCCGTGGTTGAGTCGGGGATTCCTCGAGGGCTACACCGCCAACCGGGTCGTCGACTGGTCTCTGCTCACGTCCGATGCCGCGTGGCAGCAGGAGTTGATCGCGCCGTGGTTCACCGAGGAGATCCGCGCCGGAGTCGTGCGACTGCGGCAGTCCTCGCCTCGGCTGCACCAGATCGCCTCCCGGCTGCCGCGCACCGTGGGGCACCTCGACGTCTTTCCCGCCAATATCTTCGTCGACGCCGAGGGGCCGAAGCTGATCGACTGGGCGTTCGTGGGTGACGCGGCACTGGGGGAGGACATCGGCAACCTGATCCCCGACTCGATCTTCGACATGTTCCAGCCGCTGGCGGCGATCGATGAGCTCTGCGAGCGATTGCCTGCGGCCTATCTTGCCGGGCTGCGCGCTGCTGGATGGTCGGGCGATCCGCGGCTGGTCGAGCTGGGCATCATGGCGACCGGTTCGGTCAAGTACGACTGGCTCGCGCCGCGAGTGCTGGAACGGGCGGCCGCGGCGCAGCAGACGACCTACGGGGGCGTGGTGATCCCGGATCCGCGCCCGAATTACGCCGCGCGTGCCGCCGGCCTCGCGCTCTGCGCGCGCTGGTCGGACCGCGCGCTCGTCCTCGCCGAGGAACTCGGGCTCTGAGGCCCGTCAGCCGACGGAAGGCGCGCGGGTCATCGCGAACCGCTCGATGGCGGCGAGCATGCCGAGGCTGCCGCTGTCTCGGGTCACGTGGTGCGCAGTGATGCCCACTGAGCGAGCCGCCCGCACATTGGCCGCCATGTCATCCGCGAAGAACGCCTCCGGCGCGTCGACAAGGTGCTGATCGAGCACGCGCAGGAAGACCAGCGGATCCGGCTTGCGCGCGCCATACTCGCAACTGGCGTGCAGGTGTTCACCGAAAAGCGGAACCAGTTCCGGAGCGAGCTCGGCGAGGTTCTCCGCCACCATCGGATTGTTGTTCGTCAGCAGTGTCACCTGGCCGAGCTCGCGGGCTCGGGCGACCGCCGACAGCGCTTCCGGAACGAGCTGCATCGCCGACCGGCGATTGGCCAGCCACTGCTCCGGGCTCAGTCGAACGTCGATCGCGTTGCTGAATGCCTCCAGATAAGCGGCCGCGGTCGGCCATGCCCCGGCTTCCGCCGCCCATTCGCCGTCATCATGCCACCAGCGTCGGCGCAGCTCGAAGAAGTCGAGCCCGGAGAGCTCGCTGAGTCCTTTCATGCGGACCCGCCAGTCGTAGCGGAACAGTACGTTGTCCATGTCGAAGATGAATAGCATCGCCCTCCATTCAACCGCACTGCCAGCGTCGATCAATGCAGCCGAACCGTGGCCGGCGCGTAGGATGGCTGCGATATGGCGCAAATCTTCTCCACGACCGAACCGACGGACCTGCTCACCGGACTCCGGCTCGCGCGGGCGGCGATCGGCAGGGGCGAACTCATCGTCATTCCCACCGACACGGTGTACGGGGTGGCCGCTGACGCCTTCAGTCCCGCTGCGGTCCAGCGCCTGCTCGACGCGAAGGGCCGGGGCCGCCAGTCGCCGCCGCCGGTTCTGGTCGGCTCCACGGCGGCGGTCACGGCACTGGCGTCCTCCGTCCCGCCCGCCGTCAGCGAACTCGCCGAGGCGTTCTGGCCCGGGGCGCTGACCATCATCCTGCCCGCGCAGGAATCCTTGGCCTGGGATCTGGGGGACACCAACGGCAGTGTCGCGCTGCGCATCCCGAACAACCCGATCACCCTCGAACTCCTGGCTGAGACCGGGCCGCTGGCGGTCTCCTCGGCCAATCTCACCGGCGAGCCGGCGGCACGGACCGCGGCTGAGGCGAGAGCGGCTCTGGGGGACCGAGTCGCGGTCTACCTTGATTCAGGCACGGTCGGATCAGAGGCATCGACGATTCTCGACGCCACAGCGCACGCGGCGACGGGTGCGCCGATTCGAATCGTCCGGGCCGGGGCTATCGGGGCGGACGCGCTGCGCGCGGTGCTCGGCGAGCGTCTGGCCGATTCGTGAGGTGGTACCTGCTGGCCGCCGTGATCTCGGCGGTCGTCAGTTTCGGATTCACCTGGCTGATCTGGAAACTCAGCACGCGTTATCGCTTCTACCCGGCGATCCGCGATCGCGATGTGCACACGGCACCGACACCGCGGTTGGGTGGTGTCGCGATCTTCATCGGCCTGGTCACGGCGATCGCGGTCGCCTCGAATCTCGCCGAGTTCCAGCTGGTATTCGATGACCCCGGTCCCGTCTACGCGATCCTGGGTGCCGCGGCGCTGATGGTCTTCGTCGGGGCGGTCGATGACGTTGTCGACCTCGACTGGATGATCAAACTTGCCGCGCAGATCCTCGCCGCCGGCATTCTGGCATGGCAGGGGGTGCAGATCGTCTCCCTGCCCATCGGCGGCGTCGTGATCGGTTCCCCGCTGATGGGGCTGCTGATCACGATCTTCATGGTCGTGCTGACCATGAATGCCGTCAACTTCATCGACGGGCTCGACGGTCTGGTCGCGGGTGTGGCGATCATCGCGAACAGCGTCTTCTTCGTCTACACGGCAATGCTCATGTACGAGACCGCCCGCAGCAGCTACTTCAATCTCGCGATGCTGATCACGGCGGTTCTTGTGGGAGCCTGTGTGGGTTTCCTGCCGTTCAACTGGCATCCCGCAAAACTGTTCATGGGTGACTCCGGGGCTCTGCTGGTCGGTTTGATGATGGCGACTTCGGCGCTCGCCGTGACGGGTCAGATCGATCCGGCGTCGATCGAGAACCAGGTGATCGGCCGCAGTGACGTGCTCGCCGCCTTCATCCCGATTCTGCTGCCCGTGGCGATTCTGGTGCTGCCGCTGCTGGATTTCGCCCTGGCGGTGATCCGTCGGCTTCGCGCCGGCCGCTCCCCGTTCAGTGCCGATCGGCTGCACCTGCATCACCGGCTGCTCGATCTCGGCCACAGTCACCTGCGGAGCGTGCTGATCTTCTACGCCTGGACCGCGGTGTTCTCGGTCGGGCTGCTTCTGGTCTTCATCCTGCAGCCGTGGCACTGGGCACTGCTGTTTCTGGCCGTCGGCTTGGGCGCGTGCACCGTGGTCACGTTCTGGCCGCTGATCGGCCCTCGAATCACCCTCGCTCGCGTCAAGGAGACCCAATGACCAAACCACCCACCACCCTCGCGGGCATCCTGAAGGCCGCCCTGCTCCGCGGCGGACTCGCGGCCGCGCTCATCGGCGTCATCGCCATGGTTGTCGGCGGAATCGTCGCCGGGCCATCGGGTGTGGTCTCTGCGCTCATCGGCACCGGAATCGCGGTCGTCTTCCTGGGTATCACCGCTGCGAGCATGCTGTTCTCTCAGCGATTTCGAGCCGAGGTGTTCTTCGCGATCGTGATGGCTGCCTGGCTGCTCAAGTTCGTGCTCTTCCTCGTGGCGATTCTGCTGCTCAAAGACCAGCCGTGGATCAATCCGATCGTGATGTTCCTGAGTCTCATCGCCGCCGTCATCGTTACTCTCGTCGTCGATGTTCTGGTGATGACACGGTCCAGAATGCCCGCCGTCAGCGAAATCTCCCTTCCCGGGGAATGACCGCTGCGTCGATTGGTTATCCGTCCGAGAATGTTGGTAGAGTGGCAATCAAATCCCCGAGCCTCTGCCGACGTGATCGGCGTCCTGGCCGGAAATCCCACCGTCAATCGTCGCGGAACCGCTGTGTCTCGCCCCGAATCAGGAGATAGCGCTGCTAGCTAACGCTGTGAACCTGCTGCTCCCCATCGTCGCGGAAAGCGAATCGGATGGGGGCGGCTTCCATGCTCCGTCGATCGGCGAGTTCTTCCCGCCGGCGATCTTCTTCGAGGGCACAATCTTCGAGATGAACCGGATCATCATCGTCCGCCTGATCGCGGTCGCGGCGATCCTGATCCTGTTCTGGATCGGCACCCGGCGAATGAAGCTGGTACCCGGTCGCTTCCAGAGCATCGTCGAGTACGGCTTCGACTTCGTGCGGGTCAGCATCGCCGAGGAACTGCTAGGCAAGAAGGAAGGCAAGCGCTTCCTGCCGATCCTCACGGCGATGTTCATCATGATCCTGTTCATGAACATCACCGGCGTCATTCCCGGGCTCAACATCGCCGGCACCTCGGTCATCGGCGTGCCACTCGTGCTGGCCCTCGTCTCCTACTTCACCTTCATCTACGCCGGCATCAGGAAGAGTCCGACCAAGTTCTTCAAGAACTCGCTCTTCCCCTCCGGCGTGCCGTGGCCGATCTACATCATCGTCACTCCGATCGAGCTGATCTCGACCTTCATCATCCGGCCGGCGACGCTGACCCTCCGACTGCTGATGAACATGGTCGTCGGGCACCTGCTGCTGGTGCTGTTCTTCGCGGCGACGCAGTTCTTCTTCTTCTCCGCGGGCGGATTCTGGGCCATCCTTGGTATCGGGTCCTTCGCCTTCGGGTTCGCCTTCACGCTCTTCGAGGTCCTGGTCGCGCTCCTGCAGGCCTACGTCTTCACACTCTTGACCGCTGTCTACCTTCAGCTCGCGCTGGCGGAGGAACACTAACCGAGGTCGGCGCCTGCCGCCTCACCATCTGGAAGGAAACACACACCGTGGATCTCGCTGCACTTACCGGAAGCATCGCCACCGTCGGATACGGCCTCGCGGCCATCGGCCCGGCCATCGGCGTGGGCATCGTCGTTGGCAAGACCATCGAGGGCGTCGCCCGCCAGCCTGAGCTGCAGAGCAGCCTTCAGGTTCTGATGTGGATCGGCATCGCGTTCACCGAGGCTCTGGCCTTCATCGGTATCGCCACCGCATTCATCTTCGGCTTCTGACACCTCTCCCACCCTCAAGTAAGGAGGCATGATGCTTCACGCAGTCATCACTGCCGCAGAGGAGGCGGAGACCATCAATCCGCTGATTCCCGCGCCGTACGACCTGCTGTGGTCTGCCGTCAGCTTCGCCATCATCCTGATCGCCTTCTGGAAGTTCTTCCTGCCGAGAATGCAGGAGTTGCTCGATGCGCGCGCCGAGGCGATCGAGGGCAACATCGAGAAGGCTTCCCGCGCGGAGGCTGCGGCCAACGCGGCGCTCGAGGAGTACAACAAGCAGCTCGCCGATGCGCGCGCGGAGGCCGCCGGCATCCGGGAAGCCGCCCGTGAGGACGGCAAGAGGATTCTGGCCGAGCTCAAGGAGCAGGCGGGTATCGAGGCCGCACGGGTCACCGCGAGCGCTCAGGCGCAGATCGAGGCGGAGCGTCAGGCAGCCGTCGTGAGTCTGCGCGCCGAAGTCGGCACGCTGGCAATCGACCTCGCCTCCGGCGTCATCGGCGAGTCGCTCGCCGACGACAAGAAGGCCGCGGCGGTCGTCGACCGGTTCCTCGCGGACCTCGAAGCGAGCCAGAAGGCGAGCAAGTAGAGCAATGGCAAGTGCGACCAGGCAGGCGCTGGCGGGAGCCGTAACGGCACTTGCCGCGCTGAAGGGTGTCGACCGTTCGGCCGGAGAGCAGGTGCTTTCGGCTGGGAGGGTGATCGGCGCCTCGTTGCCGCTGCGCAATCTACTGGCCGACCCCACCGTCGAAAGCGCAGCGAAGCAGACTGTCGTCTCCCGGTTGTTCGGTGGTTTCGGTGCGCCGGCGCTGGCTCTGATCACCGCGCTCGTCGTCGAGCGCTGGTCGAGTCAGGACGACCTGCTCGCCGGTTTCGAGGAGATCGGCATCCGCGCGATCGCCGCCACCGATAGCAGCATCGACCGCGAACTCTTCACCTTCGCCCGCGCCGTTGCCTCGAACAACGAACTGGAGCTCGCGGTGGGCTCCAAGCTGGGGGATCCCGCTGGCCGGCTTGCCCTGGTGACCTCGTTGCTGGGCGAAAAGGCCTCCGCGGGCACCATCGCGATCGTTTCCCACCTGGTGCAGCAGCCTCGCGGCCGCCGGATCGGCCGACTGCTGCAGGACGCCGCCGAGATCGTCGCGGATCAGGCCGGCGACCGCATCGCGACCGTGACCAGCGCAACGACACTGACCGCCGCCCAGCTGGATCGCGTCCGAGCCAGCCTGGCGGCTCGCTACGGCGGCTCGCTCCGGATCAACCAGGAGTTCGACCCCGGGCTCATCGGCGGCATCCGCATTCACATCGGTGACGACGTCATCGACGGCAGTGTCTCGGCGCGAATCAGCGCTCTCAGACTTCAGCTCGCAGGCTGATCGACCAAGGAAGACAGAGAACAATGGCAGAACTAAGCATCAGCCCGGATGAGATCCGCGATGCGCTGAAGGACTTCGTCAAGTCCTACGACCCCGCCAAGGCGACCACGGCCGAGATCGGCCACGTCGTCGACGCCGGTGACGGCATCGCCCACGTCGAGGGCCTTCCGGGTGTCATGGCCAACGAACTCGTCCGGTTCTCGGACGGCACCCTCGGCCAGGCGCTCAACCTCGACGAGGACCAGATCGGTGTCGTCGTGCTCGGCGAGTTCTCCGGTATCGAGGCCGGCCAGGAGGTCACCCGCACGGGCGAGGTGCTCTCCGTTCCCGTCGGCGATGCTTATCTCGGTCGGGTTGTCAACCCGCTCGGTGCCCCCATCGACGGTCTCGGACCGATCGAGGCGGAGGCTCGCAGGGCACTTGAACTGCAGGCCCCCGGCGTCATGCAGCGCAAGTCCGTGCACGAGCCGATGCAGACCGGCATCAAGGCCATCGACGCGATGATCCCGATCGGGCGAGGCCAGCGCCAGCTGATCATCGGCGACCGCCAGACGGGCAAGACCGCGATCGCGATCGACACGATCATCAACCAGAAGGACAACTGGGCCTCCGGCGACGTCAACAAGCAGGTTCGCTGCATCTATGTCGCGATCGGCCAGAAGGGCTCGACCATCGCCGCCGTCAAGGGCGCCCTCGAGGATGCGGGGGCGATGGAGTACACGACGATCGTCGCCTCACCCGCCTCCGACTCCGCCGGTTTCAAGTACCTCGCCCCCTACACCGGTTCGGCGATCGGCCAGCACTGGATGTACGGCGGCAAGCACGTCCTGATCGTCTTCGACGACCTTTCCAAGCAGGCAGAGGCCTACCGCGCCGTCTCCCTGCTGCTGCGCCGCCCGCCGGGACGCGAGGCCTACCCCGGCGACGTCTTCTACCTGCACTCCCGCCTGCTGGAGCGCTGCGCCAAGCTCTCCGATGAGCTCGGTGCCGGATCGATGACCGGCTTGCCGATCATCGAGACCAAGGCGAACGACGTCTCGGCCTACATCCCGACCAACGTGATCTCGATCACGGACGGCCAGATCTTCCTTCAGTCCGACCTCTTCAACGCCAACCAGCGTCCCGCGGTCGACGTCGGAATCTCGGTATCCAGGGTCGGTGGCGACGCGCAGGTCAAATCCATCAAGAAGGTCTCCGGAACGCTCAAGATCGAGCTGGCCCAGTACCGCTCCCTCGAGGCGTTCGCGATGTTCGCCTCCGATCTGGATGCGGCCAGCCGACGTCAACTCGACCGCGGCGCCCGTCTGACCGAACTGCTCAAGCAGCCGCAGTATTCGCCCTACCCGATCGAGGATCAGGTCGTCTCGATCTGGGCCGGCACCAACGGCAAGCTCGATGAGGTTCCGGTCGCGGACATCCTGCGCTTCGAGCGCGAGCTGCTCGACTACGTCGGGCGCAACACCGAGATCCTGACCCGCCTGCGCGAGACCAACGTGCTGGACGATGCCACGGTGGCCGAGCTGGAGACCAGCGTGGACAACTTCAAGAAGGAGTTCCAGACCGGGGAGGGCAAGTCCCTCGCCTCCGTCGGCCGTGAGGAGTTCACCGCTATCGCCGAAGAAGAGGTCAACCAGGAAACGATCGTCAAGGGCCGTCGCTGAACACGTCGATTTCTAGGAACACAGGAGAGTAATGGGAGCGCAACTTCGGGTCTACCGGCAGAAGATCAAGACTGCCCAGACGACCAAGAAGATCACGAGGGCCATGGAGCTGATCTCGGCCTCGCGCATCCACAAGGCGCAGGCGCGAGTCGCCTCCTCGACACCTTATGCCCGGGCGATCACGCGCGCAGTATCTGCGCTGGCAACCTACTCGAACGTCAAGCACCCGTTGACGACCGAGCCGGAAACGATCGAGCGCGCCGCAATCGTGATCTTCACCTCGGACCGCGGTCTGGCCGGCGCCTTCAGTTCGCAGGTGCTGCGCGAGGCGGAGGAACTGGCTGAGTTGCTGCGCAGTCAGGGCAAGGACCTCACGTACTATCTCGTCGGGCGCAAGGCGATCTCGTACTTCAATTTCCGGCGTCGTGGCTTCGCGCAGTCCTGGACCGGATCGACGGACCAGCCGGTCTTCGAGACGGCAAGGGAGATCCGGATCGCGCTGCTCGATGCCTTTGCCACGGACGCGGCCGCGGGCGGCGTCGATGAGATCCACTTCGTTTACAACCGCTTCGTGAGCATGGTCGCGCAGGTTCCGATGGTCGTCCGGCTGCTGCCGCTCGAGGTCGTCGAGGGGGTCGAGGAGCCCGGCGAGCACGAGGCGCTGCCGCTGTACGAGTTCGAGCCTGACGTGGAGACCGTGTTGGATTCGCTGCTGCCCGTCTACATCGAGAGCCGGCTCTTCAATGCGATGCTGCAGTCCGCGGCATCCGAGCATGCGGCCCGGCAGAAGGCGATGAAGTCGGCCAGCGACAATGCCGACAAGCTCATCAAGGATTACACCCGGCTGGCGAACAATGCCCGTCAGTCGGAGATCACCCAGCAGATTTCCGAGATCGTTGGCGGCGCTGACGCCCTGTCCTCGGCGAAATAAGCACGGAAGAAAGAGAAAAGAATGGCTACTGCAACTGCGAAGAAGTCTGCTGCTGCCGAGACCGCGACCGGCATCGGCCGCGTCGCCCGGGTCACCGGTCCCGTCGTCGACATCGAGTTCCCGCACGATTCCATCCCCGGGATCTACAACGCGCTCACGACGACCATCACCCTCGGCGGTGAGGCGACCGAGATCACTCTGGAGGTCGCTCAGCACCTCGGCGACGACCTCGTTCGCGCGATCGCCCTGAAGCCCACGGACGGAATCGTTCGCGGGCAGGAGGTCCGTGACACCGGCGCGGCGATCTCGGTGCCCGTGGGCGATGTCACCAAGGGCCGGGTGTTCAACGTCACGGGTGAGATCCTCAACGCCGCCCCCGGCGAGGTCATCGAGATCACCGAGCGCTGGCCCATCCACCGCAACCCGCCGGCGTTCGACCAGCTCGAATCCAAGACCCAGCTGTTCGAGACCGGTATCAAGGTCATCGACCTGCTCACGCCCTACGTGCTGGGCGGCAAGATCGGCCTGTTCGGCGGCGCGGGTGTGGGCAAGACCGTGCTCATCCAGGAGATGATCCAGCGCGTCGCCCAGAACCACGGTGGCGTCTCGGTGTTCGCCGGCGTGGGCGAACGCACCCGGGAGGGCAACGACCTGATCCACGAGATGGAGGAGGCGGGGGTCTTCGACAAGACCGCCCTGGTCTTCGGACAGATGGACGAACCGCCGGGAACGCGGCTTCGGGTCGCACTCTCCGCCCTCACGATGGCGGAGTACTTCCGGGACGTGCAGAAGCAGGACGTGCTGCTGTTCATCGACAACATCTTCCGCTTCACCCAGGCCGGTTCCGAAGTGTCAACCCTGCTCGGTCGGATGCCGTCCGCCGTGGGCTACCAGCCCAACCTGGCGGATGAAATGGGTGTCCTGCAGGAGCGCATCACCTCGACCCGTGGCCACTCGATCACCTCGCTGCAGGCCATCTACGTACCCGCCGACGACTACACCGACCCGGCCCCGGCGACCACCTTCGCGCACCTCGACGCGACCACCGAGTTGAGCCGTGAGATCGCCTCGAAGGGTCTGTACCCCGCGGTCGACCCGCTGACCTCGACCAGCCGGATCCTGGACCCCCGCTACCTGGGTGCAGATCACTACCGCGTCGCGACCACCGTGAAGCAGATCCTGCAGAAGAACAAGGAACTGCAGGAGATCATCGCGATCCTCGGTGTCGACGAGCTCTCCGAAGAGGACAAGATCACCGTGTCCAGAGCACGTCGGATCCAGCAGTTCCTCTCGCAGAACACCTACATGGCGAAGAAGTTCACCGGTGTTGAGGGTTCGACTGTTCCGCTCAAGGACACCATCGAGTCCTTCGACGCGATCACCAAGGGTGACTTCGACCACGTTGCCGAGCAGGCCTTCTTCAACGTCGGCGCCATCAGCGACGTCGAAGAGAAGTGGGCGCAGATCCAGAAGGAGAACGGCTGATCATGGCGCTGCTCGAAGTCAGTGTCGTCTCGGCCGACCGGGAAGTGTATTCGGGTCAGGCGGAGTTCGTCGCGGCGCGAACGACCGAGGGCGAGATCGGAATCCTGCCCGGCCACGTCCCGATGATCGGCGTACTGGCAGCCGGCGAGGTGCGGATCACTCTGGTCGGCGGCGAGAAGCTGGTGGCAAACGCCCAAGACGGCTTCCTCTCGGTGGATCGCAACGTCGTGACCATCGTTGCCGGCACGGCTGCGCTGGTCTGATTGCTGATCCTGCTCCCGCCTTCCGAGACGAAGCGGGACGGCGGAGTCGGGGCGCCACTTGACATCGGCGCGCTGAGGTTTCCTGCGCTCCATCCGGTGCGGCGACGACTTGTCGCTGATCTGGTGCGGCTCAGCCGCGATGCCGGCGCGCTCTCGGCCGCCCTGAAGCTCGGGCCGACTCAGCAGGAGCACGTGCGCCGGGTGCGGCAGTTGCGGCGTTCGGCGACGATGCCGGCGCTGGACCGGTACGCCGGTGTGCTCTATGAAGCGATCGGAGTCGGAACGCTCGATGCGTCAGCGCGCTCCTTCGCGGCCGAACACCTGCTGATCCACTCCGCGCTCTTCGGACTGATCGGCGCGGACGACGCCATTCCGGCGTATCGCTTCTCGCACGACTCCCGGTTGCCCGGCCACGATCTCCGCGGCGAATGGGCGGGTCCCATCGCCCGGCAGCTCGCCGGTTCGGACGGCCTGATCCTCGACCTTCGAAGCGCGGCGTACGCGATGCTCGGTCCGCTTCCCGATGCGCCGAGAGCCTGGACGCTGCGTATCGTCACCCGGGATGATCACGGCGGGCACCGGGTGCTCAGCCACTTCAACAAGAAGTCGAAGGGGCTGCTGGTGCGAGAACTCGTGTCCGCGGGAATCGATCACCCGGACGTCGACTCGCTGCTGGCCTGGGCGCAGCGGGCCGGTATCGACCTCCGCCCGGGCGACGGCCGGGAACTGGAGTTGGACGCCCGGGCCTGAGCGCTCAGTACTGGCGCGAGCGCCAGCAGCCCTGGATGTGATCATCGACCAGGCCGGCCGACTGCATCAGGGCGTACATCGTGGTCGGACCCACGAACCTCAGGCCGAGCCCGCGCAGCTCCCTGCTCAGGGCTTCGGATTCCGGCGTCATCCGCGGCAGCGGTCTCAGTCCGGAGGGCGCTGCCTGCTGCTTCGGGGCGTGGGACCAGATCAGGCGGTCGAGGGCGCCGGGATCGTCGCGGATCAGGTCGCGGACGATGATGGCATTGTTGATCGTGGCCCGGATCTTGGCCCGATTGCGGATGATGCCGCGATCCGTCATCAAGCGGTCGACATCGTCCTCGGTCATGGCCGCGACCAGCTCCGGATCGAAGCCGGCGAAGGCGGCGCGAAATGTCTCACGACGCTTGAGGATCAGGATCCAGCTGAGACCCGCCTGGAAACCCTCAAGACTCAGCTTCTCGAAGAGTTCACGGTCTCCTCGCAACGGCCGGCCCCATTCCTTGTCGTGATAGGAGATGTAGAGCGGATCGCCGTCGGCCCATCCGCATCGGCTGAGTCCATCTGCCCCCGTGAACAGTGCTGGCATACTTCGACTCTAGAGGAACGGAGTGATCGCCAGGGACCGCCGCCGTCCGCGCCGTCCGCGTCGTGCCGACCGGGACTGGTTTCCGGACTCGTCGATTCCGGAAGAATCGATGCCGCGATCGACGGATTTCGCGAGAGAATGAACGGGGGTCGTGATTTTCTGGCAGAAGGGGGCATGATGGAACTTCCCGATGACGCAGAGACGGTGCTGGCGCCCCATCCCCGTCACGTCGTGGAGACCCAGCGCGAAGTTCCCGCGTGGGGAGCAGTGGCTCGCGACCTGCAACCCCATTACCGGGTGCGCATCGGCGCTGTCATCGAAGAGTTGAGCCATCCGCTGGTGATCGGCCGCCGCCCCGCCCCGCCCAGGATCTCGACGGGCCCGCCGCCGCGGCTGCACACCGTTGTCTCACGATCCGGTCTGGTCTCCGGCAGCCATGTGGAGATCCGGCAGGAGGGTTCGGCCATCGTCGTGACGGACCTGCATTCGACCAACGGCACCGTGGTGACCATTCCCGGGACCTCGGGGCGGCTGCTGCGTTCGGGGGAGTCCCTGGTGGTCGTGCCCGGCTCGATCATCGAACTCGCCGGCGATATCGTGATCGAGGCCCTCCCGCTCGGGGTCGGCCTGCCGTGACGGCGATCGGGGGCAGCGTTGATGCCGAGACGATCACGATGCCGGATGGTCGGCAGCTGGTGCTGTCCTGGTCGGGCGCCACGGACACCGGTCATCGTCGGAGGCTGAACGAGGACAGCTTTCTGGCCCGCTCACCGCTGTTCGCGGTCGCTGACGGCATGGGCGGTCACGAGGCGGGCGGCTTCGCGTCAACCGCCGTCGTGGTGCGCCTGGCAGAGGCGATCGACGGCCCGCTGCTGCGAGGCGCGGACATCACCAACGCCCTGCGGGTCGCCTCCATCGACATCAACCGACTGGTCGGCAACAGCGTCCGTGGTGGCGGGACAACCGTGACCGGGGCTGCGCTGATGCTTGATCAGGGCACCGCGCAGTGGCTGTTCTTCAATATCGGCGACTCGCGCACCTATCTGCTTGAGGGTGAGCTGCGGCAGGTGACCATCGACCATTCCCTGGTCCAGGAGATGGTGGATTCCGGCATGCTCGCGCCGGAGGATGCCGAGGGCCACCCTGAGAGCAACGTGATCACCCGCGCTGTCGGCTTCGACGAGTCACCGATTCCTGATCTCTGGATGACCCCGGTTCGACCCGGTCAGCGGCTGCTGGTGTGTTCCGACGGTCTGACCAAGGAGCTGCGCGATGAGCAAATCGGGCAGATTCTTACTGCGGGGGGTACAGCGCGCGAGGCCGCTGATGCCCTGGTCGCCGCCGCCCTCGCCAACAGCGGCCGAGACAACGTCACGGCGGTCGTCGTCGACGTCATGGACGAGGTGCCGAGGGCATCGTGACCGCTTCCACCCGGCGGTTTCACAGGTTTTTGCCCGAATGTGCCGTGTTCTGGGACTGTTGACGAATTGTCATGACTGCTTGCATTGACCCAGTGCAAACGCGCCCGCGAACGGTTTCGAAGCGCTAGCCCTTCGCCACGCGGCGAATCGGATTTCAGTGATTGGAGGGGTACATGGCGCGTAGACTGCCGTCGACCCCGCCCAACCTACCCGGCTTCACCTTCATCCGCGTACTCGGCTCCGGAGGCTTCGCCGATGTGTTCCTCTACGAGCAGAACATGCCGAGGCGGCAGGTGGCCATCAAGGTCATGCTTGCCGAGGTGGTCAATGACCAGGTCCGGCAGATGTTCCGTTCCGAGGCCAACCTGATGGCCCAGCTGAGCGCCCACCCCTCGATCATCACGGTGTACGGCGCGAGTGTTTCCGCTGACGGCCGGCCCTATCTGATCATGGAGCTGTGTTCCCCCATCCTCGGCCAGCGCTACCGGAGAGAGCGGATTCCCGTCGCGGACGTGCTGCAGGTCGCCATCCGAATCGCCAGTGCGCTGGAGACTGCGCATCGCCGCGGCGTGCTCCATCGCGACATCAAGCCCTCCAACATCCTCACCACGGCTTACGGGCACCCGGTGCTCTCGGACTTCGGCATCGCCTCAACCCTGAGCGAATCCGACTCGAGTGCCGTGATCGGGATGAGCGTGCCGTGGTCGGCGCCGGAGATGCTCAAGGACGAGAGCAACGGCAGCATCGCCACCGAGGTCTGGTCGATGGCTGCCACCATCTACTCGCTGCTGGCCGGCCGCTCGCCATTCGAGATCCCCGGTGGCGAGAACGGTCCTTCCGAGTTGATGGCTCGGATCATCAAGTCCAAACTGCCGCCGATCGGCCGCAGTGATGTGCCGCGCAGTCTCGAGCACCTGCTCGCCGTCGCCCTGTCCAAACGCCCCGATGCCCGGCCGCGCAGCATGCTCGAGCTGATTCGGGAGCTGCAGGCGGTGGAGAGCGAGATCGGTGTCGCACAGACCCCGATCGAGGTCGCGATGGACGACTGGGCGCTTGCCACGATCGCCGACCAGGATGAGCAGACCCGTATCCGCGGCACGCTGGGCGCCGGAGCATCGAAGCCCCTACGGCGGCGGCGACCGGCGACTGTGCATTCCCCGCCGGCTCTGGCGATGTCGGGAAGCGGCAAGCCCGGCCGCGCCAACGCGCAGGGTCAGGGCACCGGCAGCCTCGGTGCATCCGCACCGCAGAGCCGAAGGCGCAGGGCGGTTATCTGGGTGCTCGTGGCCGCTTCCGCGCTCATCGTCGGGATCGGCACGGGCGCTACGATTGTTCTGGTGAACACCGGCACGGATGCCATTCCGGTCGTCACGGACATCCGCTCGGAGATCCGTGACAATTCCGTGCAGTTCAGCTGGGAGGACCCGGGTGTCACTGACCAGGACTCCTATCAGGTGCGTACCAGTGACGGCCAGTCAAGCACCCAGGAGTCAACCCAGTTCCGCGTCATCGCGCGCAGTGGTGACCGGGTCTGCATCACCGTCACCGTCAACCGGGCCGGCCGGTCCGGGGCTCCTAGCAATGAGAAATGCGCTGAGATCTAGCCGGACATGATCAGAACCTGGTTTCGAGTGAACCGTTCGCTGGTGGCGGCGCTGACCAGCGGAACGGTCATCGCGGCGATCGTCGCGACAATCGCGATCGCCTCCACGGGCTACCGCGCGCAGCGCCTCGACCTTGACGACGCGTCCGTCTGGGTGGCGTCGAGCGATCGAGGAGCCGTTGCTCGGGCCAACACCGCGCTGCAGCAACTCGACTCGGTGATCTCGATCGACGGCACCGAGATCCGACTCGTCCAGGACGGCTTGACGATCTATGTGCAGGATGTCGGCAACAGCCGATTGGACGTGGTCGACCCGGCCACCAGCGTGGTCCTCGACAGCATCCCGCTGCCACCCGATCGACCGGATGTCCTCTTGTCGGGCGATCGGCTCGTGATTCTGGCTGGGACGGGCTCGCTGTGGCTGGTGG
>CAVPES010000044.1:0-35045 GCA_963703545.1 uncultured Actinomycetota bacterium
GCGGGTGACCCGGCCGATGTGCAGATCATGTACGGTCTGGGCGGCGAGCGGCGGCTGGCCGAACGCTCACTGACCACGCTGCCCGGCTATCGCGGTTCCTCGCCCGTCCGGGTCGGCAATTCCGCGTACACGCAGTATCAGGGTGACATCTTCGGCGAGGTGATGCGCGCGCTGGAGCGTGCCCGCGAGATCGGCGTCAAAGAGAACAAGTTCACCTGGGCGCTGCAGTTCGCGCTGCTGAAGTTCATCGAGGAGAACTGGGATCGCCCCGACAACGGAATCTGGGAGATCCGCGGACCCGAACGCCATTTCACGCACTCCCGGGCGATGATCTGGGCGGCCTTCGATTGCGGCATCCGGGCGATCGAACAGCATGGCCTGCCCGGCCCACTCGAGCGCTGGAGCGAGTTGCGCGAGACCCTGCGCGAGGAGATCGAGTCCCGGGGCTACAACGCCGAACTCGGCGGCTACACCCAGTACTACGGAGGCTCGACCGTCGACGCCTCGCTGCTGCAACTCCCACAGATCGGCTACCTCTCGCCGTCGGACCCGCGGATGCTCGGCACGGTCGCGCTGATGGAGCAGCAGTTGATGCAGGACGGCCTGCTGCTGCGCTACCAGACCGACACCGGGGTCGACGGACTGCCGGGCGACGAGAATCCTTTCCTGGCATGCTCGTTCTGGCTGGTCGAACAGTATGCCCGCTCCGGCCGGATGCGCGATGCCGAGCGGCTGATGGACCGGCTTGTCGGCTTCACCAACGATGTCGGCCTGCTCTCCGAGGAGATCATCCCGTCCACCGGTGAGCACGTGGGCAACACCCCGCAGGCCCTCTCGCACCTCGCCCTGGTCCGCGCCGCCGACGCCATCGCGGCGAACCATCAGCAGCCGGGGGCGGCACCCGAGCAACTCGACACCGGCACCATTCACATCATCCGCGATCAGCCCTTGGACTACGGAGTCACCGGCGGGTAATCGGAGGACACGCGGCGTCACGTGCGGCAACAGGACCTTCCGCGATGCCGCTGAGCGAGCTACCGTGACTGCATGGCTGATTTCCCGCTCCTGCTCTCTCCGCTGGTCTCAACCCAATGGCTGGCCGATCACCTCGGCGCAGACGCTCTGGCGGTCGTGGACGCAACGGTGCTGTATCCGAGTGCCGCGGAGCCAGCGGGTCCGGCCTCGGGCCGCGACGCCTACCTGAACCACGGCCACCTGCCAGGGGCGGTCTTCGCGGACCTGGTCGCCGAGTTCAGCGACCCGAGCAGCCGGCTGCCGTTCACCCGGCCGGACCGCGAGCGATTCGAGACGGCCGCCTCGCGCCTCGGTATCGACAACGAGACGGTCGTGATCGTCTACGACCGGGCGCTCGGGCAATGGGCCGCACGGCTATGGTGGCTCTTCCGCGCCTTCGGGCATGACCGCGTCGCCGTGCTCGACGGCGGGCAGCGGAAGTGGCTCGCCGAGCAGCGGCCCACCGATACCGAACACGTCCGGCCGGTCACCGCATCGTTCACCGCCCTTCAACGGGAGGAACTCTGGGCGGACAAGGCCCGGGTCAAGGGGGTCCTGGCCGGGTCCGAGCAGGCGACGCTGGTCTGCGCTCTGCCCGCCACGGAGTTCTCCGGCGCTGAAGGCTCCTTCACCCGTCCCGGCCACATTCCGGGCAGCCGGAACATTCCGATCAGCCATGTCGTCGACGTGCGCGGCGACAACAGCGTGCACCCGCTGCCGCGGTTGCGGGAGCACTTCGCCGAAGTCCTCGGCACGGGCACGATCATCACCTATTGCGGAGGCGGCGTCGCCGCGACCGTGGACGCCCTGGCCCTGACCCTGCTGGGCGAAACCAACGTGGCCGTCTACGACGGCTCGCTCAGCGAATGGGCCGCCGACCCGAAGCTGCCACTCGTCACCACCGCGTAGTCTCGGCCGCCTCCCTCGGCGCTGCCGGAGCAGCCGCCCTCCCTTCCGGCCCGCCCGGCTCCGCCCCACGCGCACCCCCCGCGCCCCGCGCGCCCCCCGCGCACCCCCCGCGCCCCCGCGCGCCCCCCGCCCGCCCCCCGCGCGCCCCCGCGCACCCCGCGCGCCCCGCGCATCCCGCCCCCCGCGCGCCCCGCGCACCCCGCGCACCCCGCGCCCTTTTGCGACCCGTGCGCCAGTGCGCGACACCGCATGGGTCGCAGAAGGGCGCGCGGCTCGAGGGGCAGCGCGGCTCGAGGGGCAGCGCGGCTCGAGGGGCAGCGCGGCTCGAGGGGTCGGGCCGCAGGGCGCGCGGCGGGCGGGCGGCGCGGCGGGCGGAGGGGGGCGCTAGTCGGCGAGCATGTCGCGCACCAGCGGGATGACCTTGGTGCCGTAAAGCTCGATCGAGCGCATCATGGTCTCGTGCGGCAGGGTGCCGGCACTGTATTTCAGGTCGAACCGGCTCAGCCCGAGCAGCGGGGCATTCTTGGCGATCTTCCTGGCCACCGTCTCGGGCGAGCCGACGTACAGTGAGCCGTCCGGGCCGGCATCGTGCTCGAACTCGGTCAGCCCCATCGGCCCCCAACCCCTCTCCCGGCCGATTCGGTCGCGCATCGCCTTGTAGTGCCGGAACATCTCCGCCTTCGCCTGCTCATCAGTGTCGGCGATGTGCCCCGGCGAGTGCACGCCGATCGGCCCGAGCGGCTTCTCGAACTGGTCGAGCGCCCGCTTGTACAGGTCGACGTAAGGGGCGAACCGCGCGGGCGACCCGCCGATGATGGCGAGCATCAGCGGCAGGCCGTAGTGCGCAGCCCGCACCACCGACTCCGGGCTGCCGCCGACGCCGACCCAGGTCAGGATCGACCCGTTCTCGGTCGTCGGATAGATCTGCTGGTTGTTCAACGCAGACCGGGTACTGCCGGACCATGTGACCGGCTTCTCTTTCAGCAGTTCGACGAACAGCGCGAGCTTCTCCTCGAACAGCACCTCGTACTGGCTGAGGTCGTAGCCGAATAGCGGGAATGACTCGGTGAAGGAGCCCCGCCCCAGGATCACCTCGGCTCGCCCGTTCGAAAGCGCGTCCAGAGTGGCGAATCGCTGGAACACCCGGACCGGATCGTCCGAGCTGAGCACCGTGACCCCCGAACCCAGGTGGATCTGTTCCGTGCGGGCGGCGATCGCCGCCAGCACCACCTCCGGCGCGGTCACGGCGAAGTCGTCGCGGTGGTGCTCGCCGACACCGAAGAAGGCGACGCCGATCTGGTCGGCGAGCACGGCCTCCTCCACGATGTCGCGGATGACCTGCGGCTGCGGCACGGGCCGCTCCTTCGAGTCCACCGTGACGTCACCGAAGGTATCGAGTCCGAAATCGAGCAGATGAGCCATCGACGGTATCCCTTTCACTGTCCTCCTGATGCGGAGGCATCGAGTGGGCGAACTCCTTGTGCTCCGAGGATATTCCCTCACCGAGGCGGCGACGGAGGGACGCCGCGCGCCGTCCCATCGGCGACCGGGATCGGGACCGCCCCGATTCCGCCCTGCGTCGCAGCCGATTTCGATGCGGATTTCCCCGACCTGGCTCATTTCAGTATCGAATCTCGAATCATTTCCGAGAAAATTCACCGTTAACCGCCGAACTCCGCTTGAATGTCTCCCATCGATGCAATCCGGGGGAGGGTCCGAAGCGTGCAGACCGGAACAGATCAACCGGGTTCGGTCGTCCTCGAACGGGTGACCAAGCGCTATGGAGACGTGCTCGCGGTCGACGACCTGAGCCTGGCGGTCGCCCCCGGCGAGTTCCTCTCGCTGCTGGGGCCGTCGGGCTGCGGTAAGACCACGACCCTGCGCATGCTCGCCGGCTTCGAGGAGCCCGACCGGGGTTCCATCCGCATCTCGGGTGCGAACGTCGTGGGCGTGCCCCCGTACAAGCGCAACGTGAACACGGTGTTCCAAGCGTACGCGCTGTTCCCGCACATGACCGTCGCTGAGAACGTCGCCTACGGACTGCAGCAGCGCCGGGTGCCGAAAGCGGAGATCCGCGTGCGAGTCAGCGAGGCCCTGGCGATGGTGCAGATGCGCAGCTTCGCCGACCGCAAGCCCACCCAGCTCTCCGGCGGCCAGCAGCAGCGCATCGCGCTGGCCCGGGCCCTGATCAACCGACCGGCGGTGCTGCTGCTGGACGAGCCGCTGGGCGCGCTCGACCGACAGCTGCGCGAGGAGATGCAGCTGGAGTTGAAGCTGCTGCAGTCGCGGCTGGGCATCACCTTCGTCTTCGTCACGCACGACCAGCATGAGGCGCTGTCGATGAGCGACAGAATCGCGATCATGCGCGACGGCCGGATCGAGCAGCTCGCCGACGCCGACACCATCTACTCGGACCCTGTCAGCGCCTACGTTGCCGGCTTCGTCGGCCAGCAGAACTTCCTGCCCGGCACAGCCCGCAATGACCGGGTGGCCGACACTCCGGTCGGCGCCGTCGGCACCGACAACCCGCCCGAGCACATCACGCCAGGCGACCGGATCGTCGCGGCGGTGCGCCCCGAGTTCGTCGAGATCCACCGGGCAGGCATCGAGCCCGCCGGCATCGTCAACCGGCTGCAGGGCACGGTGCTCAGTACCTCCCACCTGGGCGAGACCGTGCAGTACCTGGTCGATCTCGGTGCCGACCTGAGCATCCAGGCACGCCGGCCCACGCCCGCAGCCCCCCGAGTGGTCGCGGGGGACGCCGTCACCGTGAGCTTCACCCTCGACAGCGTCCGCTTCTACCCAGCCGAAGAGAGCGCGATCCCGCGTTCCATCACCGAATTCACCGATAGCAAGGAGTGACAATGAACGACCAGCGACCCATCCGAATCCTCGCCTCGACCGGTGCCTCCCGGATCATCCGGGCGGAGCTGAATCGCCGCGCCTTCCTTTCCGTCGCCGCAGCCGCAGCGAGCGCCGCCGTGCTCGCCGCATGCACCCCCGGCGGCCGAGCGGGCACCTCCGTCCCGGCGACGGGCGGCCCCCTTGAGGGCAACCTCAACATCTACACCTGGGGCGACTACGACAGCCCCGACGTGATCGCCGCTTTCACGAAGACCCTCGGGCCCAAGGTGACCATGGACTCCTTCAACTCCAACGAGGAGATGATCGCCAAGCTGGCCGCCGCCAAGGGCACCTCCGGCTACGACATCGTGGTGCCGACCGGGCCGTTCATTCCCCAGATGGTCGAGAACGGCCTGCTGCAGGAGCTGAACCTGGACCTGATCCCCAACATGAAGCACATGGACCCCGCGTTCCTCAGCCAGGACTGGGATCCCACGAACAAGTACTCGGTGTGCAAGGCGTGGGGAACCACGGGCTTCGCGTACGACACCACTGTGATCAGCCGCGACCTGCAGACGTGGAACGACTTCCTCGACGCCGCCCAGAACGAGGCCAGCGGCAAGACCAGCGTGCTCGACGACCCGGCCGAGCTGACCGGCCTGTACTTCTGGGCGAACGGGATCAACTGGAACACCACCGACCCGGCGGATCTCGACGCGGCGGAAAAGTACCTAGTCGGCACGCTCGCCCCGCACATCTCGGCGTTCGACTCGTACCCCGGCGGTGTCGCCATCCCCGAGTCCACCCAAGCGCTCGTGCAGGTGTGGAACGGGGATGCCCGGCTGGGCTTCATGAACTCCACGGACCCGGGGCGATGGGCGTGGCGCCTCGGCTCGCCGGCGACCGAGCTGTGGATGGATAACTGGGCGATCGCGGCCGGCGCCCCGCACCCGGAGGCCGCGCACGCCTTCATCAACGACACGATGCTGCCAGAGAACCAGCTGCTGCAGATCGACTACATCGGCTACCACACCGGGGCGGCCGGTATCGAGCAGGCGGCGATCGACGCCGGCCTCGCGCTGCCGGAGATGATGTTCTTCACCGCCGAACAGCTGGCGAGCATGCAGAACGGCGTCGTCAACGACGCGCAGCAGCGCACCGTCGAGATCTGGAACGCGACCAAGGCCGCAGCCGGTGCCTAGACGGAGAACGCCGAACGCCACCCTCGCGTTTCCCGCGTGGGGGTGGCTGCTGGTGTTCTTCGTCGCGCCGGTCGCCCTGGTCGTCTGGTACAGCTTCGGCTACAAACCGGGCCTCTTCGGCACCCACGCCAATGACATCCTCTCCTTCGACCGCTATGTTGAGGCACTCTCGCCGACGTTCGCCACCACGTTCGCGAACACGCTCTGGGTGGGTCTGGCTGGTACGACGCTGTGCCTGCTCATCGGGATGCCCGTTGCCTACTGGATGGCCGTCAAGGTTCGGCCCAGCCTTCGCGGGCTGCTGATCGCAGCCGTGATGATCCCGTTCTGGACGAACTTCCTGGTGCGCACGATCGGCTGGCAGATCATCCTCTCCCCGCAAGGCTGGCTGTCGAACACACTCAACCAGCTCGGTGTGCTGGACGCGCCCATGGCGATCCTCTACACCCGCACCGCGGTGCTGATCGGCGTCGTCTACAACTACCTGCCGCTGATGATCCTGCCGCTCTTCGTCGCCTTCGACCGGGTTGGCGGGCCGCTGCGGGAGGCCAGCAAGGATCTTGGCGCGAACAGTGCCGTCACCTTCGCCCGGGTGACCATACCGCTGGCGCTGCCGGGCATCATCGCGGGAGTTCTGCTGGTCTACATCCCGCTGATGGGCGACTACATCACTGCGACAGTCCTCGGCGGGGCCAAGGGCAACATGGCCGGGCAACTGGTGGCAGCCCAATTCCAGACCGCACAGAACTGGGCACTCGGCTCGGCGATGGCGATGGTGCTGATCGGCACGATCCTGCTGAGCGCCGCGGTGGTCGGCGGCGTCATCTGGCTGCTGCTGCTGCCGGTGCGCAGCCGGCACAGACTGCGGCTGGGGGCGGCATGAGCAGCATGACCCCGGAGGCAGTGCTGACCGCGCACCCCGATGCGGAGCGGGACGCGCCCGCGGAGAATCGCGCCCGGCGCCGGCCCGGCGACCGCCTGCTTGGGGTCTGGGGCGTGCTGGTGATGCTGTTCCTGTTCGCGCCGATCATCGTCATCGTGCTGTACTCGTTCAATACTGGCCGGCTGCTGATCGCCTGGGAGGGGTTCGGGCTCGACGCCTATCTGGCCATCCTGGACAAGCCGGCGATCCAGAACGCGGTCTGGGTGAGCCTGCGCTCGGGCGCGATCTCGGCATTGCTGGCGACCCTCATCGGCACACTCGCCGGCGTGGCCCTGGCCCGGCGTCCGGGCTCCTGGGCGGCATGGTTCGTCGGCATCCTGCTGCTGGTCACGGTGACGCCGGAGATCGTCGACGCGGTCTCCTTGCTGCCGTGGCTGGTATTCCTCGGCCAGGACTTGGGCATGTGGATCTTCAACGACGGCATCGTGCGGCTGGTGGTGGGCAACGCGGCCTTCTCCATCGCCGTGGTCAGCTATATCGTCCGTGCCCGACTCGTCGGCATCGACGAGAGTCTGGAGGAGGCCTCGGCCGACCTGTACGCAACGCCGATGCGCACGTTCCGCCGGATCACGCTGCCGCTGGTGATGCCGGCCGTCCTGGCGGGCGGACTGCTCGCATTCACGCTCGGCCTGGACAACACGGTTATCGCCTCCTTCGTGCAGGTCTCCGGCGCGACCCCGTGGCCGGTGTACCTGCTGAGCGCCGTGCGCAGCGGCCTGCGGCCCGAGGTCGCCGCGGTGTCCGCGCTGATGCTGCTGCTGACCCTGCTCGTGCTGGGAATCGTCGCCCTGGTGCTGAAGCGCTCCGGGGACTCGGCGACCGACATCGCCCGCACCATGGCCGGTGGCTGAGCGCCGCGCAGGGTTGCATCGAAACGAGAGGACGAGAAGATGGGCACCGACTGGGCGGACACGGTCTTCACGGGAGGCGCGGTCTTCACCGCGGACACGGTGCGCTCGCGCGCGAGCGGCGTCGCGGTGCGCGGAGAGCGCATCGTCGCGGTAGGCCACGACGAGGTGCGCGAGCTGATCGGCCCCCGCACCGAGGTCGTGGACCTGAGCAACCGGCTGCTGGTGCCCGGCTTCCAGGATGCGCACGTGCACCCGGTCTGGGGCGGACTGGACATGCTCCGCTGCGACCTGAGCGACCTGAGCGATCGGCAGCAGTACCTCGACCGGATCGGCGAGTACGCGCTGGCCAATCCGGGGCTGGACTGGGTCCTCGGCGGAGGCTGGTCGATGAGCGCCTTCCCCAGCGGCACGCCGTTGGCGGCGGACCTGGACGGCGTGGTGCCGGACCGGCCCGCCTACTTCCCGAACCGAGACGGCCACGGCGCGTGGGTGAACTCCCGCGCCCTCGCATTGGCCGGCATCGACCGAAATACCCCTGACCCTGCCGACGGCAGGATCGAGCGCGACGCCGAGGGCCGACCCAACGGAACCCTGCACGAGGGCGCGACCGCCATGGTCAACCGGCTCTTCGCCGGCACGGATGACGCCCTGCTGGTGCGCTCGCTGCAGTTGGGGCAGCAGTATCTGCACTCCTTCGGAGTCACCGGCTGGCAGGACGCGATCATCGGCTCCTACAGCGACGCCGGCGACCCCGGCCCCGCCTACCTGCAGGCTGCCGAGCAGGGCATACTGACCGGACGGGTCGTGGGGGCGCTGTGGTGGGACCGCAACCGCGGTGTCGAGCAGATCCCGGAACTCATCGACAAGCGGGAGCGGTTCCGGGCCGGGCGCTTCGCCGCGACCAGCATCAAGATCATGCAGGACGGCGTCGCGGAGAACTTCACCGCAGCGATGCTCAGTCCCTACCTCGACAGCCACGGGCATGCCACCGGCAATTCCGGGATCTCTTTCGTACCACCGGAGGTGCTCGCCGAAGCCGCACCGGCACTGGACGCGGCCGGCTTCCAGCTGCACTTCCACGCGATCGGCGATCGGGCTGTTCGGGAGAGCCTGGACGCGGTCGAGGCGGCCGTCCGCGCAAATGGGCGCACCGATAACCGGCACCACATCGCACACCTGCAGGTGGTGCACCCCGACGACATCGGCCGGTTCCGCACGCTGGGCGTTGCGGCCAATCTGCAGTCGCTCTGGGCGGCGCTGGAACCGCAGATGGTGGAGCTGACCCTGCCGTTCCTCGGCGAGCCGCGCGCGTCCTGGCAGTACCCGTGGGGTGATCTGCAGCGAGCGGGTGCCGTGCTCGCCTCCGGCAGCGACTGGTCGGTGTCGACCCCCGACCCGATGGCGGCGATCCACGTCGCGGTCAACCGACGATCGGCACCCGGTCACGAGGAGGGCCGGTACGGGGATTTCCTGCCGGAGCAGAAGCTCGACCTGGCCACAGCGCTGACCGCCTACACCGCCGGGTCCGCCTGGGTGAACCACCTGGGCGAGACCGGGACGATCGAGGTGGGCAAGCTTGCGGATATGGTGGTACTGGACCGCGACCCCTTCGCCGCGCCCAGCGACCAGATCGGCCTCACCCGGGTGCTGCAGACCTTCATCGGCGGCGAGCGGGTGTATATGGCCGAGGAGGCATAGCCCACCATGAAGAATTCCACCGCCTACGAGCGGCTGGCCCCCGCGGATTCCCTCGTCGACGCGGCGCTGGCCGACACGAAGCAGACCGTATTCTGGCTCGAGGATCTCGCCGACAGACCGAAGTATCCCCGGCTCGACGCGGATACCCGTGCGGATCTGGCGATCATCGGCGGCGGCTACACGGGACTCTGGACGGCGATCCTCGCCAAGCAGCGGGATCCCGGTCGTCGGGTGGTGCTGCTGGAGGCACGGCGGATCGGCTGGGCCGCCTCCGGTCGCAACGGCGGTTTCTGCGAGGCCAGTCTGACCCACGGCGACGAGAACGGCCGCAGCCGCTGGCCCGACGAGTTCGAGCAGCTTCAGCGACTCGGTCTGCAGAATCTCGACCAGATCGAGGACACTCTGCACCGGGCCGGCATCGACGCCGACTTCGAGAGACGCGGCAGCCTGGAAGTCGCCACCGAACCGCATCAGGTCGACTGGCTGCGGGAGGCGGCACAGCAGGCGACTGGCCAGGGCGAGTTCGATTTCCGGTTCCTGGACGAAGCGGCGGTGCGGGACGAGATCGACTCCCCCACGTTCATCGCTGCGATCGAGAAGAGGCATACCACGGCGATCGTGCACCCCGGCAAGTTGGTGGTCGGGCTGGCCGAATACGCCAGCCGTCTGGGTGTCGAGATTCTCGAGAACTCGCCGGTTCGGAACCTCTCGGGCGTCGGCTCGGGGTCGAGCGCCGCTGTTGACGTGGTCACCGGTGCCGGCCATCGGGTGCGCGCACGCCATGTCGCGCTCGGCACCAACGCCTTCCCCTCACTGCTCAAGCGCAACCGGCTGATGACCGTTCCGGTCTACGACTACGTCCTGATGACCGAGCCGCTGTCGGGAACACAACTGGCTTCGATCGGCTGGCGGAACCGTCAGGGTCTCAGCGACATCGCCAACCAATTCCACTACTCCCGGCTCACCAGGGACAATCGGATCCTGTTCGGCGGCTACGACGCGATCTACCACTCCGGAAGCCGGGTCCGCGAGGCGCACGAGAATCGGCCGCAGAGCTTCCGCCGGGTGGCCGCGCACTTCCTGGCGACCTTCCCGCAGTTGGAGGGCATCCGATTCACCCACCAATGGGCGGGCGCGATCGACACATCGACTCGGTACTGCGCCTTCTTCGGCACCGCGCACGGCGGCCGGGCCAGTTACGCGGCGGGGTTCACGGGCCTCGGCGTCGGCTCAAGCCGCTTCGCCGGCAACGTGATGCTCGACCTGCTGGAGGGCGAACCGACCGAGCGCACCCGGCTGCGGATGGTTCGCGAGCGGCCGATGCCGTTCCCGCCGGAGCCCGCCGCGAGCGCGGCGATCGGGGCGATGCGCTGGTCGCTGGACCGGGCCGACCACAGTGGAGGCCGACGCAACCTGCTGCTCAGGACCGCCGACGCCCTCGGCCTCGGCTTCGACAGCTGACCTCCGCCCCGCCCCGCGCCGCCCGCTCCACTCCGCCCCGCGCCCGGCCACCCGCTCCACTCCGCCCCGCGCCCGGCCACCCGCTCCACTCCGCCCCGCGCCCGGCCACCCGCTCCACTCCGCCCCGCCGCTCCACCCCGCGTCGCCCCGCTCCGCCCCGCGCTGCCCCGCTCCACCCCGCGCTGCCCCGCGCTGCCCCGCGCCCGGCCCCGCTCCACTCCGCCCCGCTCCGGCCACCCGCTCCACTCCGTGCGCCCGCGCGGCCGGCGGCGAGCTGACAGTTCTGACCCTTCCCGCGCCTCCGTATGGGTCAAAACTGTCAAGTCGGCGAACATCGGGACCGGGAGTGTGGAGAAAGGGCGCTGGTTGGAGTAAGAAAAGGGCACACTTCCGGGATGCCACGACGCCGTCCCCTGCCACCCGCACTAGCGAAGGAGCCGGCGTTCACGGTCGCGACCGCCAGGGAGTTGGGGGTCAGCAACAGTCGACTGCGCGGCTCGGATCTGTCGCGTCCGTTCCGGGGGCTGCGCGCCTCGCCGGACGAGAGTGTCACTCTGCAGGGACGATGCCGCACCCTTGCGCTCGCCATGCCCAGCGGCGACGTCTTCAGCCACGTGACCGCGGCAAGTCTGCTGGGTCTGCGATTGCCGGACCGCCTTCGCGACACCACCCAGATCCATATCAGCACCATCGCCCCGCGGCGGCCACCGCGACGGGTCGGTGTGATCGGCCACCAGATGGCCTCGGGTCAGGCGGTGGTCGGTAGAGTCTGGGGCCTGCCTGTGCCGTCGCCGGTGGACACCTGGTGTCAGCTCGCGGAGATGCTCACGGTTGAGGAACTGGTGATCGTCGGTGACGGACTGGTTCAACGCAGGGCCCCGGCGAGCACGCCCGCGGCCATGGCGGAGGCGGCGGCCAGGTACCAGGGCCGCCGCGGCTATCGTCGGCTGCTCGCCGCCCTGGCGCTGATACGGCCGGGCACGGACTCGGCACGCGAGACCATGCTCCGCCTCGCCATCATCTCTGACGGCCTGCCGGAACCGGAGGTCAACACGGTCATCATGGATGGCCAGGGCCGCCGTCTCGCCCGTGGTGACCTGGTGTTCCGCCGGTACAAGGTGCTCGTCGAGTACGACGGCGGTCACCACCGGGAGGACGAACGGCAGTTCAACATCGACATCGACCGTCTCGATGACGTCATGGCGGACGGCTGGCGCGCCATCCGCGTCAACAAGTCCCACCTGACGGGCGACCGCCGCCGCATCCTCACCAAGATCCGCAATGCCCTCAGCGCCCGCGGCTGGCCCGGGGACTCACCGATCTGACAGTTGTGACCCTTCCCGTGGCTCTGGAAGGGTCACAACTGTCAGTTCGACGGAGGTTGGCGGGCAAGCTCCCTGCGCGGGGCGAGCGGGACACTGACTCACAGGTAGTCGTCGGGGGCGAACCAGCGCACGCCCTTGGTGTGCGAAATCAGCTGGCCTCGCACTCGAATACCCTGATCTCGGCAGGTGGTGGCCATCGCGCGTGCCCACGCGATGTCGGCCGGGGTGGCCTGAGGTCGGCCCGGCCGCTCCCAGGTCAGGATCACCTGGGCCGCGTCGACGGTCTCCATCACTCTGGCGATTGCCGCGGCGAAATGGGGTGCATCGTCGCCTTCGGGCAGCATCGGGTAGTCGTCCATGGGCATCACTAGCGGCAGCGGCCGGTTCTGGGAATCAAGGAACATCAGCCAGTTCTGCCGACGGATCGCCCGGCCGACCAGATCCCGGATCAGAGCCAGCACATCATCGTCGGAGGCGACGGGAGTGTTTTCTACATCATGGAAGTTTCGCATGCGACGACTGTGCCGCGGCCTGCTGCGCGCCTCCCGTCGGCTGTCCCGCACGGGAATAGTCGACCGTGCAGCAAGGGGCTGTGCAGGAGCTGTCGACGGCCGCCACCCTCGCCGACGGCCCGAATATCCACAACCGGCAGTGGCGCAAAACTCAGCACCCGCCAAGACTGCTAATGTGCCAGCCACGAACACGGTTCGTCGGGACCACATGCGAGGGGAGCCCCTGTGCCACCGAGAGCTCGAGTTCCCCGCACCCAAGCGTTGGTCCCGCTGCGACAACCGGACGGCCGGTCGGCCGACGACTCCCGCGGTGACCGGTCCGCCGACGACCCCCGGAGTACCGGTCCGATGCCGACCCCCGGAGTGGCCGGTCCGCCGACGACCCCCGAAGTGACCGGTCCGATGCCGACCCCCGGTGACCGGTCCGATGCCGACTCCCGGAGTGGCCGGTCCGCCGACGACCCCCGGATGACCGGTCCGACGCCGACCCCCGGAGTGACGGTCCGATGCCGACTCCTGGAGTGGCCGGTCCGATGCCGACTCCCGCGGCGGCTGGCCCGCCAGCGGCCGAGGCGCTGAACAGCCGAGCGGGACCGGCGTGCTGATCGAGCCTCGCGCCCAGTGGCCCGGCGGCATGCTGAGCTTGGGCATCGACCTGCGCGGCAGCATCCCGGTCGCCGACCGACTGGAGCCCGGCCGCGCGCTCGCCCGGCTCAGCGGGCGAAGTTCGGGCGGACCGGGTTCGGGCGGACCGGGTTCGGGCGGACCGGGTTCGGGCGGACCGGGCCGGGGCGAGACGGGCTGGGGCGAGACGGGCTGGGGAGAGACGGGCTGGGGAGGGCCGCTGCGGGAACTGTTCGCGGACGATGCGCCGGACACCGAGGCGAGCCCCGCGATGATGCAGGCCTGCTTCCGGGTGCTGGCCGACTGGGACTGGGAGGCGCGCCCGGTCGCCGTTGTGAGCATGCCGTCCCGGAGCCGGCCGCGGCTGGTCGCCTCCGTCGCCCGCGGCATCAGCCTGGCTGGCCGGATGCCGCTGATCGGCGAGGTGGAGACGGTCGGGCAGCCCGGCCCCGGCAGCGGAAACGGCGCCCATCCCGCCGGTGCAGGCGGCACCTCCGGCGGCGACATCGACCCCAGCGCTTACCGTCTGGCCGACGTCTACGACCGATTCGCCGTCGGCGAGCAGCTGGCAGACGGCCTGGCCGCGGTCGCCGGTCACCCGATCCTGCTAGTGGACGACTTCGTGGACAGCCGCTGGTCGATCACGGAGGCCGGCCGCATCCTCCGCCGCAACGGCGCGCACCAAGTCCTCCCCTTCACCCTCGCCCTCCGCAGCCGACCCCGCGCTCATCGAGCTGACACTTCTGACCCTTCCGCACCGTGGTAAAGGGTCAGAAGTGTCAGTTCGATGGTGGAGGGACGGGACGTGCGGTGGGGCAAAATAGTAGCTGGGCGACACAGTCAGGGCGAGACCGAAGGAAGGCACCAATGAGCGAGTACGAGCCGGACGAGCTGCTGCAGTACTACATCGTGTTCGACGACGACGGCTTCAAGGTGGGCACCTATGCGTATTTCGGCGTCATCACCGAGCGCCGCTATTTCCACTGGCGCAGCTCCGAGTGGCACGAGCTGGACCTGGAGCAGTTCACCCTGATGCTGGAGGACACCGAGAACCTGGTCGGCGAGGTCACCCTCGAGGACATGAACAGGTTCCGCGAGGTCGCGCACCTGACGCCATTTCCCGACGCCCGTTCCTGAGCCAGGGCCGCACAGCCAGCCAGCCACGCTGAGAACCTGACGCCATTCCCCGACGCTCGTTCCTGAGCCAGGGCCGCACCGCCAGCCAGCCAGCCAGCCAGCCAGCCAGCCACTCCGAGCGCCGCATCCAAGCCAACAGCCGCACCGGCCCGCTTGTGCGCGACACCGCGATTTCCCACCCAACCGGGAGGAGATGTTCCGTCCGAACGGTCACGGACGGAACATCTCCATCGATCACGGCTGCTTGTTCGACAAGACCAGGCTCCCTGCGGCGGCGAACATCATGCCGACACCCTGGACGAAGCTGATCTCAACGTCCGGCACCTGGGCCGCGGCCTCCCCGCGCAGCTGGCGGACCGCCTCCTGGATCGCGAACATTCCGTACATGCCGGTGTGCGTGTACGACAGGCCGCCGCCGGTGGTGTTCAGCGGGAGGATGCCGCCCGCACGGGTGTTGCCCTCGGCGATGAAGGCTCCGGACTCACCGCGCCCGACGAAGCCGGTGTCCTCGAGCATGTAGAGCGGCAGGTGCGCGAACGCGTCGTACATCATCGCGTGGTCGACGTCGGCGTGCGTGATACCGGCCGTGCGGAACGCCTCCTCGCTCGCCCGGCGGAAGCCGCCGAAGGAGTTCAGATCGTCCATCTGGGAGATGATGATGCTCTCGGAGGCCTCGCCGGAGCCGAGCAGGTATACCGCCCGACTATGGCTGGGGAGGTCCTTCGCGCGCTCGGCGCTCATCAACACCAGGGCACCACCGCCGTCGCTCACGACGCAGCACATGTCCTTGGTCAGCGGGTAGGCGATCGGGGTGCCCTCGAGCACCTCGTCCACCGTGGTCGGGTTCTGCTTCATCGCCCGCGGGTTCCGGGTCGCCCACTCGCGCTGCGCCACGACGACCTCAGCGAGGTCGCGCCGCGACATGCCCCGGTCCTTGAGGAACGACAGCACCGGCAGGCTGAAGGTCGAGTACGGAGCCAGGGCGCCATAGGGGTTCTCGAACTGTCCGGCCGGGGAGGCGGGATCCATGGTCCACGCCGGCGCGCCCACGCGCGAACGACCGGACTCGCCATGCGAGACCAGCACCACATCGGCTGCACCCGCGGCGATCGCCGCCGCTGCGTGCCGCACGTGCAGCAGGAAGCTGGTGCCACCCACCATGGTGCCGTCCACCCAGCGTGGGCGGATGCCGAGGAAGTCGGCAACCTCGTTCACCCACGGAACCGCGGCCGCGACGCCGTCCACGTCGGAGGGCTTGAGGCCGGCGTCCGCGAGGGCATTCATGGCGGCGTCGGCGTGCAGCTGCATCATCGACATGTGCGGGAGCACGCCGAGTTCGGTGGTCTCGGACGCGCCGACGATGGCGATGTTTCCGTTGTGCATCGACGTCATCGGGTTCCCCCCTCAACAGGTGCGAAAACAGGCAGGAACTGATCGCCGCGCTCCTCGAACTTGACGGTGAGCGCCATTCCGAGCGCCAGCAGCTCCGGATCCGGCGCGATGTCCACCAGGTTCGTTGCCATCCGCACGCCCTCCGCCAGATCGACCAGGGCGATGATCTGCGGTTCCTTGGTCTCGAAGAAGGGCGCCGGGCGGTAATTGATCACGTACGACGCGAGCGTCGCCTTGCCCGAGACCGTCTGCCACGTCACCTGGTCGGATCCGCAGTACCGGCAGATGGGCCGGGGATAGAAATAGAATCTCTCGCACGAATCGCACTGTTGAATACACAGTTCTCCCCGAGCGGTTCCCTCCCAGAATGGAAGCGAGGTGGGGGTCGGCACAGGTATTGGCCCGGCTGTCATGGTGTCCTTTCGATGATCTGATCAACCTTGATCGATCCATTGGCCGCCGGAGGGTGGAAAGCCACTTCGACTTCGACAGGTCTTGGATCAGTGTCAGTCCTCATCGTGGGCGCCCGCGGCCGAAAAATCAAGCGACCGCGCTGTCCGACCCCACCCGCCGGTGGAGTAGGCGCGAGCGCGCTGCTCCACCGGCGGGATCGGCGCCGCGATGATGCCTTGACGCATCCCGATCCTTCAGGCGAGTTCGGGGGATAGAGCCCCCGCGGCCCCGACAGGAACATCCGGCTCACCCTTGATCGGGCGGGTCACGAAGGCGACGATCGCCGCCGCCCCGGCGAGCAGGGCGTAGCCGATGAATACCTCCCGGTAGCTACCCGTCATGTCGAAGGCCAATCCGGCGACGAACGGCCCGATCGCGCCGATCACCGTCGAAACAGGCAGTCGAATCCCGTAGAGCTGGCTGTACGCCTGCCGCCCGAAGTAGTTGGCGACGAGTGACGGAACCGCCACGAATGCAACACCGTAGCCGGCGCCGAACACGATCACAGCCGAGTAGATCGGGACGGTCTCGTTCGCGCCGATCAGCAGAAGGGCGCCGACCAGTTGCAGGATAAGCCCACCGCCCAGGAGGTAGCGCGGCTCGATGCGGTCCCCGACCGGCCCGCCGACGAGGCGCGAGATGGCACTGACCAGGGCCATCGTGCCCAGCGCGGATGCGCCGACCGCCGCGGTCACGCCGAGCCCGTCAAGATGCGCGACGAGCTGGCTGTTCACGATCTGCAGTCCGAGGCCGAAGATGGAGCTGGTCAGAACGATCATCCAGAACGTCGGGGTCCGCAGCGCCGCGCCGACCTGCCACTCGCGGGGGGTCTGGTACACCCGAGGCGGCCGTGCCGGCGCGCCGGATACTGCCACCGCTCCGCCGTCGGGTTCGAGGCCCATGTCCTCGGGGCGATCCCGCGCGAAGATCACGCCAATGATGCTGGCGATGATCGCGGAGACGGCCATCGCCCACCAGCCCGTGCGATAAGTTCCGCTCGCATCGACAAGTGCGCGAATCGCCGGGGCCGCAATGAATCCCCCGAGTCCTCCGGCAGTGAGGAATATGCCCATCGCCAATGACCTGCGGCGCGCGAACCAGTTCGTGACCATGGTGGTACCGGGAAGGATCGTCTGCATGCTGATCCCAGTGCCCATGAGCAGGCCGGCTCCGATCAGGTACAGCGGGTAGGAGGTGGTGGTGGCCACCAGAATTGCGCCGGCGGCGGTGAACAGGCCGCCGACGAAGATCGTCGGCCGGGAGCCGAACCGCCGCAGAGATATGGCGACGAGAGGGCCGGTGAGCCCGAGGGCAAGGGCGAGCACCGAGTATCCGAGAGAAGCCTGCGCCCGAGTCGCCTGCAGTGCCTCCGCGGTGGGCGCGAGCACCACCCCGAACCCGTAGAAGGCCGGACCGATGCCGAAGAGGTAGACGAGGCACAGCGCCCCAAGAAGAATCCAACGATACATTTCGCAGCTCCTTTGCTGAGATGGATTGACTTACTGGTAAGTTCACCAAAGGATATTGGTGGACAAATCAGCGCGTCAAGTAGCCGCCGTGATCCGGCTCGAATCCGAACCTTTCAATCGCCGCCGAGGCGGTGGATCAGCCCTGGAAGTCCTCGGGGTTGACGTCCTCGAGGAACCTCCTGAACTCCGCGAGTTTCTCGTCGCTGTCCGAGTCCGCCTCCGTGAACTCGGCGAACGCTGCCGGGATGCCGGCCTCCTCGAGCACCTCGTCGGCGACGAAGAGCGGCGCTTGGGTGCGGGCGGCGAGCGCAACGGCATCCGACGGGCGCGCGTCGAGCAGCAGAGGGCCGTTCGGCGTGCTGAGGCTGAGGGCCGCGTAGAAGGTCCCGTCCTCGATGCGGGTCACCTCGATGCGCTCGACTGTCGCGCCCACTTTGTCGATCAATGTCTTCATCAGGTCGTGCGTCAGGGGCCGCGGCGCCGCCTCCCCGGAAACCGCGATGAGGATGGAACTCGCCTCCTGGCTGCCGATCCAGATCGGCAGCACGCTGTCGCCATCCTCCTCGTGCACGGGTTTCAGCAGTATGACGTGCTGCTGGGCGACATCGAGGGCGATGCCCATAACGTGGACCTGGATCACGGGCGACTCCCATTTGATTGCCGGGGTGACAATGACATCGTACGTCGGGATTGGACTCGGCGCGCTGCCGGGAGGGCAGCATCCGTGACACCGCGGCCGCGACCCCCTAGCGTTGACCCAGGGTCCGCCCTGGTCCGAGGAAGGAGGTTCTCGTGCGCCGAGCAGCACACGCCGTCACGGCCGCGACCTTGGTCGCCCTGTCCGCGCTCGCGATCGCCGGGTCCGCATCCGCCGTCCCTGCGCCGTCCGCCGCTCCGGCCACCTCCGTGATCCGGTGCCGCCGCCCGACCACCTCCGTGATCCCGGTGCCGGCGGTCCCGGCCGCGCGATCCACCGCCCTCACCCACCCCGCCGTCCTCACGGCAAGCGCGGACGACTTCGAGTTCGAGAGTTTCGCCGCCGACTACTACCTGGGCACGGACGCCGACGGCCGCTCGACCCTGACCACCGTAGAGACCTTCGTGGCGAACTTCCCGGAGTTCGACCAGAACCACGGCATGCGCCGCGCGATCCCGGAGGACTACCAGGGCGCGCCGACCGACGTCGCCGTGCAGAGCGTCACCGACGAACACGGCAATCCCCGGCCATTCGCAGCGGAGTCCGACGGTGAGGGCTTCCTCGTCGTCACCAGCGCCGACCGTGACTTCGTCCACGGTCGCCAGAGCTACGTGTTCACCTACACGCAGCGAAACGTCACCCGGTACTTCCCTGACACGGACAGTGACGAGTTCTACTGGGACACCAACGGCACCGGCTGGAGCCAGTACTTCGGCTCGGTGACTGCGAGGGTGCACGTGCCCGCGGCGCTGGCGCCGGCCCTGAACGGGAACACCGCGTGCTACTGGGGTTACCAGGGGTCGACTGACACCTGTGAGATTGCGACCGGTTCAGAGGACGGCGGCGTCGAGTTGAGCACCTCGGTCGCCGGCATCTACCCGAACCAGAACATCACCGTGGCGGTCGGCTTCGCGCCGCACACCTTCGTGGAGCGCGACGACTCCTACTTCGCGTCGCCGTTCGCCATCCTGCAGGTGCTCAGCGTGCTGGCCGGCGTCGCGGCGATGATCTGGGCGATCGTTCTGCGCGCCACCACGCTGGCCGACCGACCCGGACGACTGACCGTGATCGCCGAGTACGAGCCACCAAGGGGAGTCGACATCTTCACGGCTTCGGTGATCCTGCGCAAGACCCCACGCGCCGCTGCGGCCCAGTTCCTCGGCCTCGCCGTCGATGGGCGCATCCGCATCATCGAGACGCCGAGAACCGGGCTGTTCGCCCATGGTTCGACCTGGGCCTTCGAGCTGGTCAGTGCCGCCGGATTGGAGGGTCCGGCGCTCGAACTGACCCGAGCCCTGTTCGGCCCCGCGCTCGTTCCGGGCACCAGATACGAGATGAAGAAGAGCGACACGAAGCTGAGCCGCGAGGTGCGTTCCATCATCCGCTCGGCAACCTCGGCGACGACCACGCTGGGCTTGCGCGCGCGGGCGAAGGTCCGGTACTCGGTGCTGCCGACACTGCTCGTCGTGCTCTCGGCGGTCGGCGCGTTCGTCTCCGGAGTCGCCCTGCTCGACGCGGCGCTCGGCGGCCCGGTGCCGGCGCTGCTGCTCGTCCCGCCGGTCATCGCGGCCGTCGTCGTGTTCGCACTCGTGTTCCGCACCCCGCTGACGGCGCGCGGCGCCGAGCTGCGCGACCACCTGAAGGGCCTCGAACTGTACATCCGACTCGCCGAGGCTGACCGGCTGCGGATGCTGCAGAGCCCGTCGGGATCATTGCGCGAGGGCGAGACGGAGCCCGCCGCCGGGGACCGGCAGGGCATTGTCAGGGTCTACGAGGCACTGCTGCCGTACGCGGTGCTGTTCAAGCTGGAGCAGGAGTGGGCTGAGGAGCTCGGCCGCTACTACGTCGACGAGTCCCCCGGCTGGTACTCCGGTTCGGGCGCCTTCAACGCGGCGGTGTTCGCCTCGAGTGTCTCCGCCCTGTCGTCGGCGGCAGCGAGCTCGTACTCCGGCAGCTCATCCAGCAGCTCCAGCGGCGGCTCGGGCGGGGGCGGCAGTTCCGGCGGAGGCGGGGGCGGAGGCGGCGGAGGCGGCGTGTAGCCGCAATACTGTATTCTCAGCTGCGGCTCACGCCGCGAAATCAGCTTCCACCGATGCGAGCATGGCACGAAGGCGCCTGCCCACCTCGTCCGCGGTGCCCTTGATGGCTCCCGAACTGCTCAGCTCGACCATCGTCTGCGGGTCGATCGCCTGAACGGTGGTCGCTGCCGCGCCCGGGGCCCGGCGGATGACGACGTTGCAGGGCAGCAGGAGTCCCATGTCGGGCTCGGCGGTGAGCACCTGCTGCGCGAGCGGCGGGTTGCAGGCTCCGAGGATCACGTAGTCGCCGAGGGCCTGGCTGCTCTCGGCGCCGAGCTTCTCGTGGAAGGTGGCGCGAACGTCGATCTCGGTGAGGACGCCGAAGCCCTGCTCCTTGAGCGCCGCGCGGGTCCGCTCGACGGCGGCGTCGAAGGCCGCGGGGACGGTGATCGTGATTCCATAGTTCATGAGGCTCTCTTCTGCTCGCCAGTCCGGGGAATTTTCGCTCCGAGTCTACCCGGCGACCGCAGCGGCGTCCCCCGGTCACTATACCCATAGGGGTACCCAGCGATCGGGGGACTCGCTCCGGCCTCTCCCGCGACGACACCGGCCGAGGTGTTCAACGAGCAGCGACAGTTGCTCCAACAACCGGTGTGGCGATCACCGGTTGAACTCATCCCTGCACTGGGTGTCGCCTCAGGCCTTCGCCCTGCGGCCTACGATCAGGCCGTAGATGAGCAGAACGATGACCGATCCTCCGATGGCCAGCAGCCACGTCTGGATCGAGAAGAAGGTTCCGAGCGGAACACCGAACAGCACGCTGCCGAGCCAACCGCCCAGGAGTGCGCCGACGACGCCGAGGATGAGGGTGACGAACCATCCGCCGCCCTGAGTGCCGGGCAGGATCAGTTTCGCGATGGCGCCGGCGAGCAGGCCGAGCAGGAGGAATCCGAGGAATCCCATGGGAGTCTCACTTTCTGAGTGCTACTGAAGCGTGCGACCGAGGTTTCCGGTGGCGTCAACGCACTTCTTCGTCATATCCGCCATATGCCAGCTCACAGTCCTGGCCCGGTACCGATCCGCTCCCTTGCTGATCGGGCAGTCTCGGCCACGTCGTTCAGTTTGTGCCGACGCTAGCATGAGCGGAGCCGCAGCGCACTTGATTTCGACCTTCGTATCGCGGCGTCGTGTTTTCCGTCGCGGGTGGTTGTGGCGCGGTGTCAGGGGCGGTGGCCGAGGGCGGCGAGGACGGTCGAGGAGAGCATCTGGGCGCGCTTGGCGACGTCCCAGCCGAGGCTGGCCTCCAAGTCCACGAAGACGCGCTCATCGAACAGCGTCAGCCAGATCAGCACGGCGTAGTCCATGTCCTGCTCCGGGATGATGCCGGTGCGGATCAGGTCCGCGATGACGGGCCGCAGCACCGCATCCAGGCGCGATACCAGCACGTCGCCCTGCTTGACCCGTTCGAGGTAGCCTTCGGCACTGCGGATGAACGTCGCCGCCCGCGCCCAGCCGGAGAGCGACTCCACCCAGCTCAGGCAGACCTGTTCGAACAGTTCCCTTCCCTGGTACTGCTCCGACTTCACGGTCACCGCCGTGAGGATGGAGTCGACGATCCGGCGGTAGAACTCCTCGCGCAGCTCGGTCACGTCATCGAAATGGCGGTACACGGTCGCCGTCGCGACCCCCGCCTCCCGGGCCAGGTCCGGCAGGCTCACATCCAGCCCCTGCGTCACCAGCAGGCGGCCCATCGCATCGAGCAGCTTCTGCCGGGTGCGCTGGGTGTCCGCCCGAAGCTTCGGTTCCCCGTATTCCGTCGTCGTCATCCGATCATCCTCCCCATGCCGGTCGCACCGCGCGTATGTCAGCAATGTTAACACGGTAATAAATTCTCATTTCAATGCGGCCAGCGTGTTGACTTCGAGCCCTGCGGCTCCCGAATATAAGAAGATATTCCCATCTCGATGCCGAGACTCTTCTCCGGCCGAGGTTGCGGCGGGAGTCGAGCCGGCAGACACCAATAGCGCCACAGCCTGGAGGAGCCATGAACCTGACCGAGCCCCGTACCCACCCGTTCCGGCGCCGGATCGCGACCATCGCGATCGCGGCGACCACCGTCTTCGGCCTCGCCGCCTGTGCGGCGGAGAGCAGCGACGATGCCGAGACCCTGCACGTCGGGGTGTTCCTGGTCGCCCAGGCGTCCCTGCTCGACGAGGTCGAGGGCGCCTTCGAGGCCGCCGTCAAAGCGGGCCTGGGTGACACCGAAGTCGTCTTCGACGTCAAGAATGCCAACGGAGAGCAGTCCCTGATCACGAGCATCGCCCGCGACTTCGCCAGTTCCGACAACGACGCGTTCGCGGTGATCGGCACCCCGGCCGTGATGGCGCTCGCCGGACAGGTCACGGACCGACCGATCTTCGCCATCGCGATGGGCGACCCGGTGGGTGCGGGAGTCGCCGACAGCCTGGAAGAGCCCGGCGGAAACGTCACCGGGAGCATCGACTACGTCGAACCGCAACTGCTGCTCGACGACATCCTCGCGATCCAACCGGACATCGAAACCATCGGCACCGTCTATGACCCCTCCAACCAGAACATGCAGGTCTGGACGGCCGACCTCAAAGTCGCCGTCGAGGCAGCGGGACTCACGCTCTCCGAGGCGACGATCGCCGGCGCCCCGGAGGTGGCCCAGGCCGCCCGCAGCTTGGACGGACGATCCGACGCGATCCTGATCGGCCCGGACGCAGCCGTCACCGCGGGGCTGGACGCCGTGACCGCCGTCGCCATCGGCGGCGCGATCCCGCTCTACCTGTCGGGCGGCGACGCCTCCCTCGACGGAGTGCTGGCGAGCATCGGGCCCAACTACATCGAACTGGGCACGACCGCCGGTGAGAACGCCGCGAAGGTGCTGCTCGGCCAGGACCCGGCAGTCACGCCGTTCACCGTGCCGAGCGGGCTGGACCTGGTCATCAACGGCAAGACCCGCGACGCCCTGGGTCTGACCATCCCGGACGATCTGCTGGAGAACGCGACGATCCTCTAGAACGACTGCGGCCCCCGCCCCGTGCGGGGGCCGCACCCCGAATAGTGACCTGAAAGGAGACCGAGATGATCGACAACATCCTCATCGATATGCTCGTGACCGGCCTGCCATTGATCCCCGTATTCCTCGGGGTGTACCTGGTGCTGCGCATCCGCGAGGACTTCGACATGACCGTCGAGGGCAGTTTCGCGCTCGGCGGCGCAACGGTCGCGATCATCGAGGTCGCCGGCGGCAACCCCGTCGTCGCGATGATCGCCGGCGTGATCGCGGGGTCCTTGGCCGGACTCATGACAAGCGCCCTGACACTGCTGCTGCGCCTGCCGGTGATCATGGCGGGCCTGGTGATGAACATGGCGCTCTTCAGCATCACGCTGCGCGTGCTCGGGATGCCCAGCGTCAGCCTCTCCGGCCACGAGACGATCTTCACCGGAATCGCCCCCGCCCCAGGCCGAGCGGGCGACATCGCGATGATCGCGCTGCTGGGCGCGATCGTCTCGCTGATCCTGCTGGCCTTCGCACTGTTCCTGAAGACCGAGGTCGGCCTGGCCCTGCGCGCCAGCGGGCAGAACCCCCGAATGGTGCGCAGCCAGGGCGTCAACGAGCGCGGCCTTCTCGTGCTCTCGCTGATGACCTCGAACGGCCTGGCCGCCTTCGGGGGCGGCCTGATGGTGCAGATGCAGGGTTACGCGGACGTCAACATGGGCACCGGCATCTTCCTCGCCGGGGCCGGGTCCGTGCTGCTGGGCGTGCTGTTCCTGAACCCGAGCGGCTCCTCCGTCTTCCGGATCGTGCTCGCGGTGCTGATCGGCGGACTCGTCTACCGGCTGATCCTGGTGGCGGCGCTGCGCTTCGGGCTGCCGGCCGGTGACCTCAAGGGCATCACGGCACTGACCCTCGTGGTCGCCGTCGCCGCTCAGGCCTATCTGGCACCCGCGTTGCGCCGCTACAAAGTGAAGCTGCCCGAGCGACCAGGACGCGGGAGCACGCTCCCGCCCCCGCCCGCGCCCCCGGTAGAGCCCGCGCCGACAATATTGGAGAAGACCAATGCCTGAGACCATGCTGGAACTGGACGATGTGCAACTTGTCTACAACCGCGGCCGGGTGGACGAGGTGGTCGCGCTTCGCGGCCTCGACCTCCGCTTCGAAGCCGGCGAATTCGTCACCGTCGTCGGGTCCAACGGCGCCGGCAAGAGCAGCACCGTGGAGGTCATCGCCGGTTCGGTGCGGCCCACCTCCGGGCGGGTGCGGATGGCCGGGCGGGACGTCACAGCGTGGCCCGATCACCGCAGGGCGGGCCTGATCTCCCGGGTCTTCGATGATCCACGGGTCGGCAGTGCGCCCGATCTGAGCATCGAGGACAACCTGTCGCTCGCGATGGCCCGCGGCCGGCGGCGCACCCTGCGCTTCTCGCTCAACGGCCGGCGCCGGGAGCACCTGCGCGACCGGGTCGCCCGCTTGGGCCTCGGTCTGGAGGACCGCCTGCACGACCGGGTCGGATTGCTCTCCGCCGGGCAGCGGCAGAGCCTGACCATGATCATGGCCGGTCTGGTCGCGCCCGCAGGTGCTGCTGCTCGACGAGCACCTCGCCGCCCTCGACCCGGCGACCGCCGGCCGAGTGCTGCAGCTCACCTCCGAGCTGGTCGCCGAGATGGGCTGCACCACCATCATGGTCACCCACAACATGGACCACGCGCTCAGCATGGGCGATCGACTGCTGGTGATGAGCCGTGGCCGGGTCGTCAGCGACGTGGCCGGAATCGCCAAGCAAACACTGAACGTTCAGGGCGTCATCGACCTGATCACCGGAGCAGGGGACGCCGTCAGCGACCGATCCCTGCTCCCTGAACTCGCAACATCGGAAGGATAGAAATGAGCACCACACTCGATTCAGTCGCACTCGACTTCGCGACCCTCGACGAGATCCACGCGGCGGCACTCGCCTCGCTCACCGAGCCGGTCCGGGATTTCCTTGAGGGAGGATCCGGTGACGAGATCACCCTCCGGGCCAACCGGCGCGCCTTCGAACGCTGGGCCCTGCGCCCCCGGATCATGGCCGGCCTCGACGTTCCCTCGACCGCGACCACGTTCATGGGCGTGCCGCTGAAACTGCCCGTGCTGACGGCACCCTTCGGCGCGGACGCCCTCTTCGACCCCGAAGGACAGATCGCCGTCGCCCGCGCCAACCAGCGAATGGGCACCGCGAGCATCGCGCCCGAAGCCGGTAGCCACCCGGTCGAGGAGGTCGCGATCGCCGGCCGGGAGGCGGCCGCCTTCGGCCAGCTGCATCCGATGGGCCCGGAGGACAACTTCCTGCGCATGCTGGACCGCTACCAGAGCGCCGGCTACCAGGCGTTCTGCGTCACCTGCGACTGCCCGACAGCCGGCTGGCGCGAGCGCAACATGCACAACCGCTTCGTGCCGCCCACCGAGGTCATCGGCGGCAACTACCCCGCCGGCGGCGACATCGAGCTGGAAACCGTCTTCGGACAACTCTTCTACAACGACCAGCCGGTCTGGAGCTGGGACAAGCTGGGCGAGCTGATGCGGCACAGTTCGCTGCCGTGGATGGCGAAGGGGATCATGACCCCCGAGGATGCGGTCGCGGCCGTGGCGGCCGGGGCATCCGGGCTGCTGGTGTCCAACCATGGCGGCCGTCAGCTGGACGGGGTGATGGCCTCGCTCGACGCCCTGCCGGCGATCCGCGACGCGGTCGGCCCGAGCATCAGCATCGCCCTCGACAGCGGCGTGCGCCGCGGCACCGACGTCGTCAAGGCGATCGCGCTCGGCGCCGACGTCGTGGTGCTGGGCAGACTGGCGGTCTACGGGCTTGCCGCGGGCGGCGAAGCCGGCGTAATGCGGGTCATGGAGCTGCTGGCCGAGGAGATCACGACCGTGCTGACTCTGCTGGGCCGCGGCGGGATCGCCGAGCTCGACCGTTCGGCGCTGGTCCGGGTCGGCGGCGGCTTCGATGACTGAGCTGACGCGCACGCCGGGGCAGTCCCCCATGCTGCCCGGCGCGGTGCGGGCGGGCAACCTCGTCTACACCTCGGGTGTCGCCTCCGCTTCGCTGATGACTGGAGGTTCCCCCGGCTTCGCGGAACAGGCTGCCGAGGCCATGACCGCGCTGCTGCAGGTGCTCGCCGATGCCGGGGCCACCCCGGCGGATGTCGTGAAGCTCGAGGCCTTCCTCGCCTCGCCCGATGACTTCGCGGCATGGAACGAGGTGTTCTTGCAGGTGTGGCCGGAGCCCGGACCGGCCCGCACCACCCTGATCAGCGGCTTCGCAATGCCGACCATGCTCATCGAACTGCAGGCGGTGGCGATCGTGTAGCCGGCTGCGCGGTCCGGAGCATCGGTTGCCGCCGTCGTCGCGAGTCGCCTGATCGCTGCGGCGACGGTCAGTAACTGCCCTCCGGCAGCGCCGGGTGCTGCTGCGCGACCGGCTTCGTCGGGATGAAGAAGGCGATGCTCGCGGCGGCGAGCGCGGCGATGCCGCCCAACAGGAAGGTGATCTGGAACGCCTGATCGGTGGGGAAGGACACTCCCCCCGAGCTGGTCGACCATGCCGAGAGGATCGCGCCGACCAGGGCAGCGGCGACGCTGGTGCCGAAGGATCGCATCAGCGAGTTGATGCCGTTGGCGGCGGCGGTCTCGTTGGCGGGCACCGCGCGCATGATCAGCAGCGGCATCGCCGCATACGCCAGCCCGATCCCGATCCCGATCATGACATTGGCCAGCATGATGTGCCACCACTCGCTGCGCAGGAACAACGAGAGCGTGTAGGCGACGAGGATGGCCAGGGACCCGGAGATCAGCAGCGGCCGGGCGCCGAACCTCCGCTGCAGCCGCGCCGAGATCGGCGACATGAGCATCATCACGAGCCCGGCCGGCATCAGCACGATGCTCGTCGCCAGCAGCGTCAGCCCCAGGCCGGCACCGGCCGCTGCCGGCAACCCGAGCAACTGCGGGTAGGACACCTGCGAGGAGAACAGCGCGAAGCCCAGCGCCACCGATGCCAGGTTCGTCAGCAGCACCGCGGGGCGCGCGGCAACGCGCAGGTCGACCAGCGCGTTCGGGGTGCGCAACTGCCGCCACCCCCAGTACCACAGCACCATAATGCCCCCGAGTCCGCAGGCGAGGGTCGCCGCCGAGGCCCAGCCCCACACGTCCCCCCGGGAGATCGCCAGCAGCACGCCGGTCAGGCCGATCGAGAGGCCGAGGGCACCCAGAAAATCGAAATGACCGGCCGTCTTCAGGGTGCTCACCGGCACGATCCAGAGGAAGAGCACGAAATTCGCAGCACCGAGGCCCGCGGCGATCCAGAAGAGCATGTGCCAATCCGTCACCTCGCTGACGATGGCGCTGATCGGCAGGCCGAGTGCTGCGCCGACGCCGAGGGTGGCGCTCATCAGTGCGACCGCCCCGCCCAGGCGGTTGGGATGCAGGACATCCCGCATGATCGCGATTCCCAGCGGGATGATCCCGAAGACCGCACCCTGCAGGGCGCGGCCGAGCAGCAGGCCGATCAGCCCGTGCGAGAGGGCGGCGACCACCGATCCGACCACCAGCAGCGTCAGCAGGCCGAGCGCAACCCGGCGCTTGCCGTACATATCCCCGAGGCGACCGGCGATCGGTGTGGAGATCGCGGCACTGAGCAGGGTGACGGTGATCACCCACGCGGTGTCCTCACGGCTCGCGGCGAGCAGTTCCGGCAACTGGGCTTGAATCGGCACCACGATCGTCTGCATGAACGACGCACTCATGCCGGCGAGCGCCAGAATCGCGATGACCAACCACTCGGGCGCCGGTGCCGAGCGGAACGGCCACGGGATCGCCCGCACGGCCGCCATCAGCCGCCGGAATCGATCACGCACGGTTCATCCTCTCGGGTCACGTCGCCAGACTCGACCCGCTGGCAATCCTGACTCGTGACAACCCTGAGCAGGTCGTTTCGATTCCGCTCTGCAAAGACTAGCAACAGGGCTGGTGAGGGCCCCCGTCACCTCACTGCACGGCAGGGCTCGCCTGCTCCGCCAGCTTCTTGGTGAGCTTGTCGCCTTCGATGTCCAGATCGGGGATGATCCGGTCCAGCCACCGTGGCAGCCACCAGGTCCCCTCGCCGAACAGCGCCAACAGGGCAGGCGTCAGCGTCATCCGGATCAGGAAGGCGTCAAGCAGGATGCCGATCGAGAGCGCGAAGCCGATCTGCTTGATCATCACATCGGCGTTGAAGGCGAAGCCGGCGAATACCGACACCATGATGACCGCGGCCGCGACCACCACCTTGCTCGCGTGTTCGAAGCCCCGCCTGACGCCCTCGGCGCCCTTGTGTCCGTGCACGTGTGACTCCCGCATCGAGGAGACCAGGAACACCTGGTAGTCCATGGCCAAGCCGTAGAGGATGCCGGTGACGATGATCGGCAGGAAGCTGAGGATCGGGCCAGGGGTGTCGAGGCCGAAGACCTCGATGAACCATCCCCACTGGAAGACCGCTGTGATCACGCCGAGCGTTGCCAGAATGCTCAGCAGGAAGCCGACGGTCGCCTGGATCGGCACCAGAATCGAACGGAACACCAGCAGCATGATGATCAGCGACAGCGCGATGATCACGCCGAGGTAGATCGGCAGCGCCGCCGCCAGGGCGGCCGACATGTCGATCAGGATGGCCGTGCGACCGGTGACACCGACCGTCAGCCCGTAATCGTCCGCGAACTGACTGACCGAGGCGCGCAGATCCCCCACGAGCGCCTTCGTCTCCGCCGACTCCGGACCCGAATCCGGCACGACGGCGATCACTGCGGTCGTGCCGTCCGCGTTCACGCCGCCGGGCAGCACCAGGGCGACATCGCTCATGTCCCCGATCTTCGCCATCAACTGCTGCACGCTCGCCGGGTCGATCGCACCACCGTCCGTCGCGGTCGCCGCGAGTACCAGCTGCCCGTTGAAGCCCTCGCCGAAAGCTTCGGAGGTCAGGTCGTAGCTCTGCCGCTCGGCGGTGTCCTTGTTCGCGGTCGCCGAGGAGGGCAGGCCGAGCGCGATGGAAAACGCCGGGATCGCCAGCACGCCCAGAATGGCCACAACGGCGATGATCGCCAACACCCTGAATCGCATGACGCCGGTCACGAAGCGGTGCGCGACCGGGTGGTTGTCCTTGCGCTCGGTCGCGACCCTCGCCCGCTGGCTGGGCGTGACCACCCGCTCGCCGAGGAATCCGAGCAAGGCGGGCAGAAGGGTCAGCGCTACCAGCACCGCGATCGCGACGGTACCCGCCGCGATCAGCGCCATCGTGGTCAGGAAGGCGATGCCCACGACCGACAGGCCGCTCAGCGCGATCAGCACCGTGATTCCGGCGAAGAACACGGCGCTGCCGGCGGTGCCCACGGCGCGGGCGGCCGCCTCCGCGGCGCTGAGACCATCGTCCATGATCAGCCGCCGCTGCCGATTCACGATGAAGAGTGCGTAGTCGATGCCCACCGCCAGGCCGATCATCAGGGCGAGCACGGGGGTGATCGAGGACAGCGAGATGACTTGCGAGAGGCCGAAAGCGCCGCCGACTCCGACACCGACACCGACCAGCGCGGTCAGCAGCGGCAGGCCTGCTGTCAGCAGGCTGCCGAGGGTGAGCGTCAGTACCAGCACGGCGACCAGCAGGCCGATCAGCTCCGCCGCGCCGGCCAGATCCGGCACCTGCGGCTCCAGCGTCGAACTGGGGATGACCCGCAGCGTCGTACCCGTCGCGGCATCGCCGGCGGCGGCGATAATGGCGTCCAGGTCTGCTTGAGCCAGCGCGTCGATCTGATCCGTCAGCTGGATCGAGTAGAGGGCGACCGTGCCATCCTCCGACACGATCACGGTGGGGATGATCTGGCCGTCGACGATCAGCGGGGTCAGCCCGCCCATCTGCGCCGACACGATCGCGGCCGCCTGCTCGGGTGGCAGCTGGGCCAACTGCTCGAACTGCGCGGTGTCCCGCTCGACCACGATCGGCATGTCGGCGATCGTGGCCACGGCATCCGCTATCGCTGCGCCGTTGGCGGATGCGTCGACCCGTTCACCATGCTCGGCCGCGAAGACGATGAACGCCTGGGAGCCGGCCGCCTCCGGGAACTGCGCACCCAGCTGGTCGATGACCTCCTGCGCGGGGGTTCCATCGATCCGCAGCTCGCTGGAGGTGGTGGGTGGCACCGCGAGCAATACGCCGATGACGCCCGCCAGCACGAGCGTCCATACTCCGATCACCAGCCAGCGGTGCGAATAGGCGAATCGTCCGACTCGGAACAGGAATGACGACACGGGGACTCCAGTGGTTTGAGCGAACACTCGGGACGCGGGGACGCGACGTCGACAACCGCCCGCGATGGCGGGGATCAGGGTGGCGGCAGGTTTTCGGCATCAACTCGTCGAATGCTCAACGGTGTGACGCTCGCGCCAGCCCCGGCCACTCGCGCCAGCCCCGGCCATCAGCTACGAGCCTACTTCGTTTCCCACGAACCGGCGCGCCCCCTCGCTCCCTGTCGGAAGTGCAGGAGATCTGCGGCGACACGCCGGCGGTGAGGCCCAGACGTCGGCGTGTCGCAGCCGGGCCTCCTGCACTTCCGACACCGACGGTGGAGGTCAGGCGGGGGTGAGGGCGGCGAGGTAGTACCAGCGACCGCGGTCACGGCGGAAGGTGCTGTGCTCGCGCTGCTCGCCGACACCTCCGTTGACCCGGTAGCGAGCGCGGAACTCGACAGTTCCGGTCGAATCCAGCGGGCCTCCGCCAGTGGTCTGCAGAATCTCCAGGCCGAACCAGCGCACCTCGGGATCGAGTTTCAAGGTGGCCGGCCGGGTGCTCGGATCCCAGGTCTGCAGGAGGTAGTCGGCGGCACCCACGACAAAAGCCGAGTAGCGCGACCGCATCAGCTGCACCGCGGTCGGTGCGTTGCGGACGCCGTCATGCAGGGGCCCGCAGCATTCCCCGTAACTCACACCGCTCTGGCACGGACAGCGTGCCTCATCGGCTCGGGGGAGAAAGGGTGCCACCCGTCCATTGTCCCGCCAAGCCCGCCCCGCCCCTCCGTTCCCTGTCGGAAGTGCAGGAGGCCCGGCTGCGACACGCCGTCGTCTGGGCCTGACCGCCGGCGTGTCGCCGCAGATCTCCTGCACTTCCGACGAACACCGCGGGGGTCAGGCGGGCGCGAGGGCGGCGGCGAGCACGGTCGGGTCGGTGATCGGCAGGCGGCAGGTGAACGCCTCGCACAGGTAGGCGGCCGGACGGGTGCGCTCGGCGAAGAGCTCGAACCCGGCCTCGGCGAGCGCCGCCGCCTGCACGGGTGTGGCGACGGCGACGGTTGCGGCGATGCCGAGCCAGCCGGACGCGACCTCGCGCAACTGGTCCGCGGCGCGGCGCCGCTCACGTGCGGTGTCCGCTGCGCCGCGAGGCTCTGGTGCAGTGTCCGCTGCGCTTCCGATCACCAGCAACTGGGTGACCGGCGCCGCCAACTGCACCGCCACCGACAGCGCCGCGCCGAACGAGATCGGTGACGTCGCAGCCAAGTCTGCGACCGACTGAGCGGCCGCGGCGGCGGCCTGGCGATAGCGAACCTGATCGGTCAGCCGATAGAGGCGCAGCGCTGCCAGCGACATCGCGCTGAGTCCCGAGGGGTACGCACCCTCGGAGGGGTCGCCCGGGACCGCGAGCCCGAGCCCCGCCAGCACCGGGTCGCCTCCCCCGGGGGCTTCGAAGGTTCCGGCCGGTCCGATGCAGGCGTCGACCAGCGCGCGCCCGCGCTCGGCGAAGCGCAGTTCGCCGGTCACCTCCGCAAGTTGCAGCAGGGCGCTGGCCAGCATGCCGTAATCCTCGAGCACGGCCGTTGCATTGGAGGCGACCCCGCCGAGTGAGGCGCGGATCAGCCGGCCGGCCGGCCGTGCGTGGCGATCCCACAGGGTGTCGGCGGCGGTCGCGGCAACATCGACCCATTCGGCCCTGCCCAGCCGGAAGCCGGCGAAGGCGAGCGCCTCGATGGCGAGGCCGTTCCAGCCGGTGAGCACCTTGTCGTCCAGCGCGGGTGGGGTCAGGCCGGCCCGAGTTGTCGGTTCGGCTCGGTAGTAGCCGCCCTCGACTCGGACGCCGTCGATCACGCTCTCGCTGTCCTGAGCGCTGGCGAAGCCGCCGTCGACGGCCATGGTCTGCAGCAGGAACCGGGCGATGCCGTCGGCCACCCCCGCGGCGCGATGTGCCGCCGCAGGTCGACGTATGGCCAAAGCGGCATATGCTCGCAGCAGCTGGGCGTTGTCGTAGAGCATGCGCTCGTAGTGCGGCTCGCTCCAGTCGGGCAGGGTCGCGTAACGGAAGAAACCGCCGTCGACGCTGTCGCGCAGCGGACTCTCGGCCAGCCGCAGCAGAGTGCGCTCGGCCAGATCCAGAGCACGCTCGCCGCCATGGTCCAGCAGGAATTGCAGGACCGGTGCGACAGGGAACTTGGGAGCCGCGCCGAAGCCCCCATTGACCCGGTCCTCGTACTCGGGAAGCGCCGCGGCGATTGCGTCCAAGCGGGCCTGATCGAGCAGTTCGGTCGGTGCGGAGGCTGCGGCGGCGGACTCGGTGATCGCCTGGCGCAGTGCCTCGCCCTGATCCTCGATCTGGTCCCTGCGCTCGGTCCACGCCTCCGTCACCGCCGCCAGTACTTGGCCGAAGGCGGGCTCACCGCCAACGGGCTGAGGCGGAAAGTAGGTGCCGGCGAAGAAGGTGCGACCCGCCGGAGTAGTGAAGACGTTCAGCGGCCAACCAAGGTTCCGAGTGAAGGCACTGGCCTGGACCAGGTAGCTGCCGTCAACCTCGGGGTGTTCCTCGCGATCGACCTTGATGGCGACGAAATGCTCGTTCAGGTAGGCGGCGGTGGCCGGATTGCTGAAGGATTCGCGCGCCATCACATGGCACCAGTGGCAGGTCGCGTAGCCGATCGAGATCAGCACAGGCACGTTACGACGAGCGGCCTCGGCGAAGGCCGCCTCGCCCCACGGCCACCAGTCCACCGGGTTCTCCGCGTGCGAGCGCAGGTACGGACTCAGCGCCTCCGCCAACCGATTCGCCACTCCCCCACCCTACGTCCCCGCCCGAAACGCAGGAAGCCTGTCGGAAACGCAGGAAGCTTGTCGGAAGTGCAGGAGATCCGGCTCGACACGCCGAGGCGCGGGCCCGTTCACCGGCGTGTCGCGCCGGATCTCCTGCACTTCCGACAAGCAGCAGGGGGTTACCAGTTGGCTTCGAGGGGGTGGGCGCCGACGCGCATGTTCGTGTCGTTCAGGGCGATCGCGGCCAGATCCTCGTCGGTCAGCTCGAAGTCGAAGACGTCGAGGTTCTCGAGCATGCGCTCCTTGTGCGTGGTCTTGGGAATCACGATCCGACCGCACTGCAGGTGCCAGCGGATCGCGATCTGCTGCACCGATTTACCGTGCTTCTGCGCCAGTTCGACCCAGCCGGGCAGCGTCGCGAGGTTGTACTTGCCCTGACCGAGCGGTCCCCATGCCTCGACGCGGATGCCGTGCGCGTCGGTGTAGGCGAGAGTCTCCTTCTGCTGGAAGGCCGGGTGCAGTTCGATCTGGTTGACCGAGGGCACCCGGTCGCTGACCGCGCTGAGCGCCTCCAGATGCTCCGGCATGAAGTTGGACACGCCGACCGAGCGGGCCTTGCCGGCCCGAGCGCGGTCACGGAAATGGCGCCAGCGCTATTGTACAGCACCTTTCCGGCCGCTAACGGTTCCGACCCCAACATCATTTTTTATTCTGGCGGACGATCTCGTTGCCAGGACAATTCATTCACCGGTGTTGGACGAAGCCGCATCTCACCTGTTCTTGAGACTGACGGTCTGTTTCAAAGTCGGTGGGTTGTTGGCGTATCGCACATCCAATCGAGTTCTCTTGATACTCGCCGTGCGGCCGCCACCTCACGCACGTGGCGTCGAAGTACACCGAAAGGCGTGGGAGGCCAAGATTCCCGTGTGGGGATCTCTGGGGTCAGATGGAACCTCTACAACGCCCGCCTGAACCCCGGCGAGAACATGCGCGTCTTCCCGCTTTCCAACTGGACCGAAATGGATGTGTGGGAATATGTCCGCAAAGAAAAGCTGGAAGTGCCCAGCATCTACTTCAGCCACGAGCGCGAGTGCTTCCGCCGCGGCGGCCAATGGCTGCCCATTCCGCCAGACCATGCCGACTCCGCGCGTCCCGATCCCTACGCCGGCGCGCGCCCCAAGCCGAATGAGAAGCGCGCGAAACTCGTCGTCCGCGTCCGCACCATTGGCGGACATGATCAGCACCGGCATGATCGAATCCCGCGCTGACAGCGTGGACGACATCATCGCCGAAATCGCCGCCGCCCGCGTGACCGAGCGCGGCTCGCGCGCCGACGACAAGGCCTCCGAGGCCGCCATGGAGGACCGCAAAAGCGGGTTACTTGCTAACTCCTTTTACGC
>CAVPES010000045.1:0-4108 GCA_963703545.1 uncultured Actinomycetota bacterium
CGACAACGGTGTTGCCGCAGGCGACCGACAGCTGGCCGCGCACGGTGATGGCCGTCCTTCCCGATGCGGACCCCGCGAAGCCCCAGCAGATGATGGTGCTGCTGCAGGCCTCGCCGCGGGAGAACTATCGACTGCACTACCTGATCGCCCTGGCCAACAAGCAGGAGGTCCCCTTCGCCTCTGCGGCGGTCGGTGCGCCCGTCGTCCCACCGGATTCGACCTTCACCATCATGGCCCCCAAGGACGTCGCACCGGCTTATGGGGAAATGCTCATGAACGGCTCCAGTTCAGCGTTCTACGACCTGTTCGACAACGAGAACGACGCGTTGCAGGCGCAGTTCGGCGCCGAATACAAGGCGGGCGCGGTCGCCGCCCTGCCCCCGGAGGCCGTGATGTCCTTCGGGGACGCGGCGCAGACCGGGCTGGTGCTCGCCCTGGCGACCGGGGAAAGCGGTGCCGTCGTCGCCACCAACGTCAACGAGTACGAGAACGTCACCCCCAAGGCGGCGGGCGGAAGCGTCAGTCCTGCCGGTCAGGTCAAAGCGCTCTCGGGGCTGGCAAGCAGCACGCGGGGGATCCAGGCGACTTACGGCTATCAGTTGCTGTTCTTCGTGCCCCCGGTCACAGAAAATGGCAGAATCGTACTGCTCGGGTACACTCAGGGCCTCGTGGCCGCGAAGGAGCTATAGCGATGGCGAATCTGTCCTCGGCGAGTCTGCGCGGGGCCGTCGATCTGACGACCCTCGTCAACCGGGCGAATCGCCCCGCAGTCGACGCCGGTGCCCACGGCGCGGCTGGGCCGGCATCGCCCACGGAGCCCATCGCGGTTCCATCGCTGGTACTCGATGCGACTGAGCAGAACTTCCAGACTCTGCTCGAGCTGTCCGCTCTGGTGCCGATCGTGCTGCTGTTCGGTTCGACGCGCTCGGCGCAGACCGGCCAGCTGGCTCCGGTGCTGGAGCGCGCGGTGCGCGGTGCCGCCGGTCGGCTGCTGATGGCGCGCGTGGATGTCGACGCGAATGCGCAATTGGCGGCGGCCTTCCAGGTCCAGGCCGTGCCGACGGTCGCTGCGCTGGTCGCCGGCAGCCCGGTGGCGATGTTCTCCGGTGCCGTCGCCGACGAGCAGCTGCTCGCGGTGCTGCAGCAGTTGCTCACCCTGGCCGGTGAGAACGGCGTGACGGGCACCGTGTCCGCCCCGGATGAGCCTGCGAACACCGCTGAGGCGCCGGAGCCCATCGAAGCACCCCTTCCGCCGCTGCATCAGGCGGCTTTCGACGCCATCGGACAGGGCGACTACGCGAGCGCGATCCGATCGTACCGAACCGCGATCGCCCAGGACCCCCGCGATGCGCTCGCAATCGCGGGGCTTGCTCAGGTCAGCCTGCTGGCGCGGCTCCAGAGCGCCGACGCGGAGCAGGTGCGCTCGGCTGCCGCGGCGAACCCCGCTGGTGTCGTCGAAGCGCTCGCTGTGGCCGATCTCGATCTCTCGGGCGGTCACGTCGAGGATGCTTTCGCCCGCCTGCTCGAGCTCTTCGCCCGGCTGGACTCCGACGGCCGCAACCAGGTGCGCACCCGGCTGCTCGACTACTTCGAGATCGTTGGTGCCGAGGATCCGCGGGTGTCCGCGGCTCGCCGGCAGCTGACGATGCTGCTCTACTGAAGCGGCCCTGTCGAGACTGCTCAGCGGCGCGGGCGCAGCCAGAGCGCGCCGAGCGGTGGCAGGGTCACGGCGGCTGAGGCCGGCCGGCCCGCCCAGGCGACGTCCTCGGCGCTGATCGCGCCAAGATTGCCGACGCCCGAGCCGGCGTACTCGGTGGCGTCGGTGTTCAGGATCTCCTCCCACACGCCGCCGAACGGCAGCGCCAGTCGGTAGTCACCGACCGGGTTCCCCGAGAAGTTCTGGACGATTGCGATGACATTGCCGACATGATCCCAGCGCAGGTAGGCGACGACGTTGCGCGCCGCATCCTGGTCGATCCATTCGAAGCCGCCCGGTTCGCTGTCCCGTGCCCAGAGCGGGGAGTTCTCGACGTAGAGGCGATTCATTCGGCTCACCAGCTCGAGAAGTCCGCGGTGGGCGCTCTGGTCGAGCACCCACCAGTCGAGCCCGCGGTGATCGCTCCACTCACTGGGCTGCCCGAATTCCTGGCCCATGAACAGCAGCTTCTTGCCGGGGTGGGTCCACAGGTAGGACAGGTAGACGCGCACATTGGCGAGTCTCTGCCAGTGGTCGCCCGGCATCTTGCCGAGCAGGGACCGCTTGCCGTGCACAACCTCGTCATGGCTGATCGGCAGCACGAAATGCTCGCTGTAGGCGTACACCATCGAGAAGGTCAGTTCCCCGTTGTGGTGCGATCGGTACATCGGATCGTGCTGGATGTAGTCGAGGGTGTCGTGCATCCAGCCCATGTTCCACTTGAAGCCGAAGCCCAGGCCGGGCGTCTCGGTGGGCGAGGTGACGCCCGGGTAGCTGGTGGACTCCTCGGCGATCATCATGATGCCGGGATTGCGCTTGTAGGCGGTGGCGTTGACTTCCTGCAGGAAACTGATCGCCTCGAGGTTCTCCCGGCCGCCGTAGCGGTTGGGTTCCCACTCGCCGTCCTCGCGCGAGTAGTCCAGATAGAGCATCGATGCCACCGCGTCGACCCGCAGACCGTCGACGTGGAATTCCTCCAGCCAGAACAGCGCGTTCGCGACCAGGAAGTTGCGCACCTGGGAGTGGCCGTAGTCGAAGACCAGTGTGCCCCAGTCCTGGTGCTCGCCGCGTCGCGGGTCGGAGTGCTCGTAGAGGGGCTGCCCGTCGAAGCGCGCGAGCGCCCACTCGTCTCTCGGGAAATGTCCCGGCACCCAGTCCATGATCACGCCGATGCCGGCCTGGTGCAGACGATCGATCAGATAGCGCAGGTCGTCGGGCGAGCCGAATCGACTGGTCGGCGCGTAGTACCCGGTCACCTGGTAACCCCAGCTCGGACCGTAAGGATGTTCAGCAAGCGGCAGGAATTCGACGTGCGTGAAGCCGAGTTCGCGCAGGTACTCGATCAGCTGATCGGCGAGGTCGCGATAGCCCAGTCCGGGACGCCAGGAGCCGACATGCAGTTCGTAGATGCTGACGGGCTGCTCGATCGGGTTCTTCCCGGCCCGCTCCGCCAGCCAGTGCGAGTCGGACCAGCGGTGCTGCGATCGGGTGACGACCGAGGCGGTGGCCGGCGGCGCCTCCGCCGCATTCGCCATCGGGTCCGCGCGCTTGACCCACTCGCCCGAGGTGGTCAGCAGTTCATACTTGTAGATGCTGCCCGGACCGATACCGGGGATGAAGAGCTCCCACACTCCGTTGGCGTCGAGCCGCCGCATGGCGTGCTGCACGCCGTCCCAGGAGTTGAAGTCGCCGATCACCCTGACCGCCCGGGCGTGCGGAGCCCAGAGAGTGAAGAGCGTGCCGCCGGTCTCGCCGGTCACGCCCGGCAGGCTCACGGGATGCGCGCCCAGCATCCTCCAGAGCTCCTCGTGGCGACCTTCGCTGAACAGGTAGAGGTCGACATCGTCGATCCCGGGTGCGAAACGGTACGCGTCCTCGGTCGTCCAGCGTTCGCCGGACCCGTAGCTCGCCGTAACGGTGTAGTCGGCGGCAGGAGCCGCGTGGCTGCCCGCCCAGATCCCGTCCTGCAGGTGCACCAGGGTCACCGCCCGACCGTCGGCGAGGGCGGCCGTGACCGAGTCCGCGAGCGGTCGGAGCACGCGGATGACGAAGCCGTCCCTCGCCGGGTGCCGGCCAAGGATCGCATGCGGATGAGGATGCGAACCGCTTGCGACGGCACGCAGCTCGGCCGGGTTCGGCGGCGGCGAATCAGGGGCGGCACGGGACACGGTCACCCTCCCGGATAGTGCACGGCGAGGATGTGCACGGGATTCGAGAATGCGTCCAGACGCACCCAGTTGTCGTTTCCCCAGTTCCACTGCTGCTCGGTCAATAACTCGGTCACGGTGTACCGCGACCCGTTCGCCAGACCCAGCGCAGTCAGGTCGAGGTGCGTGTACGTCTCACGGATCGAGTGCGGATCGAGGTTGGCGACGACGATGATGCCGCTCGGCGCGCCGTCCGGAGTGAACT
>CAVPES010000046.1:0-7880 GCA_963703545.1 uncultured Actinomycetota bacterium
TGATCCTGATACCACGTGTCGAGCTGCTCGGCCGCCTGGTCGAGCCGGAACTGCTCGCTGTCTATGCCGCCGATTTCCGGCGCCAGACCTGCGAAGTGACGGCGCCGGCGCGAACGCACCGGACACGATCTTGCCGACCTGTGCGTCGTAGTCGCCGGCCGCCGCGATGCCGGCTTTCAGCGCGGCATTCAGGGCCTCGATGCGCTCTTCTTCCGCCAGCGCCATCGTCGCCCCCGTGAACAGGTTCCGGCGCAGCAGGGCCACGAAGGCGTCCCCCCGATGCACTTCGGAGAACTCGGTCGCCGAGATGTCGAGTGCCTCGAACAACCCGAACCCTCGCGAGGTGCCGTCGGCAGCGACGATGGTCGCGTCACTGCCCAGCACCAGCAGCTCGGGGTCAGCGTCAAAGCGCGCCCCAAGCACCGCCAGGCGATCCGGCATCCAGACGTCATCCTGGTCGCAGAGTGCGATGAGGTCGCCGCTGCATGCCTCGAGAGCCTGCTGGAAGTTCGCGGTGACCCCCAGCGCTTCCGGGTTGAGGAGAACATCGATTCCGACCGGGGCAGCTGCCCCGGTGAGGATTCGGTGGATCAACTCCACGGTGTCATCGGTCGATGCGTCGTCGGAGATCACCAGCTGATCGGGGAGGCGCGTCTGCGCCAGGATGCTCGCCAGCTGTTCGGCGATGAAGGCCGCGCCATTGTGGGTGCACAGCGCAACCGAGATCCGGGACACCGTGACAGTCTAAAGCGGCTCGTCCCGAGCCGAGGCCCGCCGTCCGATCGAAGGCCTCAGCTATGCTGGGACGACATCGGCGAAGCTGCCAGCGCACAGCGGTTGCGGCCTCACCGCCCCTGCCGAATCGATAGCACCCGGAAGGAACTGTGGAACCATCCGTTGTCGTGGTGACGGTGACACACAACTCGGCGGACGCGCTCGGTCGGTTCCTGGCCTCGGTTCGCGGCGCCAGTGAGTACCCCCTCTCGGTTGTCGTGGCGGACAACGCCTCGGCAGACGTCGACTCGGTTCGCCGCCTGACGGCTGGGCACGGCGCCGTACTGGTCGAGACGGGGGCGAATCTCGGCTACGGGGCCGGAATTGCCGCAGCGATCGCCGCGGCGGGCGACTCCGAGTTCATCGTGATCTCCAACCCGGATGTCGAAATGTCCCCGGGTGCCATCGACCTGCTCGTCGCCGCTGCCGGGCGGCACCCGGACGCCGGCTCGCTCGGGCCGCGGATCCTCGATGCCGAAGGCGCGGTCTACCCCTCTGCCCGCGCCCTGCCGTCGCTGCGGACCGGCATCGGCCACGGTCTCTTCACACGGGTCTGGCCCGGCAACCCGTGGAGCCGCCGCTACAAGGCCGGCAGCGATCTCGACGCCGAGCGAGCGGCAGGCTGGCTGTCCGGTGCGTGCCTGATGGTCAGGAGAGTCGCCTTCGACGCCATCGATGGTTTCGACGACTCGTACTTCATGTACTTCGAGGATGTCGACCTGGGTCACCGGCTGGGCCGGGCCGGCTGGGCGAACGTGTACGTTCCCGGCGCGGTCGTCACCCACACCGGCGCGCACTCCACGGCGCAGAGCGCGCGCTCCATGGAGAAGGTGCACCACCAGAGCGCCTACCTCTACCTGTCCAGACGGTACTCCGCGAGGTATCTCGCACCGGTGCGCTGGCTGCTGAAGGCAGCCCTGACGATTCGCTACTGGTGGATCAGTGGGTGGGTGACGAAGCCGACGATCGGCCGGAGGGGTCCGTCATGACAACACTGCGCGTCGTTCTGACGGAACTGCAGGCCTCCCCCGACAGCGCTGAGGCCCGCTACGCGATGGAGATCACCCGCGCCCTGATTCGCACCACGCCGGACGGCTGCGACGTCGAGGGAATCATCGCCTCAGACACCCGCCATGACCGGGAAAGCATCCACGACCTGCTGCCGACGATCAGTGCTCTGCGCCAGATCCCGCTCTCGTTGGCCAGTGTGCGGGCCGCCTGGTCGATCGGACTCACCGCGTTCACCGGGGCGGGAATGCTGCACGCGCCGAGCCTCTTCGCCCCGCTGCGAAGATACGACCGGGTCAACAATGCCGGCCGACAGCTCAGCGTCACGATCGCGGATACCCGCCCCTGGCGGGCGGAGGGCACGCTGCCCGCAGCCCGGGCCCGCTACCTTCGCCGCCAGGGCAGCCGGGCATGGCGGTTCGCCGACGCCATCGTGGTGCCCACGCATGCCGTGGCCATCGACCTCGAGGAACTGCTCGGGGCGAACGAGCGGATTCGGGTGATCGGCAACGGTCCATCGGCGGCCGCCATCGCACTGGCCGGAGATCGCACCGCGACCGAGAGCGAGTTGCCTGCGGGCTACCTGCTGATCCCCGGCGGGCACCTCGACCGGGCATGGCGAGCGTCCGTGCTGGGCGCGCTGCTGGAGCGCACCGGAGGCGACGTCCCGGTGGTGATCACCGGACTGGATGAATCCGCGGCGGAGTCACTCCGCTCGGAGCTCGCCGCCGCCGACGTCGACCACTCGGCCCTGATCATCCCCGCGCCGATGACCGAACGGGAGCGCGCTCAGACGATCCGAGGTGCCAGCGCGCTCGTGCACGCTGATCTGCATGACGGTTCCGGTCAGGTGCTGATCGATGCCCTGACCCTGGGCGTCCCGATCGTCCATGTCGCCACCCCGGCCCTGATGGAGATCGTCGACGAGGCGTGTGTCGCCGTTGACATCGACGCGGATGAACTACCGGCACTCCTGGCCGACGAGGTCATTCGCGTGCTCGGCGATGACACCCTCCGGGACACGCTGCGCCTGACCGAGAGCGATCGATTGAGGAATTTCGGCTGGGACTATGCCGCCGCGATGCTCTGGCAGCTGCACGCCGACCTCTAATCAGCGCGCGTCAGGAATGCCGCGACGTCGCTGTGGATGTCGGCGAAGTCAGGGTCCGTCACGTCGTAGTCCGGCGGGACGAGCTCGAGTCTCTTCATCTGCTGCCCCTTGATCTCCCCGGCGAGCGAGATGAAAGTGCCCAGGAGTTCCTGGGGGATGTCCGTGCTGACGACCTGGCCGCCGGCTCTCGCGATGGCGTCGAACTTGCTCAGCACGTTGATCGGCTCGAACTGGTCGAGGATCGCCTGCTGCACGTTGCGCTGCCGGATCATCCGGTCGTAGTCGCTGGTGCCGTGCCGGGCCCTGGCATACCAACTCGCGGTGAAGCCGTCCATGCGCTGGGTGCCCGGTTCGATCCAGCCGATCTCGCCGATCGGCTGCCCGTTCTCGTCTTCGAAACCGCCGATCGGCAGTCGCTGCTCGACGGGCACGACGATACCGCCGAGTGCATCGATCAGCTGCTCGAACCCGGCCATGTCGATCAGCACGTAGTACTGGACGTCGATGCCGAGGATCCCCTGCACCGCGTCGCGGGTGGCTTCGATGCCCTCAGAACTGGCCTGGCCCGCGGCGTCCGGGTAGAGGCCGGGACTGACCAGGGTCGCGTGGGTGTACAGGGAGTTCAGCAGGCAGTCTCGGCAGTTGTAGCCATCCGGGAACTGGGCGTGCAGGGGGGAGTCGGCGCCGAACGGGGCGTTCATCATGTTCCGCGGCAGCCCGATCAGGCTCGCCGTGGCCGAGACGGTGTCCACACTGAGCACCGAGATGCTGTCCGGGCGCAGCCCGGTTCGGTCCGGGCCGGCGTCGCCGCCGAGGATCAGGATGTTGTAGCGGCCGTCGACGGGTTCCCGCATCACCCCGTTGCTGAACATGCTGCCGATCAGTTCCTGTTGCACCCCGGCCAGCCGGGTGGCGTAGCTCACCGTGCCGACGGTGCCGACCAGCAGCACGACGGAGAAGCCCGCGATCCAGACGCGGCGCGACGGCAGCACCCTGACGATTTTCACCAGTCGGAGGGTGTCAAGGGTGAGCACCACCCAGAGCACCGCGAAGCCGATCGCGGACACCTGCAGCACGCCGAGCACGGCAGGACTGGACGCCGCCCCGATGATCAGCGACGAATCGAGGCGATAGACGACCGCACCGACGGCGACGAGCACCCAGAGGGACGCCGTGGCGATCAGTCCGGCCCGCCCCAGTCTCCGATTGCCGGCCATCAGCTGCGCGCTGCCGGGTATCACGAAATTGAGCACCACCAGCCACCACGCCCGGCGGGTCATCAGCTCGGGCGAACCCAGCTCGGGGTTGCGAAAGGGCTGGCTGATCGTCATGGCGGCGGCGCGGACCTAGTCGCCGAGGCTCGCGCGCAGGGCGGTGTTCTTCCGCTGCACGCTCTCGGCGAGTCCCGCAGCGTATTCATCGAGCCGCAGCGTCAGGGCCGGATCGGCCGCCGCCAGGATCCTGACCGCCAGCAGGCCCGCATTGGTCGCCCCGCCGATGGACACGGTCGCGACCGGCACGCCCGCGGGCATCTGCACGATGGAGAGCAGGGAGTCGAGCCCGTCGAGCCTGCTGAGCGGAACCGGAACCCCGATCACCGGCAGGCTGGTCACGGCGGCCAGCATTCCGGGCAGGTGGGCGGCACCGCCGGCCCCGGCGATGATCACCCGGAAGCCCGCTGCTGCCGCCGCCTTGCCGAAGGCGATCATCGCCTCGGGGGTGCGGTGGGCGCTGAGCACCTCGACGTGGTGGTCGATTCCGAACTCGGTCAGCACCGTCGCCGCGGCGCTCATCACCGACCAGTCCGAGTCCGAACCCATCACGACGGCAACGCGGGGAGTGGGCATAGCGACAATGCTAGGACGGCCGGCCGGCGGATCCCGGTTTCGGCGCGCGCCTCGATCGACGTCGGCGCGACGCGCTCAGTCGCTCAGGCCGGCCGCCGCGGCCCGTGCCTGGTAGACCAGTTCATCGAGCTCATCCCCCGAGGCGGTGACGTGACCGATCTTGCGCCCGGGGCGCGGGTCCTTGGCATAGTTGTGGATCTTGACCGTCGGGTGCGCGGCGAGCACCACCGGATAGCGGTCGTAGAGCGTCCCCGCGCTCGGCCCGCCGAGGATGTTCACCATCACGCTGAACGGTGCCGTCATCCCGGTGGCCCCCAGCGGCAGGTCGAGCACGGCACGCAGGTGCTGCTCGAACTGGCTGGTGGTCGAGCCGTCGATGCTCCAATGCCCGCTGTTGTGCGGGCGCATCGCCAGTTCGTTGATCAGAAGGCGATCATCCGTCGTCTCGAAGAGCTCGACCGCGAGCACCCCGGTCACGCCCAGCCCTTCGGCGATCGCCACGGCGATGTCGGCCGCGACTTCGGCCAGGCGTCCCGCGCTGCGCGGGGCGGGGGCGATCACCTCGGCGCACACGCCGTCGCTCTGCACGGTCTCGACGACGGGCCAGGTCGAGAGCTCTCCGGCGGGTGTCCGCGCGGCCAGTTGCGCCAGTTCCCGGCGGAAGTCGACCACCTCCTCCGCGAGCAGGGCGTCGCCGGGGCCGAGCGCCGCGAGCCAGTCCGCGATGTCCTCCGCCGCCCGGACCACGCGCACGCCCTTGCCGTCGTAGCCACCCCGGGGGGTCTTGACGATGGCTCGGCCGCCGTGCTCGGCGAGGAAGGCGGCGAGGTCCGCCGAGTCGTGCACGCGCGCCCACTCCGGCATCGGCACGCCCAGTTCGGCCAGGCGCCCGCGCATCAGCAGCTTGTCCTGGGCGTAGAGCAGCGCCTCCGGTCGCGGGTGCATCGGAACGCCGGCGCGAGTCACGGCCGCGAGCACGCCCTGCGGGACGTGCTCGTGGTCGAAGGTGATCACGTCGACGCCGTCGGCGAAGTCCAGCACCGTCTGCACGTCCCGGTAGTCGCCGATGACCGAGGTGCCGAAAGCGGCCGAACTGCCCGCCGCCTCGGCGAGCACGCGCAACTCGATCCCCAGATTGAGCGCCGCCGGGATCATCATCCGGGCAAGCTGGCCGCCGCCAATGACACCAATGATCACGCCTGAACTCCTTCACCGATCCACGCCGAGTGTAACCCGGCTGACCAGGTCACAGTCGGCCCAGCACAGTGGTCTCGTCGGTGTACGTCGACTGAGCAGCCCCTCGATTCGCCGGGACCGCGTCGCTACTACCCTGCATCAGGTCCTGGATCGCCCGCAGCACCAGTTTCGGCTGCGGCACGTCCCGCAGGATGACAGGGGATTCGAGTCCCGTATTGATGCGAATGTCCCCGCAACGGGACAGGGACTGCAGGGCGTCCTGACGCAGGGTCACGTCGTAGCTGCGGCTGTGCAGCAGCTCCTGGTGGACCCGGATGAACAGCCCGCGCCTGATCACGATGCGCCGGGTGGTGATGATGTAACGGCGGGAGAGCCAACTGAGATACGGCACGATCACCAGCACCAGGGTGGCGCTGCCGCCAAGAATCAGCACGGCGTAGCGCTGCCACGCCTCGGGGAGCGTGCCCAGATAGTAGACGCTCACCCCGGCCAGCGCGATCACGAGCAGGGCCGGCCAGATCAGGTGCCTGCCGCGCGGCCGCAGTCGCGCGATGACGCGCTCCGACTGGTCCTCCGCGTTCGCGCTCATGTGCAATTAATACCGCAGATGCGTCACGTCTCCCGCGGCAACGGCCAGCGGTTCCTGATCCTGCTCGTCGATCAGGATCAGTCGGCCGTCGGGGGCGAGCGCCCGGGCGATCCCGAAGCGCACGCTGCCGTCGGGGAACTCGACCCGCACTCGCCGGCCGAGCGTCTCACAGCGCGCGGCGACCTCCCCGAGCAGTCCGGCGGCGGCGGCATCGCCCGCCTCGTCCAGTCGGCGCACCAGGGTGCCGAGCTCCCGCAGGTAGACACTCAGCACCGCGTCGGCGAGCTCGGCTGCGGGCACCTCGGTGCCGACCAGACTCAGCGAGGCAGCGGTCGGCACCGGCAGGTCTTCGCGCTGCATCGTCAGGTTGATCCCGGCACCGACGACGACCATCGCGGTGCCGGGCACCACCTCCGCCAGGATGCCGCAGACCTTCCCGCCGGCGATCAGCACGTCGTTCGGCCACTTGAGCGATGCCGGGGCGGCCGGCCCGACGGCGTCGACCGCGCGCACCATCGCCAGCCCCGCCAGCATCGGCAGCCACGCCCAGTGTTCCGGAACCGTGGTAGCCGCGGACCGGGGATCCCGCAGCAGCACCGAACACGCCAGCGACGTGCCGGCGGGGGCCGACCAGCTGCGGCCGAGGCGCCCGCGGCCCGCGGTCTGGTTGTCCGTGACCAGCACCGACAGATGCGGCCACGCCTGCGGATCGGCGCCCGCGGCGGCGATCAGCTCGCTGTTGGTCGACTGCGATGTCTCGAGCACAACGAGTCGGGAGGCCGCAGCCAGGCTTTTCGTCAGATCCATGCAACCAGAGTAGGCGGCGGGCGGGCGCGGCGGCCCGATAAACTTGGTCGATCCCCGAAACGGAGAACCGTGTCCGAACTGACCATCCGCGCCACCGCGATTCCCGGGGTCCTGCTGCTCGAACTGCCCGTGCACGAGGACAGCCGGGGCTGGTTCAAGGAGAACTGGCAGCGCGAGAAGATGCTGGCCCTTGGGCTGCCCGACTTCGGCCCGGTGCAGAACAACATCTCGTTCAACGACGCGGTCGGCACCACCCGCGGCATCCACGCCGAACCCTGGGACAAGTACGTGTCGGTCGCCGCCGGCCGGATCTTCGGAGCCTGGGTCGACCTGCGCGCGGGGGGAACCTTCGGAACCGTGGTGACGGCGGAACTCGGACCGGGACAGGCGATTTTCCTGCCCCGCGGCGTCGGCAACTCCTACCAGACGCTGGCGCCGGACACTGTCTACACCTATCTGGTCAACGAGCACTGGAGTCCGGAAGCGAGCTACACCTTCCTGAACCTCGCCGATGAGAGTGCGGCGATCCGCTGGCCGATCCCGCTGG
>CAVPES010000047.1:0-24963 GCA_963703545.1 uncultured Actinomycetota bacterium
TCGATCGTCTCGATCTCGTCACCGATCTGGAGGTCGTTGAACTTGCCGAGGCCGATGCCGGCCTCGAAGTCCGTGCGCACCTCGGTGACGTCGTCCTTGAATCGCCGCAGCGACTCGATCGCCAGACCATCGGCCAGGACCACACCCTCGCGGATGACGCGGGCCTTGGCGTTGCGGGTGATTGTTCCCGAACGGACGATGACACCGGCGATGTTGCCGAACTTGGAGGAACGGAACACCTCGCGGACCTCGGCCACACCCGACTGCACCTCTTCGAACTCGGGCTTGAGCAGACCCTTGAGGGACTGCTCGATGTCCTCGAGCGCGGCGTAGATGACCGAGTAGAAGCGGACGTCCACTCCCTCGCGGGCAGCGCGCTCGCGCGCCTTGGTATCCGGGCGCACGTTGAAGCCGATGATGATCGCGTTGTCGACCGTTGCCAGGTTGACGTCGCTCTCGGTGACGGCGCCGACGCCGCGGTGGATGATCCGCAGCTGCACGCTCGCGTCGACCTCGATCTTGAGCAGCGACTCCTCCAGAGCCTCGACGGCACCGGAGACGTCCCCCTTGATGATGAGGTTGAGGCTCTCGACCTTGCCCTCTTCGAGGGCACGGGTGAAGTCCTCGAGACTGATCCGCTTACGGGCCTTGGCCAGTTGGGCATTGCGCTCGACGGCTTCGCGCTTCTCAGCGATCTGGCGGGCCGTGCGGTCATCCTCGGTGACCAGGAAGGTGTCACCGGCGCGCGGCACGGACGACAGTCCGAGCACCTGGACCGGACGACTCGGCGGGGCGGATTCGACCGCGTCACCGTTCTCGTCGAACATCGCACGGACCTTGCCGTGCGCGGTCCCGGCGACGATGGGGTCGCCGATCGCCAGGGTGCCGGACTGGATGAGCACGGTTGCCACCGCGCCGCGGCCCTTGTCGAGTTTGGCTTCGATCGCGACACCGCGGGCGTCCTTGTTGGGGTTGGCGCGCAGATCGAGGCCGGCATCAGCGGTCAGCAGCACCGCGTCGAGCAGGGTGTCGATGCCGATGTTGTTCAGCGCGGACACGTCGACGAAGATCACGTCTCCGCCGTACTCCTCGGCGACCAGACCGAACTCGGTCAGCTGCTGGCGGACCTTGGCCGGGTTGGCCCCCACCTTGTCGATCTTGTTGACGGCGACCACGATCGGCACGTTGGCAGCCTGGGCGTGGTTCAGCGCCTCCACCGTCTGCGGCATGATGCCGTCATCGGCGGCGACCACGAGGATCGCGATGTCGGTGACCTGCGCTCCACGGGCACGCATGGCGGTGAACGCCTCGTGACCGGGGGTGTCGATGAAGGTGATGGCCCGCTCGATGCCCTCGTGCTCGGTCCAGACCTGGTATGCACCGATGTGCTGGGTGATTCCGCCCGCTTCGCTGGCGACGACGTTGGCTTGGCGGATTGCATCCAGCAGCTTGGTCTTGCCGTGATCGACGTGACCCATGACGGTGACGACCGGCGGCCGGATTTCGAGTACGTCCTCGCTCTCGTCTTCGAGTTCCTGGTCGAGGTCGATGTCGAAGCCTTCGAGCAGCTCCTTGTCCTCGTCCTCGGGACTGACGATCTGGATCTTGAAGCCCAGTTCCTCGCCGAGAACCTGGAAGGTCGCCTCGTCGAGGGACTCGGTCGCCGTCGCCATCTCACCGAGGTGGAAGAGCACGGTCACCAGATTGCCGGGGCTGGCATCGATCTTGTCGGCGAAGTCGGAGATCGATGCGCCGCGGCGCAGCCGGATGACGGTCGAGCCGTCACCACGGGGAACGCTCACGCCGCCGAGCGACGGGGCCTCGCGAAGTTCGAATTCGGCCCTCTTCGTGCGCTTCGACTTGCGCGCCTTGCTCTTGCCGCCGCCGCGACCGAAGGCTCCGGCCGTGCCGCCGCCGGGTCCCCGGCCGCGCCCGCCCACACCGGGACGAGGCGCGCCGCCCGGGCCGCCGGCAAGACCTCCGGGGCCGCCCGCGCCACCGGCACCACCGGGACGCTGGAAACCGCCGGGACGAGCACCGGCACCCGCACCGGCAGTGCCGGGCCGCTGGAAGCCGGTCGAACCGGGACGCTGCTGGAAGTTCGCTCCACCCGGGCGCGGGCCCGCACCCTGACCCGGACGGGGACCGGCTTCCTGACCGGGACGCGGAACTGCGCCCTGACCCGGACGCGCCATGCCCTGCGCACTGGCATAGGGATTGTTGCCCGGCCGGGGGCCGCCGGGGCGCTGCATGCCCTGGGTGGACGAGAACGGATTGTTGCCGGGCCTGGGGATCCCCGGACGCGGGATTCCACCGGGACCGGGGGCGCTCGCGGACGGGCGCTCGGTTGCGGGAGGGGACGACGCCGGGACACCGGACACCGGCGCTTCCGGCACCGCGGCGGGTATCGCAGTGGGCGTGGCGGGGGCGACCGGTGGCGTGGTGACCGACGCCGGTGCTGCGCTCGCCGGCGCACGGCTTGGCGCCGGTGCCGGTGCCGGGGTCGCCTTCGGCGGAGCGCTGATGCCCTCCGCCTCAAGCGCTGCCTTCAGTCGGCGCGCGACGGGGGGTTCGATGCTGGAGGACGGTCCCTTGACGAATTCGCCCATTTCCTTGAGTTTCTCAAGGGCTTTCTTGCTGTCGATTCCCAGTTCACTGGCAATCTCGTGTACGCGTGGTTTCGCAGCCACAATTCTCCTGTCTGAGGCCCACCCAGACAGGGCAGACCGCTACTTGCGGACGGATCTCATTTCGAGCCGCTCATTAGTTGTCCATTAGCCGTTCAGCCTTGTCTGGTTGGTCTGCGTCGCGCGGAAGGGCGCAACTCCAAGAATCCATCCTACCCCCTCCGCCTCATCCCAGCTGAGTTGCGAGGCGGGAGGGGGTCAGGAGTCTTCCATGACGGAGTCGGGCTGGATGTCGATCTTCGCGCCGGTGAGTTTGGCGGCGAGTCGGGCGTTCTGGCCCTCCTTGCCGATCGCGAGCGAGAGCTGGTAGTCCGGGACAAGGGCACGGACGGCCTTGGTCGCGGCGTCGATCACGAAGGCGCTGGAGACCTTGGCCGGTGACAGCGCGTTGGCGACGAAAGTGGCCAGATCCTCCGAGTAGTCGACGATGTCGATCTTCTCGCCGCCGAGTTCCGCGGTCACCGCACGCACCCGCTGGCCGAGCTCGCCGATCGCGGCGCCCTTGGCGTTGATCCCAGGCGCCGTCGCCCGGACCGAGATCTTGGTGCGGTGCCCCGCCTCGCGGGCCAGCGAGGTGATCTCGACCAAGCCGCTGGCGATCTCCGGCACCTCGAGCGCGAACAACTTGCGGACCAGGTTGGGGTGGGTCCTTGACACCGTCACGGCCGGACCCTTGGTACCCCGGGCGACGCTCGTGACGTAGACCCGGATGCGGGTGCCGTGCGCGTAGTCCTCACCGGCCACCTGCTCCTCCGGGGGCATGATCGCCTCGACCGAGCCAAGGTCGACATGCACCATCCGCGGATTCGGGCCCTGCTGGATCACCCCGGCGACGATGTCGCCCTCACGCCCGGCGAACTCGCCGAGAATCCGCTCGTCGGCCAGATCCCGGAGGCGCTGGTTGATCACCTGCTTGGCCGCGAAGGCGGCGATGCGGCCGAAGTCACTGGGACTGTCGGGAGACTCGCCGATCACGGCACCGGTCTCGTCGAATTCCAGCACGAACACGGTGACGTGGCCCGTCTTCCGGTCGAGTTCGACCCTGGCCTGGGCGATTTCCGGGGCATCGCCGTGGTGGGCTTCCTGGTTGGTGTGCTTGAGGTAGGCGGTCAGAATCGCCTGCTCGATGATGGTGACCAGCTCCTCGAAGGGGACTTCGCGTTCACGTTCAAGCTGGTGCAGCACACTGAGGTCGATGTCCACGTCCGGCCTCCTCTGTTAAAGTCTTCGCGCCCGTCGCACTGACGAGCGGTTCAACGCTCTAACTTACCGGACGCGCAACGGGGCAGGAATACCCGCGAGCCGCGGCACGGTGCCTGCCCGGGGACGCGGGCGGAGAATCAGACGCTCAGCGCCCCGACGACGGCGGCGGCGGACAGCGCGATCCGTTCCCCGGAGCGGCGGTCCCACAACTCGACCTGCCGATCCGCGGCACCACGACCGACGATCAGGATCGTCGGCACGCCGAGCAGTTCGGCATCGCCGAACTTGACCCCCGGCGAGACTTTCGGTCGATCGTCGTACAGCACGTCTTTGCCGGCCCGCTCGAGATCCGCGACGAGCGCCTCCGCCAACTCGAAGGCGACCTGGTCCTTGCCGGTCGCGATGACATGGATGTCGAAGGGGGCGACGTTCGCGGGCCAGATCAGGCCCTTCTCGTCGCGATTGGCCTCTGCGATCGCAGCGAGCAGCCGGGTGACGCCGATGCCGTACGAACCCATCGTCACGGTCACCAGCTTGCCGTTCTCATCGAGCACCCGCAGACCGAGCGTCTCGGCGAAGTAGCGACCGAGCTGGAAGACGTGACCGATCTCCATGCCCCGGGCGAGTTCGACCGGGCCGGAACCATCGGGAGCCGGGTCACCGGGCTCGACCACGGCTGCCTCGATGACCCCGTCCGCCGTGAAATCTCGTCCCATGGTCAGATTGAAGACGTGCTGCTGTTCGACGTTTGCGCCGGTGATCCACTGGGTGCCGCTGACCACCCTGGGGTCGACCAGATAGCGGATTCCCGTCGATGACGCTTCGCCGAGCACCGGACCGGCGGCCGACCACGGCCCGATGTAGCCCTTGACCAGTCCGGGATGGCGAGCGAAGTCCTGCTCGGTCGCGGCCTCGACCTCCGCGGGGGCGACGGCGACCTCCACACGCCCGAGATCGACTTCGCGGTCACCGGGCAGGCCGACGACGAGCAGCTCGCGGCTGCCGTCCGGTCGGGTCAGCGCGAGCACGACGTTCTTGAGGGTGTCGGCCGCGGTCCATGGCCGATCGCGGGGGTGCCGGTCATTCGCAAGGGCGACAAGGCTCTGGATGGTCGGGGTGTTCGGCGAGTCGAGAACCTCGGCCGCCGGCAGGCCCGCCAGCGGGATTGCGGCGGGAACCACGGTCGTGAATGCCTCGATGTTGGCGGCGTAGCCTCCGGCTGAGCGCACGAAGGTGTCCTCGCCGACGGGTGTCGGGTGCAGGAACTCCTCACTGCGCGCGCCGCCCATCAGGCCGCTGTCGGCCTGGACGATGACGTATTCCAGACCAAGACGCTGGAAGATCCGCTCGTAGGCATCCCGCTGCGTCTGGTAGCTGATGTCGAGTCCGGCGTCCGTGTAGTCGAAGGAGTACGCGTCCTTCATCGAGAACTCCCGGCTGCGCAATAGGCCGGCGCGCGGCCGCGCCTCATCCCGATACTTGTCCTGGATCTGGTAGATCGACAGCGGCAGGTCCTTGTAGGAGGAGTAGAGGTCCTTCACCATCAGGGTGAAGACCTCCTCGTGCGTGGGGGCCAGCAGGTAGTCGGCGCCCCGGCGATCCTTGAGCCGGAAGATGCCGTCCCCGTATTTCGCCCAGCGCCCGGTCTCCTCGTAGGGTTCGCGGGGCAGCAGGGCGGGGAAGAGCACCTCTTGGGCGCCGGCGGCGGCCATCTCCTCGCGGATCACCTTTTCGATGCGCCGACGGACCTTCAGCCCCAGCGGCAGCCAGGCGAAGACACCCGGCGCTTGCCGGCGAATGTAGCCGGCGCGCACCAGCAGCCGGTGGCTGGCGACCTCAGCGTCGGCGGGGTCATCACGGAGGGTGCGGACGAACAGCTGGGAGAGGCGAGTGGGCACCCGACAAGTTTAGAGGCCGCCGGGTACCGGCAGGGCGCGTTGCGATCGCCTCAGGCGGTGACGACCTGGGGGCTGCCGGTCGCGCCCGGCGGGAGCTGGGCGGCGAGGCGATTGGCCTCCTCGATCAGGGTCGCCACGATCTCGGACTCCGGGACGGTCTTGATGACCTCACCCCTGACGAAGATCTGGCCCTTGCCGTTTCCGCTGGCGACACCGAGATCGGCCTCGCGCGCCTCCCCCGGTCCGTTGACGACGCAGCCCATCACGGCGACCCGCAACGGCACACTCATCCCCTCAAGGCCGGCGGTGACCTCGTCGGCCAAGGTGTAGACGTCGACCTGCGCCCGGCCGCAGCTCGGGCACGAGACGATCTCCAGTCTGCGCTCGCGCAGGTTCAGCGACTGCAGTATCTGCAGCCCGACCTTGACCTCCTCGACTGGCGGTGCCGAAAGGGAAACCCTGATGGTGTCGCCGATTCCCTCGGCGAGCAGGATGCCGAAAGCGGTCGCGCTCTTGATGGTGCCCTGAAATGCCGGACCCGCCTCGGTGACGCCGAGGTGCAACGGCCAGTCCCCGCGCTCGGCCAACTGCCGATAGGCCTTGACCATGACGATGGGGTCGTTGTGCTTGACCGAGATCTTGAAGTCGTGGAAGTCGTGCTCCTCGAACAGGCTCGCCTCCCAGACCGCGCTCTCGACGAGCGCCTCGGCGGTGGCCTTGCCGTATTTTTGGAGGATGCCCGGTTCGAGCGAGCCGGCGTTGACCCCGATCCGGATGGAGACACCGGCGGCTTTGGCCGCAGCGGCGATCCTGCCGACCTGGTCATCGAACTTGCGGATATTGCCGGGATTGACCCGCACGGCGGCACAGCCGGCGTCGATCGCCGCAAAAACGTAGTTGGGCTGGAAATGGATGTCGGCGATCACCGGGATCTGGCTCTTGCCCGCGATGGTCGGCAGCGCCTCGGCGTCATCGCGACTGGGAACCGCCACCCGGACGATGTCGCAGCCGGAGGCGGTCAGTTCGGCGATCTGCTGCAGCGTCGCGTTGATGTTCGTGGTCGGGGTGGTCGTCATCGACTGCACGCTGATGGGGGCGTCGCCACCGACGAGGACCTTGCCGACCCTGATCTGGCGCGAGCTCCGCCGAGGGGACAGGGTCTCCGGAATTGCGGGGAGACCCAGGTTGATTGCAGCCACGTCACAAGCCTACGCCCGGAGGCAGCGCGGACCGCGTGCGCACCGGCAGACACATGCCCGGATGTCCCGCAGCGGAGTCGGCGGATTGCGGACCGCGTGCGCCGGGCCCGGCCGCGGCGCGCTATAGTTTCCCCATGTCCGCGACGACCCGCACCCTCTGGTGGCCCGCCTCCTAGGCGGTGCTCGCGCACGATCTCGACGACCGCCCCCACCATGGCGGTCCATTTTTTTGTGTCCGCCCGACAGCTGACAAGGACCAGGAATGACGAAACTGCTGCGGTCACTGCTGAGCAGTGACGCGCCCGGGCCATTCGCCCTTTTGGCCCGGGAGGGCCGCGGGGTGCTCGAGGTGCTCACGGGGGAGATCATCGATGTCGACACTCTGGCTGCCATTCCACTCGGCTCCGGTACTGACGCCCCGGAGGTGCTGGCCCTTGTGCCGTACCGCCAGATCGTAGAGCGCGGCTACCAGGTCCGCGACGACCACGCCCCGCTGCGCTGTCTGATCGTCCGCGAGCGCGAGGAGGTGCCGATTGCCGAGGCTCTCGCCCTGCTGCCGCGGGAGGCGGTGCCGAGCATCAGCCACGGCTTCGACATCACCGACGAGGTCTACGCGGACATCGTCGCCGACGTGATCGAGAACGAGATCGGCCGCGGCGAGGGAGCCAACTTCGTGATCCGCCGGGACTTTCTGGCCAGCACCGAGCTCCGGCCCGACCGGGCCGCTCTGGCCTGGCTGCGATCACTGCTGACGCTGGAGAGCGGCGCCTACTGGACATTCGCGGTGTTCACCCCGGGCCTGACGACCGTCGGCGCGACTCCCGAACGCCATGTCACCCTGAGCCGCGGCACGGTGACCATGAATCCGATCAGCGGCACCTTCCGGCACCCGGCCGAGGGGCCCTCCGTCGAAGCGTTCGCCGATTTCCTCGCCGACGCCAAGGAGACCGAGGAACTGTTCATGGTTGTCGATGAGGAATTGAAGATGATGAGCGCTGTCTGCGCGGAAGGCGGCCATATCGAGGGACCCTTCCTCAAGCAGATGTCGCGGCTGACCCACACCGAGTACCTGCTGACCGGCCGGAGCGACATGGATCCGCGTGACATCCTGCGCGAGACCATGTTCGCCCCGACGGTCACGGGCTCGCCCATGGAGAACGCCTGCGCCGTGATCGCCCGACATGAGAGCACGCCGCGGGGCTACTATTCGGGCATCATCGCGCTGTTCAGCCCCGTAGCCGGCGGCTATGACCTCGACGCCCCCATCCTGATCCGCACCGCCTACCTGGTCGACGGCGAGATCACGGTGCCGGCCGGGGCGACGCTGGTGCGTCACTCGGTGCCCGAATCCGAGGTCAAGGAGACCCACGCCAAGGCGGCCGGCGTGCTCGGCGCCCTGGGCATGGCGAGTCGGCCGCCGACACCGCCCGAGACCGTTCAACTGGCCGAGAACGCCGAACTGCTGGCGACGCTGCACAGCCGCAATGAGCGGCTCGCCCCGTTCTGGCTCAACGAGCAGAGTCCCAAAGCGGTGTCGGGCATCTTGAACGGCAAGCGCGCCCTGGTCGTCGATGCCGAAGATCGGTTCACCACCATGCTCGGCCACCAGCTGCGTCACCTCGGCATGCAGGTCGAGATCCGGCGTTGGAACGAGGTCGTGGAGCCCATCGACGCCGATCTGCTGGTCGCCGGCCCCGGTCCGGGTGATCCCCGTCGGCACTCCAGCGCCCGAATCGCGACCATGAGCCGCCTGATCCGCGAGCGCTACCAGAGCGGCAGGCCGCTCCTGGCCGTCTGCCTCAGTCACCAGATCCTCGCCGCGCAGCTGGGAATGACGCTCGCGGCTCTGCCGGAGCCGCGGCAGGGCGTGCAGCTGTCGATCGACTTGTTCGGCACGCGACGCGCCCTCGGTTTCTACAACACGTTCACGGCGCGCATGGATGCCGGCACGCGACTGCCGGAGGGCGTGTCTGCGGCGGTCGACTCGGCCTCCGGGGACGTGTTCGCGCTGCGTGGTCCTGGCTTCGCCTCCGTGCAGGGGCACGTGGAGTCGGTGCTCTCCCGCGACGGCATCGCCGCGCTGGAGGCCCTCGCGAGCCACGCCGTGGCAACAGCCACCCACTAGACCGCGCGCCGCTTCGCGACGCACGCGCCAGTGCGCGACACAGCACGGGTCGCAAAGGGGCGCAGGGCGGAGCGGCCTGACCGCGGCGGGGCGGAGCGGCCTAGCCGAAGAGGCTGATGGGTTTGACGATGTCTGCGTAGATCAGCAGCACGCTCATCGCCCCCAGCACCGCAACCACCCCGAGAGTCAGCGGAACCAGTCGCGCCGTGTCGATCGGCCCCGGATCGGGACGCCGCAGGATTTTCGCGAGAACCCGACGGATCCCCTCCCAGAGCGCCCCGGCCATGTGCCCGCCGTCCAGCGGCATCAGCGGGATCAGATTGAAGACGAACAGCGCGATGTTCAGCGACGCGAGCAGTCCGATCAGGGTCGCCGCCCGGTCGACGACGGGTACCGTGTCGATGCTCGCGATCTCGCCGGCGACGCGGCCCACTCCTACCACGCTGATCGGCCCGTTGGGGTCGCGCTCGGCGGGTCCGAAGGCTGCGTTCCAGACGTCGATGAGCCGCTCGGGCAGGTGGACGATCACCCCCACGACCGAAGCGATGTTGCTGCCCACGGCCGGCAGCACCGAGGCGGGCGACTGCCGGACCCGCTCATAGGCAGGTCCGACCCCGATGAAGCCGACGGTGACGGTCTCGGGTGCCCCGTCGGCGCCGAGAACGGGCTTCCCGGCCTCGTCGTAGACGTAGCGCTCACTCAGCAGCGGCGTGAGCGTCAGCATGACGGCCTCCGGCCCGCGCCGCACCTCGACCACGGCGGTCCGGTCCGCCGAGCCGCGGATCAACCCGGTCACCTGGTCCCAGTCGGTCACGGCCGTGCCATCCCAACTCAGGATCGTGTCACCGGGGCGCAGACCGGCAGCCTTGCCGGGGGCCTCAGGATCCGTCGGCAGGCACTCGGTCTGCTCGCTGCCGGCCGGCAGCACGCAGGCGCTGACCTCGGCGATCGTCGTGCTGGGCTGCTGGATGCCGAAGCCCATCAGCAGAACGGCATAGAGCACCACGCCGATCAGCAGGTTCACCAGCGGACCGCCTGCCATGATCACCAGCCGCTTCCCGACAGGCAGCGCGTAGAACGCCCGGTCGGCCTCGCCCTCCGGAATCGTCTCCGCGCTGGCCGAACGAGCGTCCTGGACCATCGTGTTGAAGAAACCCGTGCTGGCGGTCCTCGCCCGCCCGCCCGGCGTGATCGGCGGGTACATGCCGCTCATCGAGATGTACCCGCCGAGCGGCACGGCCTTGAGACCGTATTCGGTCTCGCCCCGCCGGCGCGACCAGATGGTCGGTCCGAACCCGATCATGTACTGGGACACCCGCACCCCGAAGCGTTTCGCGGGGAGCAGGTGGCCGACCTCGTGCAGAGCGATGGAGATGGCGAGTCCGAGTGCGATGACGAGGATCCCGAGCACGTAGAGCAGGGTGGTCTGCACGGGGCTACCTCGTTCGCCGGGGCTCGAGGATTGACGAACCACCGTGTCGACGGATCATCTCGGCGGCCTCCCGACGGGCCCAATCGTCGGCCGCCAGCAGCGACTGGCGCGTCTGCTCTCCGACAACCGGCGAGTGCTCATCGAGCACCCTGCGGATCGTATCCACGATCCCGAGGAAACTGAGCGCGCCGTCGTGGAACGCATCCACGGCTACCTCGTTGGCCGCGTTGAAGACGGCCGGATAGCTGCCAGCGGACGCACCCACCTCCCGGGCGAGGGCGACCGAGGGGAATGCCGCATCGTCCAGCGGCTCGAAGTCCCAGTGTGCGGCCCGGGTCCAGTCAAGCGGCACACCGACGTTCGCGATGCGCTGCGGCCAGTCGAGGCCAAGGGCGATGGGCAGATGCATGTCCGGCGGTGACGCCTGGGCGATCGTGGAGCCGTCGATGAACTCGACCATCGAGTGCACGATCGACTGCGGGTGCACCACCACATCGATCCGCTCGTACGGCACGTCGAACAGCAGGTGCGCCTCGATCAGTTCAAGCCCCTTGTTCACGAGCGTCGCCGAGTTCGTGGTGACCATCCGACCCATCGTCCACGTCGGGTGCGCCAGCGCCTGAGCGGGTGTGACCAGGGCGAGTTCCGCCGCGCTGCGACCGCGGAAGGGACCACCGGAGGCGGTCAGCACCAGCCGCGAGACCTCATCGGCTGCTCCGGAGCGGAGCGCCTGGGCGATTGCGGAGTGCTCGGAATCAACCGGCACGAGCTGGCCAGGCCAGGCCAGGCGTTTGACCAGGTCGCCGCCGACGATCAGGCTCTCCTTGTTGGCCAGCGCCAGGATGCGACCGGTCTCCAGGGCGGCGAGAGTCGGCCCCAGCCCGACGGCCCCGGTGATCCCGTTGAGGACGACATCGGCCTCGACCGAGCGCACCAGACTCTCGGCGTCGTCGGCGCCGAGTGCCGTGTCGCGCACCCCGAATGCCTGGGCCTGGGCGCGGATCAGCTCAGCGTTGCCGCCGGCAGACAAACCGACGACCTCGAAACGGTCGCGGTTGGCGGCGATGACCTCGAGCGCCTGCGTGCCGATCGACCCGGTCGAACCGAGAACTATCACCCGTCGCATCGTGCGCGTCCCTTACCCGTGGTCCCCATGTGCGTCAGACTCACCCGGAAACGGCCTTGTCAACCGAGACGATATCGATCAGGAACACGAGGGTCTGACCCGCGAGCGGACTGGTGTTGCCGTCACCGGCCTCGCCGTATCCGTAAACCGGGGGAATCGAAACCAGAACCTGGGAACCCACCCGCTGGCCGACGATTGCCGCGGCGAAGCCTTCGATGACCCCCGCCACGGAGAACGCCCTGGGTGCCGAGCTGTAACTCTCGTCGAAAACCTCGCCAGTGCCCCAGTTGATCCCCAGATAGTCCACCGTCACACTCGCGCCCGCCGGCACCGCCTCGCCTTCACCCTTTCTCAACACGGTCAGACTCAGCTCGCTCGGAGCATCCGCGTCGGGGATCGTCACCGTTGGCATGTCGCCGGCCCATTCAATGGTCGGCACATCCTTCGTCCAGTCAGCGGGCACGGGCAGCGAATCGAGCTCGAGAAGGTCGGCGACCAGCAGAATCGATTCCGTGCCACCCACGCCGAGCGCTTCGTTGCCGACGTCGCCCCACGCATCGACCGGCGGGATCACGGCGGCAACCCGGCTGCCGATTCGCTGGCAGACCAGTGCGGCCAGAAACCCGGGAAGCAGCGACGTCTCATCGAGCGACAGCGGCACTGCGGCCGCGGCTCCCGCATAACGACTGCCGTCGATCTGAGCGCCGGTCGCCGCGTTGAACATCGTGAAGTCCATCACGACTGCCTGCCCGGCTCGCACCGTCTCGCCCGCACCCTTGATCAGCACACTCACCTGGGTTGCTTCCGGACTCAGGGGCGTCGCGAAGTCAATCGTCGGCTGTGCTCCGAAATCGCCGGTGGCCGTGACCGACGCCGACGCCGAACCGCTCTTCGTCGCCGCGCAGTCGCCGGATCCGGACTGGACGACGCTGTCGGTGCTGCACGCCACGAGCGGCAGCGCGAGCGCGCAGAGCGCGAGGATGGTGAGGGTACGGCGCACGGGGTGCTCATTTCAGGTCGCAGCGAGGTCTGCTTGATTCTCGATGACCAGCCTACGTGTTCCCTGAATGCCCACGGCATCGAGACAGCCGGGGGTCGGATCCCCCCGCGGGGCAGGCGTGTGCCGGGCTCCGGCCGAGGAGGCGTGGGACCGCTGCACCGCGGTCCGGGTTCGTCAAGCCGACAGTCGCACCCGATCGATCCGGCGCCCGGTCAGCAGCCATGCGCGATCCGAGCCCTCCAGTACCGGGGGCAGGGCGCTCCGTCCGGTCAATGCTCTCAGTTCGGCCGGGGTGCCACCGACCACCAGGAGGGACCCGTGGCCCACCGCCTGCTGCAATGCCGCCCACTCGCGCTGCCACGTCGCCGCATCCCCAACCCGGGCGGTCATCGGCTCCGAGCTCGGCACCCCCGGAGGCGCGACCTGGTAGCCCCGTCGACGCAGCAGGAGCGCAGTCTCGTCCTGGTCATCGGTCACCACCGCGAGACCCGGCATCAGAGCAAGTTCCGCGAACCGCGCAGCCCGACCCGGTGCCCGAGCGTCCGCTTTCCCCAACTGGACCCGAACGCCGCGCCACCACCCGGCACCGGGGCCGAGTGCCGCACCGCCGATCGTGCTCGGTGCCCCGTCCTCGAAACCCCGAAGCTGCACGGTGTCACCGGCGAGGGCCGCGAGGGCCTGCAACGGGCCGGTGAGTCGCGCCGCGGAGAACGCGACGAGGTCTCCCGCCGCCGGCGAGCGCCGGAGTCGCTGAGCGAGAGTGTCCGCAAGCACCTGTTGCCACGGCATCGGTGTCGACTGGACGAGCAGGTCGAGGTCATCGATCACCAGGGAACCCGTGTCCGACATGACCGCATCCCAGAGGGCCTCGACATCTCGAATGACAGCGTTACCGCTGAGCTGGGCGATCGCGTCCATCGCGCCGGATCGACCGCTTCCAGCGGCACCGAGGATGATGAGCGCTCCGCTGGCGCTCTGATGGCTGAACACCCCACGACGCTGCTGCGCGGTCAGATCGGCGAGGGCGATCGCCAGTCCGCCGTCGCCGGAGCGCTCCAGGTCAGCGAGTCGGACGAGCGGCGGCAGCGGCGGCATCCACGGCACCCGCGGGCGTTCACCCTCTCTGGCCCGGAGCGGACCGAGCTGGCGCGCCGCGTGCGCCAGGATGGCGGTTCCGGAACCAAGGCGGACGAGCATCCGTCCCGGCGCATCGCTCGGCAGTGACTCCGCACCACTGACACCCAGCAATGCGCGCGATTCCCCCGCCTCGGTCACCCGGAAACTGATCCGGATCGCGCAGTTCGCCAGCAGCGAATCGCGAACGACCCCGGAGGGACGCTGGGTGCAGATGATCAGGTGAATTCCGAGCGCCCTTCCCCGAGCAGAGAGATCCGTGAACAGCGCATGCAGCGTCGGGAATGCCTCCACCATGGCCGCATACTCATCGACGATGACGACCAGGCGCGCCAGCCCGGGACACTGCGCGATGTCACGCACCCCGGCTTGCCGCAGCGCGCCCTCGCGTCGGCTGATCTCCGCGCGCAGGGAGTCCAGCGCACGGGCCGCAGCGGACACATCGAGATCCGTGATCAGGCCGACGCAGTGCGGGAGGTCCTCGAAATCGGCGAATCCGGTGCCGCCCTTGAAATCGATGAACAGGATCCCCAGCTGTTCGGGGCGATGATGCTCGACCAGCGCCGCCACCCAGGCGAGCAGGAACTCGGTCTTGCCGGAACCAGTCGTTCCGGCGATCACCGCATGCGGACCGTCGGAGACCAGGTCGAGTTCCAGCGCCTCCTGCCGGCCGTCCCTGATGCAGATGGCGACCGGCAGCGCTGCGGAATCCGGGCCGGGCAGCCCTGCCTCGAGGCTGCGCCGGTCGAGCTCGCGAGGGAGCGACGCGATCAGTTCGCCGTCGGCATGCGCCTGCCGGGCGAGCCACTGTTCCGCGGCAGCACGGGAGACCAGTTCCAGCCGGACGCGGGTGCGCGGCTGATCGGGACGGGAGAGCACCGCGACACCCGAGTCGTCGAGTTCGAGGATGCACTGCAGCGGCGACGGCAGGCCCGGCATCGAGCGCGCGAGGGCGATCACGGGAGCGGGGGCGAGCCCGGGCGAACTGACCACGCGCAGCGTCGGCCCGGTGACCGATGCGGGTGCCCCGGTCACCGGCCAGAGCTCGGGTTCATCGATGCTGAGCGAGAGTTCCGATGCCGCGATGCCGTGCGAGAGTTGGATCAGGTAGCCCCTGGCCACCGCGCGGACCGCGAGCGCCGGACCGACGATGCCGACCGAGATCGAGCCGTCGTGGAGCACCGGCCACGACTCCGGCGCTCCGGCGGCGGCATCAACGGACTCGCCGAGCCGAAGGCGGAAGCTGCCGAGGCCGTGCCGCGCGGACCGGTCGTCAGCGAAGCCATCCACTATCCGCATGGCCGTGGGATGGAGTTCGGTGAGCAGGCCTCGCTGCCGCTCCGCCTCAAGCGCACGCTCGGCGTCGCTTCGTTGATCCCGGAGCTGGCCGGCCCGATCATCCGCGCGGCGCCGTCGCCGGTTCTGCCATGCCGAATCAGCGAGGGTGGCCAGACTCATGATGGGTGCGAGCAGGGCGAGGACGATCATCGTGGGTGACGGCGCCACGATCATCATCACGCCGGCAAAGAGCAGCGGGGCGAGCAGAGCGATGACCGGAACCGGGGCACGCCGGCCGGGCGCCGTCTCGCCATTCGGATCGGAAGGCTGTCGCGAGAGCATCAACACAGGAAAGCACCTCGTCCGCTCGCCGTGTGCTCTCGGCACCGCGCTGTGGACAGTGTGCCGGTGTCAGCCCTGCCGCCTCAGCGGACGAAGAAATACTGTTCGCCGATGTAGACGCGCATGCCGCGCCCGACCAGGTAGCGCTTGCCGGCATCGAGCCGGCGCTGGGTGTTATCAAGGCCGACGATGCTCGTGCCGTTTCCGGAGAAGCGGTCGCGGATCCAGAGTGCTCCGTGCTCCTGACCGAACTCGAGGTGGGTCTTGGATACCGTGCGGTCGGGGTCGTTGATGATCACCCGGTGGTTGAGCACTTCACCGGGCTCGCTGCGCGGATTGCGCCCGATCAATCCGGTGCCGACCACCAGGACGCTTTCGCCGGTGCTGAACTGGAGCAGGTATTCCTCGGTGTCCTCGTCGACGAGTGCGCTCGCCAAGAGCTGCTGCTGGGCTCCGGCAGACGTCGAGCCGATGGCTGCGAAAGGCGAGGTGGGTGGCGAGGGGCGCAGGTCCGCCGTGACCCGGGCGCTCATCGGGGCCGAGTCGGCCTCGACTCGCGGCACGGCGGCCGTCGACTGCGGTGCCGGGGACGAGTTCCGATCGAGCATCCGTCCGATGAAGCCGCATTCACCGCAGAAGATGTCCCCGGGTTCGAGCAGCGCACCGCATTGCGCACAGCGGTTCTCCGCGGCCGCTGCACCGAACCGGTGCTCGTGCGGCCCCGCCGAACCGTTCCCGCTCTCTGCCTGGTCCACGTCATTTCCTGCGCTTGAAGCTGAGCCTGTCCGGTCCATGGTATCCGGCGCCCAGTGAACGCAGCGAGACGGCGGCCCGCAACCGCTGCCAACGCGTTCGGCTCGTGCCGATTTCCGCGACGAGCGCGTCGGCGTTCTGCCAGGCCGTGAGCGCGTCGGTCTCGGATGACTCCTCGGGCGCGAATGCGGCCCGGTCCGTCAGTTCGGCCAGCTGCACGGCACCGACGCCGCCGATGTCATCCGCCACCTGCAGACGCGTCAGAGCCGGAGTCAGCCGGTAGCCGTTGTCGACCACGACATCCCGGTACTCCGCCCACGCCCCCTCGACCCGACTCCGCGGATCGCTGCGACTTCGCCGCCGCCGCCGCCGCCGCAGCTTCGCCGCGATGACGGTGAGGAAAGGGGCAGCGAGCACGGCGAGCACCAGCAGGACCAGCCCGCTCACCCTGGCAATCGAGCCCAGCAGTTGCAGGAACGGGTCGACCGCCTCCTGCTCGGTCTGCTTCGCATTCTCGGGCGTGCGCTGCTCGTCGACCCTGGTTTCCACATCCTTGGGAGGCTGCACGACCGACTGCGGACGCGGCACGACGGTCGGTTTCTCGGTCTGGTCCGCTGGCAGCTCGCGAACCGGCGGAACGGGATCGATGCCCACCCAACCATCGGTCGTCTGCACCTCGATCCAGGCCGAGATATCACCACCGCGGAATTCACTCTGTCCGGCGTCCCCCGCGAACCCCATCACCACTCGGGAGGGGAAGCCCAGTGCGCGCGCCATCAGCGCGGCGGCGACCGCGTACTGCTCGGCGTCACCAATCATCAATGAGCTCGAGAACAGTTGGGCGATGCGGGCCTCGGAGTGCCCGGAATTGCTCGCCGGCTCGTCCTCGGCGATGCCGTGACTGATGTATCCGGTCGTCACGAGGGCGCTCAGTGCGTCGGAGAGCTGCTGCCCGGGCGGATCGTCGGCATCCACCCACCTGCCGAGCACGCTCATCAGTTCGGGCGGGATGCCGACCAGGTCGATCGGATCATCGCCCGGGCTGAACCGGGTGATCGACTGGCCCGTCCGGGGCACAATCGTGCGCAGCCGATACTGTTCACCACCGCCCACCCCGGTGACGACCACAGCGGTGCCACTGTAGGTGTTGTAGAAGTAGCTGCCCTGCATTCTCGCGGCCGAGTCAAGGAAATCCACGGTCTCGATGTCGCCGACGGTGGGCAGCCACACGCCGGAGTATGCACCGATCGTCACCTGGACGTCAACGGAGTCCCCCACGACCGAACTCCGGTCAACCCGTGAGGCCACTCGGGTGAAGTCACCAGAACGGCCGTTGTCCGCGCCCGTTCCCACCCGGAAGGCGACACCGTCATACGCGTCGAGTGTCGCGATGCGCACCCGCGCATCCGGAGGGAGCCCCGCCACGGTGACCATCACCTCATCGACGCTCTCCGGCCGCAGGTAGGTGCGGAATGCGACCAGCGGACTCGTGTAGGCGCGCGGGTTGAACGGCTGCTGGATCTGGGATCGGATCACCTGTCGGCTCTGCTCAGGCGGAATGTAGGTCACCGCCGCGGCAGCGAGCCCGCCCGCCAGCGCGAGGATGAGCACCGTGCCGGTGATCGCTCTCCAACCCGCGCGCCGATGGTCGGCGCTGCCCAGGGGCGATGCGGGGAATCCGTCAGCAACATCCGCGCCGTCCGCACGACGCAGATACCAGGCCCGCCACCCGAACCACGCCAGAATCGTTCCGAACAAGGCCGCGGTGAGGGTTATCGGCATCAGTTCCGTGACGGAGCCGAGCAGGTTGCCGGCGATGAACACGCCCACCGGCACCAGAGCCGCCCACTCGGCCCGGCGTGCGCGCAAAGCGATGGTGAGTCCGACACAGGAGCAGATCAGCACGAGTATGAAGGCCGGCACGAGCAGAGCCTGGTAGCTGCTCACGGGCAGGTCGATGGTGACGAGCTGCTTCCAGGACAGCGCCGTAGCGGCCAACAGCGTGCCGAGACCACCGAAGCTGGGCAGCACCGCGCCGATGGCCTGGCTGGGCACCGCCACAGGAACACCGAGCATGAGATAGACCGCCGCCATCAGCCCGAGGATCACCATGCCGCCCCAGCGATAGATGGCGCCGAGCACGGCGATCGTCGCGCCGGCCACGCTGACAACGCCCACCAGCAGGACGAACTGCGCGGTCTGGTAGATGGGCCACATCACGGCCGCGGCCAAGACGGTCGCAAGCAGCCAGAGAATCGTCGTGATCGCGATGAACGGCCAGCGCTGCCGTTGCCGGACCTGCTCGATCATGCCCGAATCCTCGTCAGGGATTTCTGCAGATCCTCAAGATAGCCGATGGTGAGAACGGAGAATCCGGACGCCCGGCGCAGTCCGGGTCGGGCACCGGCATCGCACGCGACCGCGACCACTTCGACCCCGAGCGGGAAAGCGGCGGCGGCAGCCCGCAGCTCCCGCGGTCCGACGGTGGGCCCGCAGATGAGGAGTGCAGTCGAGACCGACCCGATCCGAGACGCGGCGACCTTGGCCAGATTGCTGAGCCCGAGCGCGCTCGGATCCCTCTCCACACCGGCGAGATCATCGAGCAGGCGACTGCGACTGACGGTACTCAGCGTGCGCATGTCGAATACGGCGCGACGAGCGCGCTCCGGGGTCGGCGCACTGACCACGGCACTGATGGACTGGCCGTCCTGGATTGCCCGGACGCTGAGTGATGCGGCCGCACTGACCGCGATCTCGAAGTCCTCGTCCGTTGCGTAGTCGGCTGCCGCCAGGCTCAGGGCGAGGACGAGGTGGCTGCGCCGGGTCTGCTCGAACTGGCGAACCATGTAGCTGCCGGTCTTGGCCGTGCTCTTCCAGTGCATGTGCCTGCGATCGTCTCCCGGAAGATACTCGCGAATGGCGTGGAAGGAGAGGTCCGAGTTCGTCAGGTCACCGGTCGCACCGCCCTCGAGATCCCGGATCAGCCCGGAACCCGTTCTGGGGATCACCACCGTCCGCGGGTGCACGTACAGCCGGGTCTGCTCCGTCCAGATGACCTCGCGCCGCAGCAAACCGATCGGATCGGCGCGCACCGAGTGCACCGGGCCGACCGGGATGACTCCCCGGCGCAGGGTCGGCACCGCGAACCGCTCGAGGTGCTCCTGCCCCGCCATCAGCGACGGCAGCGTGAATGCGTAGCGGCCCGTGCCGACGGGAATCTCGATGCGCGCACCGAGAAGCCGCCGCCGACCGGGGTTCTGCACCGTGACCTGGACCGGAGCGGAATCGCCGACGGTTACCCGATGGCTCTGCAGCCGTAGCGTGATCAAGAAGGAGGTCCGACCGAGCAGGTAGACCTGAGCGGCAAGGATCACGCCGACTGCGGCATAGCCGAGCGCTACCAGTTCGATCCAGCCGTAACGGTAGCCGCCGATGAGCCCGAATCCCGCAAGCGCGAACATGGTCCAACCGAGCCAGGTCACCACCTCGGTGAGCCGACGGCCGACGGAGATAATGGTTCGCCTGGTGACGAACGCCGCGCGCACCAGCACTGTTATCGCCTCGGCGAGCAGGCCGGAGGCGACCACCCCGGATCGGGGCCGCGAACCACTTGTTCCGCGCGTGGCCTGGTTGCCGGAACTTCTTGCGCGCTCCGGCGCCGAGTTCAGCGTTGTGCTCATGGTGTTCCCCGTCAGGCGGCGCGGTCACCGGGCGGCGGTGTCTCGAGGAGAACCTGGCCGACGACAGCCGGGGCGGTGACCCCGTCGAATTCGGCCTCCGGGTCCAGGAGCAGGCGGTGTGAGAGCACCGGTTCGGCCATGGCCTTCACATCATCGGGGATGACGTAGTGGCGGCCGCTGCCGGCCGCCCAGGTCTTGGCTGCCCGGACCAGCGCGAGAGCGCCGCGCACACTTGCGCCCAGTCGAACTTCGGGAACCGAGCGAGTGGCATCCACCAACCGTGAGATGTAGTCGAGCACCGTTGCATCCACATGGACCGTCCTGGCGAGCTTGGCCATCTCGAGGATGACGCGCTCCGGAATGACGGCGGGTACCGTGACGTCGCTGGATCGCACCGCTGCCGTTTCGAGGATGCGCATCGTGGAGGCGTGGTCGGGGTATCCCAGTGACGTCCTGATCAGGAATCGGTCGAGCTGCGCCTCGGGCAGCTCGTATGTTCCGCTCTGCTCGATCGGGTTCTGGGTGGCAATGACCATGAATGGCGGTGCGACGGGGTGCTCGACGCCGTCCACCGTCACATGCGACTCCTCCATCACCTCGAGCAGCGCCGCCTGGGTCTTGGGGCTGGCGCGGTTGATCTCATCGGCGAGGACGATGTTCGCGAAGATCGGTCCGGGGTGGAACTCGAACCTTCCCGCCTGCTGATCGAAGATGCTGACACCGGTGATGTCACCGGGCAGGAGGTCCGGGGTGAACTGGATGCGACTGCTGGTGGAGCCCTGGATGCTCTGCGAGACGGCCCGCGCCAGCGATGTCTTGCCGGTTCCGGGTACGTCTTCCAGGAGCAGGTGCCCCTCGCTGATCAAGGTCGTGAAAGCCAGTTGGATCGTGCGGGTCTTGCCCACCACAACCTGTTCGACGTTCGCCACGAGGCGACTGAACACGTCGGCGAACCAGAGCGCTTGTTCCGGTGTCATCGACATTTTCCACTCATTCCTTGTTTTAAGACGTTCTCCCCATTCTGCCGGTAGATCATCGGCAGGGCGCCTCCCCATAGCGGGGGTCGGTCCAGCTTGCCGTGGGTACCGTCACCGTCGCCTTCACCAGGACATTCAGGATGCCGACCGGCAGCACCTCGTCGATCGTGTGACTGAAACTGGCCGGACCCGCTTCTCCGATGTCCCATGCGACCGCGTAGTCGACGCTCTGGCCGGCAGCAGCCGCGTTTGCCGGCGCAGTGATCACCACCGGGGCACCCGCGACGCAGCTGACGACGGTCGTGCGCACCACGAGGGGCGTCAGGCTGGCGCTGGGGCTGCCGGCGGGCCCGCACAGCGAGTCGATGCTGGCGTCGCGGCAGCCGCGCACCGTGACGGTGTGGCTGAGCCCCATCAGGCTCTGGGTCGCCGGCGAGGTGATCATCCCGTTGCCGGGAATATCGGCCCAGGCGGCGCCGTCGATCGAGTACTGGTAGCGAACCGCCGTGCCGCTGCTGACCCCGAGGCTCGAGATCCGGATATCGCGTCGCCCGAGCGAATCGTCCTGGACCAGTTCGACGGTCGCCGTCGCGGCACCGGGCGGGAACAGGCTGACGACCGAGGAACTGGCCGTCGCCGTGCAGTAGAGCCCGTTGTCCGCGTAGAGGAAATAGGTGTAGCTCTGGCCGTCGGCGGCGCCGCTGTCGACCCAGGAGAGACCGCTTACCGAGTCCGCGGAGATCTGAGCCGGCTCACCGGGGCCCGGGGTGCACGAGGGCGCCGGGGCCGTTCCACTAACCCTGCCGATCGAATACGTGACGGTCGGCGCACCGTTCGGTGAGCTGGGCTGCCACTGGATCGTGATGCTCCCCGATCCGCTGGTGTCGGCGGTCGCCGTCGGCGGCGTCGAGATGGGTTCGCCGATCGTGCGGGCGCTGGCGGCCGTGCGCAGCCACTCGGCGTCGCTGGACACCGAGGCGGAGTTCACCGCGTAGACGGTCGCCGTGACCACCGTGTCCGCCGGCAGGCCAGTGAAGTTCGTCGACGTCGCACCGGCCGGAAGGGACTTGCCGATCGTGGTGCCGGCGCCGTCAAGCAGCACCACATACCCCGTCACGGCGGTACCCGGGTTCGGGTTGGGCACGGACGACCAGGCAACCGTCACCGCGGCGACCCCCGAGGAAACACGGATGGGGGTGACGGTGACGGTATTCGGCGCGCTGGGCAGGTAGTCCGCCGTCATCACCGCACTCAGCGCACTCGGCGTGGAGTCGCCGATCGCATTCGTCGCGATGACCTGGAAACGATACGGCTCGCCGGGCTGCAGGTCGCTCAGGACGCAGATGGTCAGAGTCCCGCAGTCCTTGGTGTACCCGCCATTGTCCGCGCTCACTACGCGGTAGTTCGTGATCGGCGAGTTGTTGGCTTCGGGCGGTGTGATGGCCAGGGCGAGGATGCCGTTCTCGAAGCCGCCGCTGCGCCGCTGCGGCGCGAGTGGTTGACTCGGAACGTCCTGGATGGAGATCGTGACGGTTCCCCAGGTGTATCGATCCGGGTCATTCGTCGCGTCAGCCACCTGATACTGCAGCGTGATCTCACCGGTGGCGGCGCTGGCCGCGACCTGAACCAGAAGCTGGCTCTTGTCAGCGCTCGGGGTGATGGTGACCCCGGCGGGCAGGCTCTGCCCATTCGCACCTCGGACGCTGATCACCCGCAGCGGGGTCGCCGGGAAGGGGTTGGTGGCAGCGTCATTGGCGAGCACATCGATCGAGGTGGCCTGTCCCCTCAGGGTCAGCTGCTGGTCGGCTTGGGGAACAGCGAGCGGCCTGCCGGAAGCCACCATGGTCAGCTCGATCCGACCGGAGACACCGTCGTTGAGGAGGTCCCGGACGCCGATGGCGACCGTGCCCGTCGTGTTCCTCGGCACCTCGGGGCTCGCGGTCACGGTCAGCACCTGCCCATCGAGACGGGCATTCATGCCCGGACTCGAACTGATCACCGTGTATCGCAATTCCGGCACATCGGCGGGGAACGGATAGAGCGTGAGCTGGGTGAGATCGAATACCCGGGACTGGTCAGGCTCGATGGTCACGGAAGCGCCCTGGAACACAGGAGGAGTGTTCTTGCTGGGCAGGACGGTGATGGGAAGCACCAGGGTGGCGATGCGACCCGCGGGGTCGGTCGGCGAATCGCCGTCGGTGACCTGGAAGGAGATCGATGCGGGCCCGAAGTAGTTGTCGGCCGAGACGAACCGGAGCGTGTCCTGATCGACGGTCAGGCTCGTCCCGTTGCTGTGCGTGGCCTGGACCGTGCTGCTGTCGGTGAGCAGCACCCGGCCGCCGCGTGCCGTCAGCACGTAATCGTTGAGGTCGATGAGCAGTTCCTTCTGGCTCTCCACCACCAACAGCGGCGCAGTGCGGTCGACCTGGGGCAGCGCGTCTTCCAATCCCGGAACCCGGATGAAGGCGTACGCGACGATGCCGGCGTCCTCCGGGTGGGTGAGCGCGAAGGGAATGATCTGGTTGCGCTCACCCACCGCAACCCTGATCCGCTTGCTGTCGAGCACGGTGGCCGTCGACCCGTAACCGGGCAGCACGCTGACCGTCAGATCGGCGGGATCCCCGTCGGACCAGAACACCCGTGAGAGCACATCGACGTTGACCGTCTGCCGACCCAGAATGTCACTGAGATTCAGCACCGAGTCGGTGACGATGGGCCAGGCCAGCGGTGCCGCGGAGTCAACGGTCACCGTGACGAAGGCCGAGCCCTCGCCGCCGTACTGATTCCGGATCGAGTAGAGCACACTGTAGCTGCCCTCGACGGCCGGCGGCGTGATCTCCAGCACCTCCCCATTGACCTGGGCCCGCATTTCGGGTGCGCTCAGTTCAAGGCTGTCCTCGATGATGGTCAGTGGCGACCCGGCGGGATCGGTGTCGTTGGCCAGAACCTGGACCGAGACAGTGCGTCCGGGGCGGACCCTGACATCGTCAGCGACGGCGATGGGGTTGCGCACGAGATTGTCGCGGGCGGCGATCCCCACGCGGATGGTGCCGGTCGACCGCGCCCCCGAGCTGTCGATCACGGTGTAGCGGAAGGTGTCCGTTCCGGTCGCGTAGAGCTCGGACTGGTAGATCAGGAAGTCGTCACCGGAGGTGGTGACTGAACCCATTGCCGGGTTCGTCTCCTGCCCGAGCAGGGTGACGGAGTCCCCGTCGGGATCGATCCCGGTCAGCGGGATCCGGATCGTCACTGATTCCCCGGCATTGACTCTGGCCGTCACCGTTCTCGCAACCGGGGCCGCATTGGTCACCGTGTCGAGCTCGCGAACGGCGATCTGCAGAAAGCCCGTCGCCGACTGACCGCTGGGCGTGCGCACGGTGTAGAGCGCGGTGAAGTTCCCGGGCCGCTCCGGTGCCAGATATCGCAGCACGGAGCCACTCGCGAACAGCAGTCCGCTGCCGGCCGGCAGCGGCTGTGCGAGTTCGGGGTCGAGACTGAAATCCTCGCCGTCGGGCTGCTCATCGTTGCCGAGCACCGGAATATCGATCGTGTCGCCGACCCTGACGGTTGCGAAGTCGTCGTTGGCAACCGGCGGCTGGTGGACGACCGGCCGCGGAATCTCGATCACGGCCACGGTACCGCTCGCTGCCGCATAGCCATTGCTGACGCGATAGTTGAAGGTGACCGGCCCGATCAGTGGGGCGGTCAGCGTGATCCTCAGGTCACGGTGGTCGATCACTTCGACCCTGACCCCGCTGCTGACGGGCATCTCGTCGACGTCCGTGACCAGGAGCACGCCGCCGGCGGGGTCGAAGTCCTTCTCCAACACGTTGATCCGCTTGGTCGACTGGGTCTCGACGAAGACCACCACGGGCACCGTCACGGGAGGCGAGCCCAGCTCGGGCGGGGCGACCACTTCGAGCCGGACGAGTCCGGTGGCGGCAAGATCCCCGTCCGTGACCGAGTACTCGACGTAGCGGGTGCCCAGTACCGAACTGGTGAAACGGAAACCGCCCGTCTCATAGTTCGGCACCACCGCATACCCGGCTCCTGAGGACACGGCGTTCAGCCGGATCGCCCCACTTCCGCCGCGGACATGGTCGAGCACGGCGACCGTCGTCTCCTGGCC
>CAVPES010000048.1:0-16717 GCA_963703545.1 uncultured Actinomycetota bacterium
GGAGGTCACCGCGTGGTTCCAGACCAGACCACTGGTGATCGCACTGGGTGACGCCTTGAGCACGTAGTTCGACGGGTCGAGCACGAGAGCCGCGGTCTCGAGCTCTTCCAGGATCTGGTCGACGCCGTCAGGCACGACCGGGTTGGTCACTTCGGCAGCACGGCGACCGTGCCGCGCCGCGAAAACCAGGAGAAGGCTGACGCCCGCCCCGAATACGACGCCGATCAGCAGCGCGAGAAGCGCCAGCGTGCCGGGGTCCATGCTGACTACACTAGTGAGCCAGACGATGGTGCGGACAGTCACACCCCGCCACGATGATCTCTTCAGGCAGTGTTCAGGCCGTCGGCACCAATCGTTAACCTTCGCTCGTGAACATGGCCAGAGTGCCGCAGACCCTCTGCGGTCGACCGGGCCGAGACAGGATTGAGATGCGCCAAGTCTTCCAACAGGAGCTGCGTGAGGTCCAGGACCGCCTTGTGGGGATCTCGGAACTGGTTGAGAAGTCGATCGCGCAGGCGATCGAGGCCTTCAACGGCTCGAACGTCGCACTGGCCGAGGAAGTGATCAGCTCGGACGCCCAGATCGATGAACTGACCCTGCACCTGGATGAATTGGCTATTGACATCCTTGCCCGACAGCAGCCGGTGGCGCGGGACCTGCGCATCGTCGTCAGCGCGCTTCGGATCAGCGCGTCCCTCGAGCGGATGGGCGACATGGCGGAACACATCGCCCAGCTCGCCCGGATGCGCTACCCGGAACGGGCGATCGCCAAAGGGCTCCGCTCGACCTTCGTCGAGATGGGCCGGCTGGATGTGCTGATCGCCGGCAAGCTGACGGAGTTGTTGCGCACCCAGGCGCTCGACCTCGCCGAGGATATCCGCAACGAAGACGACAAGATCGATGAACTGCATGTGAAGGTCTTCGAAAAGGTTCTCAGCGACTCATGGAAGGGCGAGACGGCCAACACCGTCGACGCGACGCTTGCGAGTCGGTATCACGAGCGGTTCGCCGACCATGCCGTGTCCATCGCCAAGAAGGTGCAGTACCTCGGCACCGGCGAGTGGGTGAGCGGCGACAGCTGAACGGGCTTGTCGCTACTTCCTGCCCTGAGCGGCGACCATGGCGGCACCCGCCGCTGCGGCCTCCGGGTCCAGGTATTCGGCCTTGGCTGTCGGCACGAGGTTCTGGTCAAGGGTGTACACCAGCGGGATGCCGGTAGGGATGTTCAGATCCGCGATGGCCTCGTCGCTGACGCCGTCGAGGTGCTTGACCAGCGCCCGCAGTGAGTTGCCGTGGGCGGTGACCAGCACGGTATGGCCGGCAGCGAGATCAACGGCGATGTCTGAGCGCCAATACGGCAGCAAGCGGTCGATCACGCTGGCGAGCGACTCCGTGCGGGGCAGCTGACTGTCGTCAAGATCGGCATAGCGCTCGTCGTGGACCTGGCTGAATTCACTGTCGTCGTCAAGCGGCGGCGGCGGCACGTCGAAGGAACGGCGCCAGATCCGGAATTGCTCTGGCCCGTACTCGGCGAGCGTCTGGGCCTTGTCCTTGCCCTGCAGGGCGCCATAGTGGCGTTCGTTCAGACGCCAGTCGCGCTTGACCGGAATCCACAGGCGGTCCGCCTCCTCAAGGGCCAGATTGGCGGTCTGGATCGCACGGGTCAGCACACTCGTGTACAACACCGTCGGCTTCAGACCGCTGGCGGCGAGCAGGCGACCGGCGTTTCTGGCCTCCTCGACCCCCTGCTCGCTGAGGCGCACATCCACCCACCCGGTGAACAGGTTCTGCTGGTTCCACAGGCTGTTGCCATGGCGAAGGAGGATGAGGGTGTACGGCGGGACCATCCCCCAAGCATATCGAGACCTCCCCGACGAAGGCGCGCCGGCGGGATGGTCTGCAGCGCTCCCGGATCGGCGCCGGCGCAGCCCAGCGGCGGGAGCCGCGGACTGGGAGAGAATGGACTGTGGTGATCGGACAGGTGACGCGGGGGACGACCGGCGTCAATCGGCTGCGCCGGATCGACCGGTGGATCGCAACCCTGCCGGTACTGCGGCAGAGCGCCGACCCCCTGGTCGTCGACTTGGGCTACGGGGCATCGGCGACCACATCACTGGAGCTTCACGAGCGGTTGTCCCTGGTGCGCCCCGATGTCGAGGTGATCGGCATCGAGATCGAGCCGGAGCGGGTGCAGCGCGCGAGACTGGCCGCTCGCCCCGGTGTGAGTTTTCACCGCGGCGGCTTTGAGATCCCGCTGCCGGCCGGGCGCCGGCCGGCGGTGATCCGTGCCATGAACGTGCTTCGTCAATACGACGAGCAGGAGGTCGCGCCCGCCTGGGACCTGATGCTCGCTCGCCTGCAACCGGGTGGTGTGCTGATCGAAGGCACCTGCAGCGAACTGGGGCGGGTGGCCAGCTGGGTCGACCTCACCGGCGATGGGCCGCAGTCTCTGACGATCTCGCTGCGACTGCGCGAGCTGGAACGCCCCTCCGTCGTCGCGGAACGGCTGCCCAAAGCCCTGATTCACCGAAATGTCCCTGGCGAGCGCATCTACGACTGGCTGGCGGCACTGGACACCGCGTGGCAGCGAAACGCGGCGCTGTCCAGTTTCAGCCCCGTCCAACGCTGGATCGCCACCGTATCGGCGCTGCAGAGCCGAGGGCTGGCCGGTGCGGGGCAGCTCACGCCGCTGGCGGCTCGGTGAACTCGCCGTCGACTGGGACGCCGTAGCCCCACGCACGTGATCGGGCAGGTCGCCACCGGCGTGATCCGGCGGTTCCGTGACTCAGCGTGCTCCAAGCCGGGGCAGGCGGACGACCCCCGCAGTCGCTCCCGCATCAGCGGGCACGATGATCTCCTGTGCCGCAGCGACCGGACCGTCGGCGGCACGCACCGACAGCATCGCGTCCTCGGGCACCGAACGCTTGATCACAGCGAGGGCGATGGGACCGAGCTCATAATGGTTCGCCGCTGACGTCACCAGACCGACCTCCCGGGCATCCGGCCCCGAGCCCAGGATCACGGCATCGCCGCGGGCAACCGGAATCGACTCGGATCCGTCCAGCTGCAGCATCACCAGACGGCGGGGCGGGTGACCGAGGTTGTGCACCTTGGCCACCGTCTCCTGCCCCCGGTAACAACCCTTGTTCAGGTGCACGGCACTGCGCATCCAGTCCAGTTCGTGCGGGATCGAGCGATTGTCCGCCTCAGTGGCGAGTCGCGGGCGCCAGGCTGCGATCCGCAGCGCCTCGGCCGCCAGAACCCCCGCGACCCGGTAGTGACCGCGGTTCGCCGCCTCGGCAATGCCCGCCAGGGCTGAGCGCGGCACCAGCGTCTCCGTCCAGGTCCAGTCCTCGCCGGGGTGGGGTTCGATCCGCGCGTACTGGTACCCGCCGACGACGATGTGCCGCCACGGGTCACGCCACAGCAGCGCCACGCCGGCCGGTGCGGCAGCCGGCAGCGAGTCCGGCCGGACGAGCGCGCCGATCGTCGCATAGTCGGCGCTGCGGTCCGCCACCTCCACCCGCAGCATGAAGCGCATCCGGTCAAGCCAGCCCAGCAGGGCATCGGCCTCACCCGCCTCAACCAGGATCCACGTCGATTCGCCGTCATCGATCAGCCGGAGCACGTGTTCGAGGCGACCGGTCGGATCCAGCAGCAGAGACTCCGCCGACTCCCCCGGCGACAGCGTCGCGATCGACTGGCTCGTCAGCGAGTCCAGCCAGGAGAGCCGGTCAGGTCCCAGCACCTGCAGCACCGAGCGATGGGAGAGGTCCACGATGGCGCCACCGATCAACGACCGTTGCTCGGAGACCGGGTTGCCGTAGTGGGCAGGCACCCCGGCATCGATGCCCTGACCCGCGACGGCCGCGGGCAGGTCAAGGAACGGCGAGCGCGGCTCAGTCAACTTTCACCAGCTTCGCGGAGGCATGGCTGCGCAGATCCTGACCGAGCGCCGCGATGTCCCAGGCCCAGAGCAGGTCCCCTTGGACCAAGCCATAGAGCCGAGTGGCCGCGGCGTAGGGCTTGGCAGTCGCCGAACGCATCACGGCGTCAGTCGCCAGGTCGATCCGACCATTCATCACCTGGCCGAGGTAGAGCTCGCTGACGCCGGTGGGATGCAGCAGCGACACCTCGATGTCGAAACCCCCATCGGCATTGCGCAGAGTTTCGACGGCCTGGGCGGACGGATACGCGGGTTCACCGACACCGGGCAGCATCGCCGGTCCGGGATCAGCATCGGCAGCCGGTCGGCTGAGCCGCCAGTAGCCGGTCTCGGTCACGAGCGGCTGATGGTCATGCGAGTTCTCCCGCTCCGTCAGCCCGGCACCCGCCTCGGCGTCACTGATCAACCAGGTGTAGGAGTTGTAGTTGAGGTAGGGCAGACCGTCGTGGCTGAAGCTGACGCGCTGTCCGAACTCATGCAGCTGGGTCTGCTCGCCCACGGCGTAGCTGACGATGCCGGAACCCTCCCAGACCCCGATCAGCCATGACAGCGGGGCGAGTTCGGCAGGGATGCCGGTGGGAAGTTCAATCATGGTCGCCACTGCCTCACGCACGGTGGTGGCCGCTAGCGCTGGCCTTGAAACAGCCGGTACAGCACCGTCAGGGACACCCAGGCGACACTGAGCAGCACCAGGACAAGCAGTCCTACGAAGAAGAGTTCCAGAGCAAGGGCAAACTGCATGGGACAAGTCTAGCCCCGGGTCACCGAGCCAGCACCAGGCTCACCGTCAGCGTCGCCGCGGCCACGATGACCAGAGCACCGAGCAGCGACAGCGAGAGGCGGATCACGAGTCCCGCCTTCTCGGCCACGATGACCTGGGCGACGAAAGCGACCAGCGACGTCAGCCCGAGGCAGAGCCACAGGGCGGCGAGCTGTCGCTCCGCGGGCACCAGCAGAATCACGGCAACGACGGAAACGAAGGCGAACGCCCACGCGACGTAGACGCTGACGTGACGTAGGACCTGCGGGGTCTGCTCGGTGCTCATCGCTCCATTGTGCCCCAGTGCGGGGCTCGGGTGTCCTGCCCGCGCGATGCACCACTACTATGTACATCATCGAGGTCTGGAGGATCGTTGGCGCAGTTGTTGATCCTGACCTCCGCTGTCGACACTGAGGTCCTGCCGGCTCTGGGCCTGCTCAGCCATCGCGTCCGGCTGATTCCCGCGGAACCCGCCCAGTTGATCACCGCGCCCAGCAGTGACCTGATTCTGATCGATGCCCGCCAGGACCTGGCCAGTGCGAAGTCACTGTGCAAGATCCTGCGCACCACGGGTGTCACCGTTCCCCTGCTGCTCATCCTCACGGAGGGCGGCCTGACGGCCGTCAGTGCCGATTGGGGTGTCGATGACGTCATCCTGGAAACCGCGGGGCCCGCCGAGGTCGATGCCCGCATCCGGCTGGTCATCGGCCGACTGGCACAGGACCAGACCGGCTCGAAGATCCACGCTTCCGGCGTGGTCATCGACGAAGCCAGCTATTCCGCCAAGGTGCAGGGTCGACCCCTGGACCTGACTTTCAAGGAATTCGAATTGCTGAAGTTCTTCGCCACGCATCCGTCGCGGGTTTTCACCCGCGAGCAGTTGCTGAGCGAGGTATGGGGTTACGACTACTTCGGAGGCACCCGCACCGTGGACGTGCATGTCCGTCGGCTGCGCGCCAAGCTCGGCGAGCTCGAACCGCTGATCGGCACCGTCCGCAACGTCGGATATCGATTCAACGTCTTCGAGGACGACGCCGACCGGATGTCAAGCATCGTCCGCTGACGTGTCCGGGGCGCGCAATGCCATCCTGTTGCCGCAGTGACGTCGCAACCTTCGGGTATGGCTGCGTGTGCTTCGCTTCGCACGTTGCACTATCTCAGTGACGACGGCTTGTTTCCAGCAACAGGATGGCTCGCACGGGATGCGATTGTCGAGGGGACGTGAATTCCCGCACAATGATCGCTTTCAAACGGTACTGACTCTCTTTGCAGAAGGCGAGGTTTATTCACGGACTAGTTGAAAATTCAGCAGGAATCTTGTTCTGGTGTCACCCGATTCGCCCGAAATGGCACATTTTCGTCCCCCGATTTCGCCGCGATCGGGAGCCACGAGCAGCCCAGATGTTGATTCACCGTTTACCCCACAGGTGTGGACCAGAGCCAAGCGGCTGGCATTATTGACGGATGGACAGCGAAGGCTACGCGGACGATGGCGGATCGTCGACCGACCTGCTCGACGATTACTCGCCGTCGAGCAGCGATGACGATGGCTCGCTGCCGCAGGACCGCTTTCTGGATCGCGAGCTCAGCTGGCTCGCTTTCAACCAGCGCGTGCTCGAGCTCGCCGAAGATCCGGCAGTTCCCCTGCTCGAGCGGGTCAACTTCCTCGCGATCTTCGCCAGCAATCTCGACGAGTTCTTCATGGTGCGCGTCGCCGGACTCAAGCGCCGCATCGCAACAGGGCTGGCGGTGCCAAGCAACGTCGGCAAGTCCCCGGCAGAGGTGCTCGGCGATATCTGGGATGCCGCGGAAGCCCTGCAGCGGCGCCACTCGGCGGCGTTCCACGATCTGGTCAGGCCCGACCTCGCCGGTGTCGGCATTCGACTCGTCACCTGGGCTGAGCTCGACGAGGTCGATCAGGCCGGGCTGACCGAGATCTTCGTCCAGCAGATCTTCCCGGTGCTGATGCCGCTCGCCGTCGACCCGGCGCACCCCTTCCCCTACATCTCCGGGCTTTCCCTCAACCTCGCGGTTCGGGTGCGCAATCCCAGGAAGGGCAAGGTCGAATTCGCGCGCCTCAAGGTGCCACAGGTGCTGCCGCGTTTTCTGCCCGTCAAAAGCTGGCAGGACGACGGCAGTGCGATCTTCATCGCCCTCGAGGATCTGATCGCCAACCATCTCTCCGACCTGTTCCCCGGCATGGAGATCCTGGACCATCACATCTTCCGCGTCACTCGCAATGAGGACGTCGAGGTCGAGGAGGACGAGACTGAGAACCTGATCCAGGCGCTGGAGAAGGAGCTGCTGCGCCGCAAGTTCGGACCGCCCATCCGGCTCGAGATCACCGAGGACATGGACGAGGTCACCCGCGACCTGCTGGTGCGGGAACTCGCGATCACCGATCAGGAAGTCTTCCGGCTTCCCGCACCCCTTGACCTCTCCGGACTCTTCAACCTTGCCGGCATCGACCGACCGCAACTGCACTATCCGACCCAGGTGCCGGTGACAAACAGTCTGCTCATCCCCCTCGATCCGACCAGCCCGACCGATATCTTCTCCGCGATCAGCCGCCAGGACATCCTGCTGCACCACCCGTACGAGTCGTTCTCGACCAGCGTTCAGGCATTCCTCGAGCAGGCCGCAGCCGACCCTGATGTCCTGGCCATTAAGCAGACCCTGTATCGCACCTCGGGTGACAGCCCCATCATCGAAGCTCTGATCGCCGCCGCCGAGGCAGGCAAGCAGGTGCTCGCCCTCGTCGAGATCAAGGCGCGTTTCGATGAGCAGGCGAACATCTCGTGGGCGAGGAAACTGGAGCGCGCCGGAGTCCATGTCGTCTACGGGATGGTGGGACTGAAGACGCACTGCAAGCTCGCCCTGGTGATCCGGCAGGAGGGCGGCAAACTGCGCCACTACTCTCACATCGGCACCGGCAACTACAATCCGAAGACCAGCCGGATGTACGAGGATCTCGGCTTGCTGACCGCCGATGACCAGGTCGGCAAGGATCTGACCCGGCTCTTCAACGAACTCTCCGGATATGCGATCGAGAAGAAGTTCAAGCGCCTCCTCGTGGCGCCGCTGCACCTGCGTCGCGGCCTGCTCAAGAGTATCGACATCGAACGCCAGAACGCCCGCGCCGGCCGGCTGTCCGGGATTCGCTTCAAGGTGAACTCGATCGTCGACGAGGCCATCATCGACGCTCTCTACCACGCGAGTGCCGATGGCGTGCCGATCGACATCTGGGTGCGCGGCATCTGCGCGCTGAAACCCGGCCAGCCGGGGCTGAGCGAGAACATCCGGGTGCGCTCCATCCTCGGTCGCTACCTCGAACATTCGCGGATCTTCGCGTTTGTCAACAACGGCGATCCCCAGGTCTACATCGGCAGCGCCGACCTGATGCACCGCAACCTTGACCGCCGCGTGGAGACGCTGGTCCGGTTGACGAACAAGGATCACCTCGAGCGCATTGCGGAATTGTTCGAACTGGCGATGTCCGACTCGGTCTCCTCCTGGACGCTCGAAGCCGACGGCCACTGGCGGCGAAGCAGTGTCACTGCCGCCGGGCAGCAGAAGATCGACATGCAGACCGAAGTCTTCCAGCGCACGATTCGCCGGCGGCGACCCGGGGTGCTGCGGTGACTCTGCCCGTACAGGCAGCGGGCGCCGTGTGCTGGCGACTGCGGGACAATCGGATCGAGGTCTTGCTTGTCCATCGCGCGTTCCGCGCCGACGTGTCCCTGCCCAAGGGCAAGGTCGACCCCGGTGAAATCCCTCCCCAAACCGCGGTCCGCGAGATCAAGGAGGAAACCGGGCTCAGCGTCGTGCTCGGCACGCAACTGTGCGTCATCGACTACGTGATGCCGAACGGGCGGAAGAAGGTCGTGCACTATTGGGCAGCCGAGGTGACCCAGCAGGCACAGCTCGAGTCCACCTTCAAACCCAACGGCGAGATCGGCGCTCTGCAGTGGGCACCGCTCAGGAAGGCGCGTAAGCTGCTGAGCTACGACCGGGACATGGATGTGCTCGATCGATTCCAGCAGCTGGTCGACGCGGGCGAGCTGCGCACCTACCCGGTAATCGTGCTTCGGCACGCCAAGACCCTGCCGATCAGCGCCTGGGACGGCCCCGATGCGACTCGACCTCTGCTGCAGCGCGGCATCGAGCAGGCGAAGACGGTCGCTCGTCAACTGGGAGCCTGGGGCCCGGAGCAGATCGTGACCAGCAACGCGAGCCGTTGCCTCAGCACGGTCGAACCGATCGCCGCCGCGCTCGCTCTGGTGCCGACCGTGACGACGCTGATCAGCCAGGAGGCTCACGAGGCCGGAAAATCGGCGGTGGCCCAGGTGATCCGGCGACAACTGAAGGAACGCTGCGGGGTGATCCTGTGCAGCCATGGCCCGGTGATTCCCGAGATAATCGCCCAGACCGCTGCCCAGGTCGGCTCTCCCATCAGTGCGGAGCTGCGCCGCGGAGCAGCTCTCGGCACCGGCGAATACCTCGTGATGCATCTGGCCGTCAACCCGCGGCACAAGGGCATCGTCGGCGTCGAGCAGTACTCGACCAGCGTCTAGGAACGGCTCGGCAGAACCCTCCGCAGGGAGCCGACGACCTGCTCGGCGACCGCCGGTGCCAGCGCCATTCCCGCATCCACGGGCAGGCGCACCACTCGAATCCCCTCCGCGGGCGAGTGCAGGCTCGGCGCGATGGCCGCCGTGGTTGTGCCCTGCCAGCGCTCAGTGACCCGAAGCGAACGGATGCCGAACAGAGTCAGAGCCTGATCCACGACCAGTTCACTGACGATCGCGTTGTGGAAGACGCTCCCATCACCGGCGAGTCGGGTGGCGCCCAGCAGCAGTGTCCCGTCGGGGAGCTGGGCGTGGGCCTGGCGCATGCCCAGCACCGCCAGCTCCGGGAATTCGGCCGACATGCGTCGATGCAGAACCCGCGCGCTCGCCAGCTGTTCGACTCCGGGACTCTGGGCCAGCGCCCACGCGGTCTGTACGGGAGTCTCCAAGCCCCCGGCCCACGGTGAGCGGGCGGCAACCAAGTCCGAGGTGACCACCGAACTGCGCAGGCCCGCCAAATCCAGGCTGCCGTCCGGCGCGCTGGCGGCATCCGTCGGCGCTGCCGGACCCGTTGACCCGAGACCGGCGATCGAGTCGACCTCGTGATCGACGGCGACGACGATGGTCTCCGCGTTGATGCTTCCCCGTACCGTGTGCACCAGCCCCGGTTCGACCGCGTGAACGGGAGTCCGCCACAGGAAGGTGACGCCCGCCGCAGCGAGCCACGCCGCGATGGTCGGGAGCGCCGTGCGCGGATCGATCTGCAGATCACGCGGCAGCCACACGCCACCGACCAGGGCGGGATCACGCACGGGAGTTCGCTCGAGTACCGCAACCCGGCCCAGCGCGACCACATTTCGCGCTCCGCGCTCCTGGGCCAATTCGTCAAGCACGTCCTGCTCGTCACGACTGCGGGCGACCACCGTTGCGCCGTGCTCGCGAATCCAGCAACCCGACCGTTCCGCCAGATCCAGCCAGAGTTCGCGACTGCGCTCCGAGAGCAAGCGCTGGTCCGCGGGTGCAGCCGTGAATCCAAGGTGCCCGGTACCACGGTTCGAGGCACCGGAACTGACTGTCGACTTGTCGACGACGATCACACTCAGTCCGATTCGGACAGCCGCAGCGGCATGGGCGAGCCCCGCGATCCCGGCGCCGATGACCACGAGGTCAGCAGAGCCGAGAGCACTGCTGGTGCGGGGCATCGGGGCCTCCCGGCGAGAATGATGGCGGCTCTTGGGGTGATGGACCCTGCCCACACTAGGAAATCGCACTGTCCGCCCGACGACGTCCGGGTGGCCAGTGAGTGAACGATTCGCACTCCGGAAGGCTGCTGGCTGTTCACTCTCCGTTAACCGTCCGGGGGCACAGTGGTAACCGTGTGAACGTAGCTTCCTTCTCAGGGCATCGCCCCCGGCCTGGCACCAGGTCGAATCACGTTCAGTTGACACATTTCCGAAGGGAACACAGTGAACATCAAACGCTCTGGCAGCATCGCCGCCATTGCCATCGCTGGGGCACTCGTCCTCGCGTCATGCACCGCCACCGATGGCGGCGAGACGGAGGCCCCCAGTGACCTCACCGGCACCCTCATCGGCGCCGGCGCCTCGTCACAGCAGTCAGCCCAGGAGGCTTGGGTCGTCGGCTTCCAGACGGCAAACCCCGACGTCACCGTCGAGTACGACCCGGTCGGCTCCGGCGGCGGCCGTGACGCCTTCGTCGGCGGCGGAAGCCAGTTCGCCGGCACCGACCGCGCGTTCAAGGTCGACGAGATCGCCGAGGACAACTTCGCCTCGTGCGTGCCCGGCACCGGGATCCTTGAGATTCCGGCCTACGTCTCGCCGATCGCCGTCGTATTCAACCTCGAGGGCATCGACACCCTGAACATGGACGCCGCGACGATCGCCGGCATCTTCGCCGGCAAGATCACGAACTGGTCCGATCCGGCGATCGCCTCTCAGAACGCGGGCGTGGAACTTCCGGACTTGGCGATCACCGCGGTCCACCGCGCTGACGATTCGGGCACCACGGCGAACTTCACCGACTACCTGGCCGCGACCGCTCCCGATGTCTGGGACGTCGGCGTCATCGAGACCTGGCCGGCCCAGTACGGCGGCGAGGGTGCTCCGCAGACCTCGGGCGTCGTGGACGCGGTCACCAACGGCACCGGCACGATCGGATACGTCGACGCCTCACGCGCTGGTGACTTCGGCCTCGTCTCAGTGCTGGTCGGTGACGAGTACGTCCCGTACTCGGCTGAAGCCGCCGCCGCCATCGTTGACGCCTCGCCTCGTGAAGAGGGCCGCGGCGACACCGACATGGCGATCAAGATCGACCGCGCCACCGAGGAAGCCGGGGTCTACCCGATCGTCCTGCTGAGCTACCTCGTTGCCTGCAACGAGTACGCAGAGGGTGCTCCGGTCGATCTGGTCAAGGCGTACTTCTCCTACGTGATCAGTGCTGATGGTCAGGCCGTTGCCGCAAAGGAGGCCGGTTCGGCCCCGATCTCGACCGCGGTGGCCGAGGCTGCTCAGGCTGCGATCGACAGCATCAAGTAACGCTCTCACGAGTAGTCCTCCGGTCCCGTCGTTCACTATAGAGTGATCGGCGGGACCGGATGGATTTCCCCCCCCGCCCGAGTCCAGACTCTCGACCCTCACCCCCGCTGGAGCCGACTAAACCATGACCCCCCCGCGCGAAGTCGGTCGTCTCCGCGGGAAGCAGAGACCCGCTGATCGAATCTTCGCGGCAAGCACCCTGACGGCCGGCTCCCTCATCCTGGCAACCCTCGCCGCAGTCGTCGGCTTTCTGCTGCTTGAGGGCATGCCCGGCGTCACGACACCCTCCGCAGGCATCCCCATCCTTCAAGGGCGCAGCTTCGGGGAGTTCGTGCTGCCGTTGCTCTTCGGAACCCTGTGGGCCGCGGCCCTCGCCCTCGTGATGGCACTTCCACTGGCCATCGGCATTGCACTCTTCATCTCCCACTACGCCCCGCGCTCCCTCGCCGCCGGTCTGGGCTATATCGTCGACCTGCTCGCGGCGGTACCGTCGGTCGTCTTCGGCCTCTGGGGGGGCAACGTGCTCGCCCCGGCCATCCAGCCGATCTACTCATGGCTCGCAGCAAATGCCAGCTGGATTCCACTCTTCGAAGGTCCCGCCTCCGGCACCGGACGCACCATCCTGACAGCGGCGATCGTTCTGGCGGTGATGATCCTGCCGATCATCACCGCGATCACGCGCGAGGTATTCCTGCAGACGCCGCGCCTCTACGAGGAGGCCGCCCTCGCCCTCGGCGCCACGCGCTGGGAGATGATCCGCACGGTAGTACTTCCCTTCGGCCGCCCCGGTCTCATTTCCGGAGCCATGCTGGGTCTGGGGCGCGCGCTGGGTGAGACCCTCGCGGTCGCCATGGTGCTCTCCGCATCAGGCGTGATCACGCTCAATCTGATCAGTTCCGTGAATCCTTCGACGATCGCGGCGAATGTGGCCCTCAAGTTCCCCGAGGCATACGGAATCAACGTCAACGTCCTGATCGCAACAGGCCTGATCCTCTTCGCGATCACGCTCGTGGTGAACTCGATCGCCCGGGTGATCGTCAACAGGCGCAGAGAGTTCTCGGCGGCCAACTGATGACCGACAAAACGCTGAAACCGACTCGGGACATCCCGAACGCCTTCGCGGCGGGCCAGCTTCCCCGCTGGTCGTCATGGCCCATCCTGATCGGCTCCTTGGCCGTGTTCGCGGTCGTGTTCGCGCTCGTGCAGGCTTCCAGTCCGGGGTCCGATTACAACATCATCGCGGTCGTCCTGCTTGGCGTGATCGTGTACGGCATCGTGTTGTACGTCCTGTCACGGCTGGTGGAGGGCAGTCGTCGAGCGACGGACCGCTTGGTCGGCATCTTGGTGAACCTGGCCTTCGCGATCGCGATGCTGCCGTTGATCTCGCTGGTCTTCACGGTGATCGTCAACGGTTCCGTGCGAATCGATCTCGACTTCTTCACGCTGTCGATGCGAAACGTGCTCGGCGAGGGCGGCGGGGCGGCGCACGCCATCATCGGCACACTCCTGATGACCGGCACGGCGACGCTGCTCTCCGTGCCGATCGGCCTGCTCGCGTCGATCTATCTCGTCGAGTACGGTCGAGGTCGCCTCGCCCAGATCATCACCTTCTTCGTCGATGTGATGACGGGAATCCCGTCCATCGTGGCGGGCCTGTTCGCCTTCGCACTGTTCCAGCTGATCCTCGGCCCGGGGGTGCGGGTGGGAATATCGGGCACCGTGGCACTCACGGTGCTCATGCTCCCGATTGTGGTTCGATCCAGCGAAGAGATGTTCCGCCTCGTGCCCAATGAGCTCCGCGAGGCCGCCTACGCGCTCGGGGTGCCGAAATGGCTCACGATTCTCAAGGTGGTTCTGCCGACTGCCGTAGCGGGCCTCACGACAGGCGTCATGCTCGCGGTCGCTCGCGTCATCGGCGAGACCGCGCCGCTGCTGGTCGCCGCAGGCTTCTCGAACAACTTCAATTTCAACATGTTCGACGGGCGCATGCAGAGTCTTCCGAATTTCGTCTATTACTCGTACATTAGCCAGGGCACCGACCCGCAGCCGTACCTCGATCGCGCATGGGCGGGGGCTCTGACGCTCATCGCGATCGTGATGCTGCTGAATCTGGTAGCGCGACTGATCGCACGCACCTTCGCCCCCAAGCTCGGCCGATAACTTCTAAGGACCATATCCATTGCCAAAACGCATCGAAGTCAGGGACCTGAACATCTACTACGGAAAGTTCAAAGCGGTCGAAGACGTCACCCTCACGATGGAGCCGCGAAGCGTGACCGCGCTGATCGGGCCGTCCGGCTGCGGCAAGTCGACCTTCATCCGCACACTCAACCGAATGCACGAGGTCATCCCGGGCGCGTGGGTGCAGGGCGAGGTCCGTATCGACGGCGACGACATCTACGCACCGGAGGTCGACCCGGTCATGGTGCGCCGTCAGGTCGGCATGGTTTTCCAACGACCCAACCCCTTTCCGACGATGTCGATCCGCGACAACGTGCTCGCCGGAGTGAAGCTCAACAATCGCAGGATCTCGCGGACCGATTCGGACGACCTGGTGGAGGAATCGCTGCGCGCGGCCAATCTGTGGGAAGAGGTGAAGGATCGTCTTGACAAGCCTGGTTCGGGCATCTCGGGCGGTCAGCAACAGCGACTCTGCATCGCTCGTGCGATCGCCGTCAAGCCGGAGGTCATCCTGATGGACGAGCCGTGCTCGGCCCTCGACCCGATCTCGACCCTCGCGATCGAAGACCTCATCACGGAGCTCAAGCAGGAGTACACGATCGTGATCGTGACCCACAACATGCAGCAGGCTTCCCGGGTTTCCGATCGCACCGCCTTCTTCAACATCGCCGGCACCGGCAAACCGGGCAGGCTCGTCGAATACGACGACACGACCAAGATCTTCTCGAACCCCACCGAGCAGTCCACCGAGGACTACGTCTCCGGCCGCTTCGGCTGAGCCCCTGCGCTGTCGGAAGTGCAGGAAATCCGGCGAGAAACGCCGCTGCGGCGACGGTGCTCGCGGCGTGTCGCGCGTAGTCTCCTGCACTTCCGACAGCCACGGGGCGGAGGCGGGGGCCGGACCGCAGAACGCCTCTCGGCGCGAGGCCGCTCACGGCGGCAAATATTGGAGCCCGGGGTTACTGCGGTCCGGCTCTCCTAGTCTAAGGCGCCGAGGCGCCAGAGCCGGGCCGACGAAGTCAGCTCCTCGGCCAGCTGCGAGAGCCGCAGCGCCCTCCGGGTCAGCTCACCGGCCCGCTCCGGTGCCAGCGGGTCGACATCGTCGGCGACCGAGGTCGCCCCGGCCGCGGTGACCCGGCAGAAGGCGGCAGCCCGCTCCAGCGTGACGGCAAGGTCGCCGTCGAACACACCGCGGAGGATCTGGTCGGCCAGGCGCAGAATCTGCTCGGGGCCGGTGGGCGACTCGGCGCCGGCGACCACGGGATCGATCGTCGGGCTGGCGTCACTGCCGCGCTGAAAGAGGAAGCTCACCCCCGCCGAATCCTGACGGATCAGCGTGTGCAGCAGGTAGATCCGCCACAGCGCACCGGGCAGGCTCTTGGCCGAGGCCCGCGACCACAGTTCGGCCACGGCGTCGATGCCGTGCTCATCGGTGAACCGCAGCAGCCGCTCGAGCACCTCCGGATCAGGGTCGGCACGCACCCGGGTCAGCAGGGCGCGCGCGGTCTCGTGCGCCATGGTCGACATCTCAGCCGGGTCCTCACCACCCTGCCAGTTGTCGAACTTGCTGTCCGAGAACAAGGTGGGCTTGTGGAATTCTTCGCTCACCCGTCCAGCCTACGCACAACCGCCGGACCCGCATCGGCTAGATTAGTAGTCACGGGCCTGTAGCTCAGTTGGCAGAGCATCGGACTTTTAATCCGCGGGTCGTGGGTTCGAGCCCCACCGGGCCCACAATCAGCCACTCCTCGCAGCGATTCACAGAGCGTTCCGGTCCACGCCCGCGGCCCGAACCGAACTCCCGCCGTTACCCGGGAATGCGCCGCGCGATGGCATGATTGAGCCACGTCCCAGTCGGGACGCGCCAGAGTGATGGAGCAACGGTTGGGCCGAGCCAGGAGCATAGAATTCCCTGCCGTTGTTCCGGGCCCAACCCCTCCGCCGGCTTCGGGCAGCCGCCTCGCACGGTGGCTGCTGAGCGACACGGTTCAGCCCAGCGGCCCGGAGGCGGCGGAATCGACCGCCACGACGCATTCCTGGTGGAAGGTGATGAGCCTGACCGGGGTCGACTACTTCTCAACACTGTCCTACCTCCCTGGCATCGCCGCACTCGCGGCCGGGGCGCTGTCCCCGCTGGCAACCCTGCTCGTCGTCGCGCTGACGCTGCTCGGCATGCTGCCGATGTATCGCCGTGTCGCCAAGGAGAGCCCGAACGGGCAGGGCTCCGTCGCCATGCTCGAGCGGCTCCTGCCGTTCTGGCGCGGCAAGGTCTTCGTGCTGATCCTGCTCGGCTTCGTGGCAACGTCCTGGATCATCACCATCACCCTCTCCTCGGCCGACGCGGCAGTTCACCTGATGGAGAACCCGTTCCTCGCCGACGCCCTTGAGGGCAGAGCGGTGATCATCACCGTCGTGCTCCTGCTGATCCTCGGTGGCGTGTTCCTGCTTGGCTTCACCGAGGCCGTGAACATCGCGATCCCCCTTGTCGCGCTGTTCCTGACCCTCAATGCCATCGTGATCGGCTTCGGCGTGATCCAACTGTTCACCCATCCTGTTGCCGTCGAGGCCTGGCTCACGGCCCTGACCGTCGGTGGCGGTGGCTGGGGAGGGCTCCTGCTCCCCGCGCTCCTCGCCTTTCCGCTCTTGGTGCTCGGCCTGTCGGGATTCGAGACCGGCGTGAGCATGATGCCGCTGGTGGCCGCCACCG
>CAVPES010000049.1:0-54997 GCA_963703545.1 uncultured Actinomycetota bacterium
CAGAATCGTCCAGTGACGTTGTTGTGTGATCGTGATATTCCCTGGAATGCAGTTTGGTGATGGGCGGGCTTGAGTTTTTCGGCCAGGCCACATGCCTGCCAGCCGAGCCTGTATTTTTGCTCCGTACGGGAGCATCGCTCATTCCTGTCGCCACATATTTCACTCATCGTATGGATGGACACCACACGGTGGTGCGCCCACCACTTGTCGTGGAACGACAAGGGTCATTGCGTGATGACGTGGCTCGAATTACTCAAGCGCTCATATTCGAAATGGAAGTGTGTATCAAGCGTGCACCCGAGCAATGGCATTTGTTTTCGCCGAATTGGCCGAGTGATCCCGGTTACTGAATCCAACTAGCCAAGAATTGAATGCAATTCTTCTAGGCGTTGCGGATCGCGCGATACCACACCCATGTACCGCGCTTTGTGCTGGTAATGAGATGTGCCTCGCGCAACACCTTGAGGTGATGACTTACCGTTGGTTGGGAGCGACCGGTTGGTTTGACCAACGCACAAGCACATGTTTCTCTGTCACCGGCGGCGGCAATCAGACTGAACAATCTCAAACGAACTGGGTCACCAAGGGCGGCGAATGCCTTGGCAAGGCGGGTGGCATCGTGCCGAGACAGCGGGGCCAGAGTGACCGCTGAGCAGCATGGAATGACTGATTTCGTGGTCAAAGAAAATTCGGGAGAAAGACTTGCTATATCGATAACCATCAATATATCATGGCGACATGTCATCACGCCTACAACTCGCCCTCAATGTGTCGAATCTGGCCGAAGCCGTGGAGTTCTACAGCAAAATGTTTTCTACTTCACCGGCCAAACTGCGCGAAGGCTATGCAAACTTTGTCATCGCCGAGCCACCGCTCAAATTGGTTCTCATTGAATCGCCTCGATCCGGCGGCGCCGAATATCCGCGGATCAATCACCTCGGCGTTGAATTGATGTCCACTGATGAAGTGGATTCGGCAATCAATCATTTCCAGGAACTTGGCTGGGTTGACTCAGTCGAACGGGATAGCACGTGTTGCTATGCGGTGCAAGACAAGGTATGGGTGCGCGATCCGGACGGCGCAGCGTGGGAGTTTTACACCGTGTTGGCTGATGCCGACTCGATGTGTGCCGCCACAACAAGCGCCTGCTGCTGATTTCCTTGTTATTGCGTCGGCTTGCCGCTGAGGCGCTCGGCACCGGTTTGCTTGTCATCGCCATCATCGGTTCTGGGATCATGGCCGAGCGTTTGACAACCGATGTCGCCCTTCAACTGCTGTGTAATGCCATGGCAACGGGTGGCGCTCTTGTCGCACTCATTGTGATCTTCGGCCCGGTATCAGGTGCGTCGTTCAATCCAGCAGTTGGGATCGTGGGTCGTCTACTTGGATTGATTACAACCAGAGATGCCGTGGCCTACACGATTGCCCAGATCGTGGGTGGTCAGTGGGGCGATTGTGGCCAATCTGATGTTTGATTTGTCGGCGGTGAATATTTCGGAAAAGGCGCGCTCGGGAAGCAACATTTGGCTTTCTGAAGTCGTGGCAACCGTCGGTTTGCTAGTGGTCATTCACGGAACAATTCGTGCCCGACGCGTCTCCTGGGTGCCGTTCACAGTTGCGGCGTGGATTACCGGAGCGTATTTCTTTACCTCATCCACATCGTTGGCCAACCCCGCCGTGAGCATTGCGCGGTCGTTAAGCGATACCTTCGCTGGCATTGCCCCAGAGTCATTGCCAATGCTGGTGCTTTCCCAAATCGTTGGTGCTTTCGTGGCGTGGGGAATTATTCGGACGGTGTTTGATCAAGTTCCATTAAACGCAAGCGAATTGGAGTCATGACAGACATGAAAGGGTGTTGTTCCTTTGTGTCCACAATGCGGGGCGGTCGCAAATGGCGGCCGGATTTATGCGCACCCTCGGCGCGGACACAGTGCAGGTTTTCTCCGCAGGATCCGAACCTGCCTCGCTGCTAAATCCAATTGCCGTAGTGGCAATGTCTGAAATTGGTATCGATATCACCTCCGAACAGCCGCAGCGCTGGACAATGGACATGTTGCACGCAGTTGATGTAGTGGTGACGATGGGGTGTGGGGATGCTTGCCCGTACATTCCGGGCAAGCGATACATCGACTGGCCGGTTGCTTATCCAGCGGGTAAAGATATTCATGCTGTTCGTCAAATTCGTGATGATATTTGTTCGCGAGTGGAACGACTTCTTACAATGCTTTAAAACTGTAATCGAGTCCGCACATCGCTAAACCTGCATCTCATTGATGTTTCGTCGCTGTTTGTGCACCTTGCTCGCTCGTGTCGTACGGTATACGGGGTGATTGACCCTCCAGGATTGTCCGGCTCCAAGATGTTGCGAATCGCCATGGTCAGCCCGTACAGCGTGTCTGTTCCGGGAGGCGTGCAGTCACAGGTACTTGGTCTAGCCCCTGGCCCGGCACGGCCGCGGTTCTGATGCTGCTCGTGCTGATGCTGTTCGCGATCGCCCGCTTCTTCGGCGGTCGCGGCGCCGGTGACCTGTCTGTTCGCCAGCGCCGCGCCGCTCTGGCGCGGTCCGGGCGCGACCTCGTCCGCTACGAGCAGCGCGCCGCCTCGTCGGCGTCCGCCCAGCCAGCACCCGATCACCCCATGGAGGAACCGCAATGACCCCGATGAAGCGCCGCACCGTGCGGTGGATCGCCGCCTTCGGAGCGCTGCTGATCGCTGCCGGCGCGGCGGCGCCCGCTCATGCCGCTGAGACTTACGAGCCGATCACCGGATCCGGGTCGACGTGGTCGCAGAACGCGCTCGACCAGTGGCGCACCAACGTCGCGTCGAACTACGGCATGACTGTCAACTACAACGGCGTCGGGTCGACGCAGGGTCGCCGCGAGTACATCAACGGCGACCTCGACTTCGCCGTCAGCGAGATCCCGTTCCAGTCCCGCCCCGAGGACGGCTCGGCGCCGGAGGTGCCTCCGTTCGGCTACGCTTACATGCCGATCGTCGCGGGTGGCACGGCGTTCATGTACCACCTCAATATCGGCGGCAAGCGGGTCACGAATCTCCGACTGTCGGGCCCCGTGATCACCAAGATCTTCACCGGCGCGATCACCAAGTGGAACGACCCGGCTGTCCAGGCCGACAACCCTGGACTCGCGCTGCCCGATCGGGCCATCGTGCCGGTGGTGCGCTCGGATGGCTCAGGCTCCTCGGCGCAGTTCTCGTTGTGGATGTCGAAGCAGCATGGTGATCTGTGGACCGCGGGCATGAGGTCGCAGTTTCCGCCGCCGGCTAACGGCAAGGCCCTGAAGGGGTCGGATGGTGTCTCTGGGTACGTCGCACAGGGCTACGGCGAGGGGTCGATCAACTACGTGGAGTACTCCTATGCGCTCGAGCAGGGGTTTCCAGTCGCCAAGGTGCTCAACAAGGCGGACTACTATGTCGAGCCGACCGCCGACTCGGTGGCTGTGGCGCTGATGCAGGCGCAGATCAATACCGACCTGACGCAGATCCTCGATGGCGTGTACAACAGCGGTGATCCGCGCACGTACCCGCTCTCGAGTTATTCCTACATGATCGTGCCGACGCAACTCGGCGGTAAGACCTTCACCACGGCGAAGGGCTCGACGCTCAGCGTCTTCGCGAGCTACATGCTCTGCGAGGGCCAGCGGCAGGCCGAGGACCTCGGCTATTCGCCGCTGCCGATGAACCTGGTGCTGGCGGGTTTCGAGCAGATCCGGCGGATTCCGGGTTCCACCGCGACCACTGACCCGAACACCTGCAATAACCCGACGTTCGAGCCCGGCGATTCGCCCAGCAGCAACCAGCTCGCGCTGACCGCCGCTCAGCCCGCGGACTGCGACAAGCGCGGCCCGAACCAGTGTGTGACGGGCACCGCCGGCGCCAAGCAGGAGACCGCGGTGACCGGATCTGGCACCGGCGGCTCGGCAGCCGGCGGCCCCGGTGCTGCGGGCGGCGGGGGTGCAGCGGCGGAGGGCAACGCGGCTGCGGGCGCCGAGGCGGTGTATGATTCGAGCGGCAATCTGATCTCTGGCGGGTCGGGTGCGGTCGCCGGTCAGGCCATCGCCTCCCCGTTCAAGGTCGATGGGGAGGCCTGGGGCTGGCAGCAGTCGGTGATGCTCGGCGCGGTGCTGCTGCTGATCGCAGTGGTGGCGGTGCCCCCATTCCTGTCTGGCCGCTTCCGCGGAGGGGCCGCGCGATGACCCGCCGCCGCCCCACCCCGTCGCGCCCCCGTTCGTTGGGCGAGCGACGCAGGACGAAACGCGCCCAGCCCCGACTCTGGCCCCGCGCCACCTTCGCCGGCCTTGTCGTGGGTTTCTTCACCGCATCGCTCCTCGGCACCGGCGGTGCCGTCATCCAGTCAGACCCCGCCCACGCCGCCACGGACGACGAGCTCACCTCGAGCGCCGTGACCCTCACCAACAAGGACAACGCTCTCGAACCCGACGGCGCCCCCTTCCCCGACCTCGAGGTCACGATCTCGCAGACGAAGGATCTCGTCTCCCAGGGCATCCGGGTGAGCTGGACCGGCGGCTTGAAGTCCACGGTTCCGTCAGGGAACGTCGGTGGCACCAACTTCCTGCAGTTCGCGCAGTGTTGGGGTGAGGACCCGAATAACGAGGGACACCCCGACCGTCGCACGTGCCAGTACGGCGGCACACTCGCGTGGGGCGCTTCGCGTGACGGTTACATCGAAACCGAGAACGTCGCCGAGGAGGATCTCCCCTACACGCACGTGGATCCGACGTTCGCGACGTATACCGGCATCCCGTTCGTCGCCACCAACCCTGAGGGCATCGTCGACGAGACACGCGCTCCTGCGGACCGAGTGGTCAATGCCCTCACCACCGACGCCGCTGGCAACGTCGTACAGAAGACAGGTGCCGACGCCGTCGCTCTTGGGACGAACCAGTTCTTCACCGCGTTCACGACGAACGAGGTGAAGTGGGCCGCCGCGGGAGCCGGTGGCTCGGGATCGGTGCCTTTCGAGGTGCAGACCGCGATGCAGTCGACGGGTCTCGGCTGCGGTGCCCCGATCATCAAGCCCGACAACACCGTCGTAGGCCAGTCGTGTTGGCTGGTGGTCATCCCCCGCGGCACCGGAGACTCCGGGTCGTCGCTCATTACGCGATCGGGCCTGTGGTGGGATGCCTGGGAGCACCATGTCGCCGTCAAGCTCGAATTCAAGCCGCTTGGCGTGCGCTGCCAGATCGGAGCCGCGGAGCGTCAGCTGGCTGGCAGCGAACTGATCAGTACCGCAATGGGCTCGTGGCAGCCGAAGCTGTGCGCGGGCGAGAACGGGTCGCCGTTCGTGCTCAGCGCGGGAAGCGAAGCCGACGCGGTGGCCAGGGCAGCCGGGACCGAGCCGAGCCCGCTGGCGTTTACCTCGCAGCCGCTTGACCTGAGCCGGGTCGGGGATACCACTGATCCGGTGGCCTACGCCCCCGTCGCGCTCTCGGCCGTCGCCATCTCTTTTTCGATCGATCGGCAGCCACACCCTCAGGAGGCGAGTCCCGAAGAGAAAGCTCGCGCGGGTCTGCCGATGACCGAGATGAAGCTCACGCCTCGGCTGGTTGCCAAGCTGCTCACGGCTTCCTATGTCGATACGCTGCCGAATGGGGCAGACAAGAGCCACATCGGGTACATCAGCTTCCGTGAACCGGGGAAGAACCCGCGCACCCTCCTGCGGGATCCCGAATTCCTGGAGATCAATGATCCGGAGTGGGCGAAGCAGATCATCACGTCTGCATCGGTGGCCGACATGCTCACGCCGTCGGGTCGTTCGGATGTCGCGGTGCGCCTGTGGGAGTACGTACTCTCTGATCCGGAGGCGCGGAAATGGCTTGACGGCACGCCGGACGAGAACGGCATGATCGTCAACCCGTGGTACTCGACCAACCCCGAGATCAACCCCACGGATCAGGGTCTGGCGTTGCCGACCCAGACCTTCCCCAAGGCTGACCCAGTGGAGAAGCCCGATACCACAGTCACCGATCCAGCGAACGGTACCGGCCCCATCAACCTCGTCACGAACCGCCCATACACGCACAGTCTCGCCGACTCCGCCTATCACGTGCTCCGCGGGGACGGCATGACCCTTGGCGGCTGGAACAAGGACGCTAGGCCGCCGAAGTGGGACAGCTCCGTGCGCGAACTGTATGGGAGCCAGAAGGTGATCGGGCTCACCTCGACCCCCGCCGCCGAGCTGTACCAGACGGTGACCGCGTCCCTGCGCAACCCTGCGGGCGAGTTCGTCTCGCCGACGCCGGACAGCCTGGCTGCCGCGGCGGCGGCGATGACGCCGATTGCAGCACAGCCCGCGGTCATGACGTACGACCTGTCAGGGGCGTCCGCGAAGGCGGCGACAACCTCGTATCCTCTGACGATGCCGGTGTATGCGGCACTGAACCCCAAGCAGACCGACGCCGAGTTGCGCGCCGTCTACGCCGACCTGATCCGCTATGCGGCTGGGGAGGGGCAGTCACCCGGGACCGACATCGGTGAATTGCCTCCCGGATACGCCCCGCTGCCGCAGTCCTGGGTTACGCGCGCGCTAGCCGCCGCCGACGTGATCGAGCGGGGAGGAGTGACGGTTGCGGTGCCGCCGGCCTCAAGCTCGGTCGGTGGAACGGGTACGGCCGCCGCCGGGCCCACCATTCAGCAGTCGGCGGGCGCGCCCCCCACGACGGGCCCCCCCACGACGGGGGCCCCCACGACGGAGCCGATCGTCACGGGGGAGGCGGCGGGCGAGCTCGCTGGAGCAGCGACGCCGCAGGACCCCGAGGTGGGGCCCGCGGCCGCCGCTGTGCCCATCGGACTCGCCACCGGACTCGCCACGGCGCTCGCCGTGCCGGTGGTCACCCGCATCCGGAGGCGGGCGTGATCCTGCCGCACAGCATCGGTACAGCAGTCCTTCGCCAAAGCTGCCCCGTTTATTCACCTGGTGCCGGGAACCTGCTTTACGGGTAGGTGGTCACCCCATCCGCCTTGAGTCGGCTGCTCGCCGAGTAGCCGGTTGTTGCCCAAGAAACCACTTTGAGAATAAGGAATGTTATGAACAAGAAGAAGCTTGTCGCGGTAAGCGCCGCCCTCGGCCTCGCCGCGACGCTGTTCGCCACCGTACCGGCCGCGAACGCCGAGCCCGTCGCCAACGGCCCCGTTGTCGTCGGCTCCGACACCCTGCAGGACGTGCTGAACGCCCTCACCAACGGCACGACCATCTCCGGCGGCAACGTTCGCTCGACCGCAGGAACTGCACCCGCTGCGAACTTCGACGCATACGGGTCGACCACGATCCAGCCGAAGTCGCTCGGTGCCATCTTCGGCCGCCCGAACGGTTCGGGTGACGGGGTCAAGGCTCTCAGCCGCTCGATCGACGGCGCGCCGTACACCTCGGCCACGCCCGGCAGCCCTGCCAACGTGGTGATCACCAACCAGGTCGACGTCGCCCGCTCCTCGTCGGGTGCGACGGTCAACTCCGCCGGACTCCTCCGCTACATCCCGTTCGGTCGCGACGCCCTCACGTACGCGCACTCCGGCGGCACCAACGCGGTGTTCGAGAACATCGACCAGGCCACCCTCAAGGGCCTCTACGAGTGCACGATCACCCAGGTCGGCGGCACGACGATCATCCCGATCGTTCCGCAGGCCGGTTCTGGCACGCGCAAGGACTGGATGTCGAAGATCGGCGTCACCGAGGCCAGCATGATCGAGGTCTCGGAGGGTGGTTGCGTCCAGGTCGGCCAGGAGCACGACACGCAGAAGCTGTCCAACGGAGACCCGTTCCCGGCTAACGCCATCACGGCCATGTCGGCTGCGCAGTGGGTCGCGCAGAACACCGGTGCGGGCGTCGACCGCCGCGGCACGGGAATCCTGGTCGGATCCCCCATCGCAGGCACCCCGGCCGTCACCGGCACCGGCACCTCGATGGTCCCGAACGCCGCGTACTACGCCGACAGCCACTGGGGTCGCGACACCTACATCGTCGTCGAGAATGCCCGCGTTACCGCTGGAGACGCCAAGTACAGCGCCGGTCTTGCCGACCTCGTGAGCACTGCGGGCCAGAAGTTGGGTAACACCGGCACCTTGGCGTCGCAGGCCGGCTCGGTGAAGAAGAAGTTCGGCTTCCTCGCACCGTCGACCACGACGCCGTTCCGCGCCGCGCTCAGCTAACCGATAAGTAGTCGGCAGGCTGGCCGGTCCGACCGTCCAGCCTGCCGACTACCACCGGCGATCGCGTAATCGGTTGCCACAACTCAACAACAACTCAACAACAACTCAACAACAACTCAACAACACCCAACTCAACGCATCACACCTAACACAAAGGAATGTAATGAACATCAGCAAAAAGTGGAGCGCGGCCGCGGCCGGTCTCCTCGCCGTCGCCCTCGTGGGCAGCAGCGCAGTCTCGGCCAACGCCGCCGTAGGCGATCCCGTCAACCCCCAGCCCAATGGTTCCCCCGGTGCCTTCTTCATCTATGACGGCAATACGGGTCTTTACGCAGACTCGGACGGCACCCGCGTCTACGACCGCGCGGAAGCGCTCATCATCTCGGCAAGTGCGACGAACCTTGACGCGGAGATCATGCCCGGGGACTACACCGCTCCGGGTACGTATGACGGAATCTACAAGTTCGTCGCGAAGGCCGACCAGATCGCGGGCGGCGAGAACACCTGGCAGGCTTGGTCCGTCACCGCAGCGGCGGGCCCCAACGGCGGTATCCTGCAGGACGACTTCACCCTCCAGTCCCGAGTCAACGGCAACCTTGGCGGGATTGAGGCCGTCTTCACGCAGGGTGGTGACTGGGTGGCCGGTATCGCCTTCACCACGAACGCGGGTGTGACCACGGTCGGCTCCGTCTACCGTACGATCCACGTCGAGGCTGGCACCGGCAAGTTCACGGTCGACCCGGTCGTGGTTGAGGGTGCTCGCGCCCGTCAGTGCCGGTCGCCGAGGCTGACCTGACCCCCGCGCTGGAGAACCCTGCGCTCGTCACCGAGACGGTCGACAGCAAGATCCTCGCGATCGACGCTGGTGTCGCCCAGGCTAGCAAGACGCTGAGCTACGGTTCATTCCCCGCCGGCCTCACCGGCCAGGTCACCCTGGACGTGAACGGTGTCGGCACCATCGACGCCGCCTCCGTCCCGGTGAACCAGGTCACGAAGCTCTACCTCGCGGAGAGTGACAACACGGTGGTCGCGTGGGACACCTTCAACCTCACGACGTCGCAGGTGCAGAACGACACCACTGACCTCACGGTCACGGTGACCAACTCCGGCAAGTTCGCGATCGTGGCCCCGGCCGCGCAGACGATCGACCTCGGCAACGTCCGTCGTAACCGCGTGACCACTCCGGTCGCGCTCGGCGCCGTCTCGGTGTTCGATGACCGCGACGTGCTCTCGGGCTGGAACCTGAACATCACCTCGTCGGTCTTCACCGGCGCTGGTGCTACGACGGTTGCGGCGAACGCGCTCGGCTACGCGCCGGTCGGCACCACTCTCGTCAACGGCATCACCGCTGGTGCGGCGAAGCTCGCCGGCGAGGGAACGTTCGGCGTACTCGCCACGGCCGACGCTGGTTCGGCTACCGGTGAGTTCGAGCCGGTCGTGATCGACACCGATCTGACGTTCAAGGCTCCGATCAACGCGGCCAAGGGCGTGCACACCGCCGTCCTGACGCTGGACCTCGTCTCGAAGTAAGTCTCGAGACAACGTCAATAACTAAGTGATACCCGTGTGGGAAAGGCGCTCCTTGCGTCTTTCCCACACGGCATGTCCGCTCCACCCACCCTCGCCCCACCCGGGCACCCGAACGAAATGCCACCGCCCGTGACTGCAACCATCCTCCCCGCATCCCCCGCCCGTCGTGCCGTCAGCGGCATCCGCCGGGCCTTCGTCGTCGCCCTGATCGCCGCGCTCGCACTTGTCGGCGTGATCGTGGGCGCCCCCCAGTCCGCGCGCGCCGCAACGGACGACACGATCGGCATCTCCGGTGTTCCCGCCGGTGCCGACGGCAACCCCGATGGCCGCACCCGCTTCAGCTACGCCGCCGACCCCGGCCAGCAGGTCGCCGACAACTACCTCGTCAGCAACACTGGCACGACAGCCCAGACGTATACGGTCCTCTCGACGGACGCCTTCAACGACAACTCTGGCGAATTCGCACTTCTCGAAACCGATACGAAGGCTGCCGACATCGGAAACTGGGTGCAGTTCGAGAACGGCGCCAACCGCCTGCAGTTCGACCTCGGCCCAGGCGAATCCCGTCTCGTGCCGTTCACCGTCGTCATCCCCGCCGAGGCGACGCCCGGCGATCACGCGGGTGGCATTGCTGCATCCGTACAGACCCCGAGCGGCCAGGTGACCCTCGACCGCCGCATCGGCACACGGATGTATTTGCGCGTGTCGGGTGACATCCAGGCCGGGTTGTCGCTCGCGGGCCTCAACGCCTCGTACGTCGGAGACTGGTGGAACCCGTTCACCGGCGCCGTTCGTGTGCATTACACGGTCGAGAACACCGGAAACATTGCCCTCGCCTCGAACATCACCGTCGGCGCGCGCACCTGGTTCGGCATCCAGACCGGCGGCGAGCAGGGTGACGGCATCCCGGAGCTGCTTCCCGGGTCGACGCGCACCTTTGAGACGGACCTGACCGGAATCGCCAGCTGGGGCTACCTCAACCCGTGGGTGAAGCTCAACCCGTTCGTAGAGGGTGACGATGAAACCAAGCGGATGCCGGTATCCGCCACCTCGCGCGACACGATCCTGATCGCGCCCCCGTGGGCGCTTCTCATCGCCATCGCCCTCATCGCAGGGTTCATCCTCTTCCGCAAGTGGCGCAACAAGGTCGACGCGAAGCGCGCACAGGAGTGGATCGAGCACACCGAGGCCGAGGCGAAGCGGAAGGCGGAGGCCGAGCGCGAGGTCGTCGGAGCGGGAGCAGGGACCGACGCGTGACCCACCACCGCCGCGAGATCACCGGGTGGAACGGCGCTGCGCACCGGGCCGCCCGGTGGCTCGGTGTTGGCTCGGTCGGCGCGATCCTCGCAGCCACGCTGTCGATCGGCGCAGCGGGGGCCGTCGTGCGCCCCGCGGCGGCCGCGGATACCGACTCGGACGGCAACGTGACGGTCGACGTCACCGACGGGGTCGAACCCAGCCCGTCACCCACCCGAACCCCCGGCCCGCCATTCACCCCACCGGGCCCCCCGCCGTTCACCCCGCCCCGCGGCCCGCAGGTCACCCCCGCTGTCATGCAGGCCACCATCCTCGACCCGGCGGCAGCCGACGACGCCCTTGGCGGCGACGCGATCACGACGGGCGGTATCCTCGGGATGAGCGGGCTGTCGGCATCCGCCACCCCGTCATTCGCGCTCGGAAACGGCACTCTCACGCTCAGCTTCGTCGTGCGGAACACGTCGACCTCGACCTTCGACTCGACCGCCCGCTTCTGGGTGAACAACGTCGGCGGTGGCCGCCTCGCCGACATCGAGAACGTCGACGTCGACAACCTCGAACCCGACGAGACCCGGCGCGTGGTGGTCCGCGTCGACGGGCTCGGGCAGCACGTCGTGCTGCGCGCATACGTCACGCTCACCGCGCCGCAGACGGTCGACGGGGTGCCGCTCTCCGCGCTCACCCGCAACACGACCGTGGCCATCCCGCCGCTGTTCGGCATCTCCCTCGTGAGCGGAGTGGGAGCGCTGAGCGGCCTGGCGTGGTGGACGTTCAGCTCACGCGGGCTCGGGCTGCAGTTCCGCCGGTTTGGCACACCCGAGTACGGGGGACTCTGATGCCTCCACCCGTCGTATGCTCCGCGTTCAGGCGTCGTTCAACGGTACTCAGCCGGTACTTCGCATAGACGTGCGGAAATACTCCGTGGCCACTTTCCCGACCGTTTCGCACTTCTGCGGGCTGTCTCGCTGTGGACTGCCGCGATACATACGGGAGGTGAACGCGTGAGCCTTACCCGGATCAGACCGCCTTCCTTGCGTGCATTGATCGCGGCATCGAAGCCACATCAGTCGCGCCCCCGAGCAGCGGAACCGCCGAACCCCCCGAGGCCGCCGAAGCCGCCGAAGCTGCCCAAGGGCCAGCGCCCGCCGCAGCCGCCGCGACGGATGCCGAAACCGGTGCGCGAGCTGCCGCCGCTGTCGCCGCGCGGGCAGTTCGTCCGCGGCTCGCTCATCATGCTGTCGGCGATGCTCCTCGCGCTCGCGTTCAACGTCATGGTCGTCGGGCAGGTGCGCCATCTCGTGGCGCAACAGCAACTCAGCGACACGTACCGCGACCAGCTCGAAGAAGGCACCGCCCCGGTGAGCGAAGGCGACTTCAACGCCGTGCTGCTTCCCGACGGGTCACCCGTGGGCATCATCGACATCCCGCGTCTGGGCGTGCGCGAGGTGATCGTCGAAGGCACCGACTCGGAGACCACCCAGCTGGGGCCCGGCCACCGCCGCGACACCAGCCTGCCCGGACAGGCCGGCGAGAGCGTCATCATGGGACGCGCGGCCGGCTACGGCGGGCCGTTCGCCCGCATCCAGGAACTCGCCCCCGGCGACCATTTCACGATCATCACCGGCCAGGGCGAGCACGAGTACGAGGTGATCGGGCTGCGCTACGCCGGCGACCCATCGCCGCCCCGCCTCACAGCCGGCGAGAGCCGCGTCATCCTGACCACCGCCCGCGGGGTGCCGTTCGCACCGGTGGGGATCGCCCGCGTCGACGCGCAACTCGTCAGCGAGACGAAGCCGCGCGGCCAGCGGCTCACCAACTTCGTCACCCTCCAGGAGGCCGACCGCGAGCTGCAGGGCGACACCTCCAAAGTGTGGGCACTCGTTTTCGCCCTCCAATTCCTCATCGTCGTAGAGATCGCCGCCGTCTGGGCGTACCGACACGTCGGACCACGCCGCACCTGGATCGTCTTCGTCCCGCTCACCATACTCGCCGGCCTCTGGGTCACCGGTGAGGTCGTCCGACTCCTCCCAAACCTCCTGTAAGGGGCCTTGCCATGCACGAGAACTCAGCGTCCGCCTACGTCGGCGCAGATACCAAAACCGAGGTGCTGGCCGCACCGATCGACGCGGCGCAGGCCCCGGAGACGGATGCCGAGCCCGCCGCCACCCGAACGACCGACCCCGACGCCCTGGCGTCTCCCGAGCAGGCGGCACCACCGATCGCTCCGGGGCCTGCGGCGTGGGGACCGCTGGGCTGGTTCTCGCGTGAACGCCGGAGCGCAGCATCCGCCACCGACGTCAAGCAGAAGGATCCGGCAATGCCACCCGCCCCGCTCGCATCCCTCGAGGGTCGCAACATTTCGGCCTGGTTCGGCGACCACCAGGTACTCGACCGGGTGTCGCTCACCATGCCGGCAGGTGTGATCACGTCGCTGATCGGACCGTCAGGATGCGGCAAGTCGACGTACCTCCGCATCCTGAACCGGATGCACGAGCTGGTGCCTTCGGCGTCTCTCGCCGGCGAAGTGCTGTTGGACGGCGTCGACATCTACGACCCGACGCGCAAACTCGTTGACGCGCGCAAAGACATCGGGATGGTGTTCCAGAAACCGAACCCGTTCCCCGCCCAGTCGATCTACGACAACGTGATCGCCGGACTCAAGCTCACCGGCACCCGCGTGTCTCGCGACGAGAAAGACGAACTCGTCGAGTCGTGCCTCACCAAGGCGGGGCTGTGGAAGGAGGTGAAGGACCGCCTCCGGGCGCCCGGCGCCGGACTGTCGGGAGGTCAGCAGCAACGCCTCTGCATCGCCAGGTCGCTCGCCGTGCGCCCCCGGGTGCTGTTGATGGATGAGCCGTGCTCGGCGCTCGACCCGACCTCGACCCGCGTGATTGAGGAGACCATGCTCGAGCTCGCGCACGAAGTGACCATCGTCATCGTCACCCACAACATGCAGCAGGCGCAGCGCGTGTCGCAGCAATGCGCGTTCTTCCTCGCCGCGCAGGGAACCCCCGGCATGATCGTCGAGCACGGCGACACTGAGGCGATGTTCGCCGACCCGATCGACCCCCGCACGCACGACTACGTGAACGGCGTGTTCGGCTGATGCCACGAGACCGGCGTGCGGATGACCCGTTCATCGCCTATCATCGGGCGACGCGGCGCGCCGTGCTGAGCCGAGGGTTGTTCTCGTCGATCCTGATGCTCGCGGTCGCCGCCGGACTCGTGGGCATGGCGGGCGCCCCGGTGCCGGTACCCGAGCCTGCGCCCACGGGCCCGAGGTCATGGTCGATCACGATTGACACGGTCGGGTACCAGGCCGAGATCGACCGATGCCTGTGGGTCAGAATGGAGCTGAGAGCCGATGCACCCATCGTCGGCGCCCACAACAACTGCGGGGGATCCGTCGTTCTCGAGATGCTGATCGGCGACGCCGTGACGCTCACAGGGACAGGTCTGGACGGGCGGTACGTCGTCGCCGCGGAGCGCGATGGCCAAGCCGGTGAGAACGCCGCGGCGGCGACCGCGGGCTTCGGTGCCGACGTGGTCCTGCAGACGTGCTACTGGAACAGTGGGGGGCGGGAGCGGCTGCTCGCCCTTGTCCGGATGCCCTGAGCGCTCGAGCTTCAGATCCGCGCGTCGCGGATGAACGGGCGCGACAGTGCGAGCAGCACCCGGTCAGCGGTCATCAGGGCGAGGCCACGTTGAAAGGCTTGGGCGGCGATAGCCCGGTCAAAGGGATCATGGCGCGCCAACTCCGGGAACGCCGAGATCGCATCGGCATCGCCGTGGCTGAGCGGCAACTCCTGAACTCCGCTATCACGCACGAGCTCGGCGAAGGGTTCCGGCACGGACAACTTGCCCAGCATGGACTTGATCCTGACTTCAATGATCGACATCGGCGATGAAAACACCGCGGATGCACTGACGATCTCGTTGCGGGCTCGCGGCCCGAGATGCTCCGAATCGGTCATCAGCCAGATCAGCACATTGGTGTCAAGCAGGATCATCGTCACCATAGAACATCCGGGCGATCTCGGGATCGGGCCACGAGAAGGCGTCGTCCTCCACGTGGATCCGGCCCTTCAGAGTTCCGATCGCGATCGAACGCTCCCGATGCGGAACGAGGTCGGCGATCGGGGTCCCCGCACGGGCAATCACGACGGTTTCGCCTTTTTCGACCTGCTCGAGAATTCGCGACAGATTTGTCTTCGCATCGTGAATGTTGACGGTCTTGGCCATGGGGCCAGTGTAGTTAGTCCAATGGACTAATGCAAGGCAAAGCGTCGGCAGACCGCTCGCGACCTCGAACTGGGCGAGCTGAGGAACGGCTAGTATTCCTTCGACTCCTGGCCGGCGCCGATTGAACAGGTGTGCCCATCGCTGATTTCACTCCAGGCGGCGCCGGCACCGTACTGCTCGCCGAGCGGCAGAACCTGGAATGCGCAGTCCGTCAGCGTGATGCCGGGCGCGTCGAAGCCGAAGCGGTGGTTGGCCCACTTCGTGAAGCCGCCGACCGCACCGGTTTCCGGGGTGTCCTGCGGGATCCCGATGGCGATGCCGCCGTTGCCGGCACTGTTGAACGACTTGTCCTGGCGGCACAGGGGAAGCTCCGCCCCGGCGGCGGCGTCGTTGACCACGAACCCGCGCGCGGCAATCGGCGCGAATTCTGCGGACGGTGCGATGCCGATCGGAGCGTCGCTCGGCCAGTCCGCGGTTGAGGCCGCGGTCGGCACCGCGCTGATGTTGACCCGGGTGAAGCTCCAGCGCTCGCTCGCGTACACTTTCGCGTCGAGGTCGGCGGGGCAATCCTCCGTCATCGCGGCGGGCAGGGTCTGGGTGGCGATGTCATCCCACGGGTACGACTGGTGCACGCGCAGCTCGACGCCGAGCGTCGGGTGAACATGGCGACAGTGTAGGAGCCGAATGCGAACGATCGGCACCGGAAACCGTCCTTGCTGTTCTCCTGTTGTTCACCCTGAAACCGGGCTCACTCACGGCGGGAATAGTGCTACCGTGTAGCACATGGAGAGTATCGGCGTGCGGGAGCTGCGCCAGAACGCGAGCAGGTACCTGGAGCGCGTGAAGCGCGGCGAGTCGATTCAGGTGACCGACCGCGGCGTGCCCGTCGCGATGCTCACGCCGGTTGCCGCGGAGCGGAAGTCGCGCTACCAGGAGATGCTCGAGCAGGGGCTGATCACGCCGGGGAAGGCAAACCTGCAGCACTACCTCGGGGAGCATCCTCCCCAGCCGCTCGACCCGAACTACGCGGGTCCCTCGGTCTCCGAGATCCTTGAGGAACTCCGCGAAGAGCGGCTCTGAATGCTCTACCTGGATTCGTCCGCGCTGGTCAAGCTCGTGGTCGACGAACGCGAGTCCGCTGCGCTCGCGGCGGACTTGGGTGAATCCCCGTTGGCTGGCAGCGCCCTCTCCCGGACCGAGGTCGTGCGCGCCGTCGCCCGTGCCGATCCCCGCCGAGTCGAGGCCGCGGTCGCGGTCGTCGCCAGCCTCGCGCTCATCGACATCTCGGGCGCGGTGCTCCACGCGGCCGCTCGCCTCGCCCCGCGATCCCTCCGAAGTCTCGACGCCATCCACCTCGCGAGTGCGCTCGAACTGGAGGACGACCTCACCGCGTTCGTGGCGTATGACGAACGACTGCTGGATGCGGCATCCGCACTGGGGATGCCGGTCTCCTCACCGGGGCGAGACTCGTGATCGCGGACCCCAACTGGCCAGTGCAAACCCGGGCTCATGGTTGGCGCATCGGCGCGAACTGCTCGGTGACCGGGTAGCCCGCCTCGGCGGGGATCGACACGACTACTCCGTCGGTGACCCGGTCGACCGTCGGCCGGACGGTGAAGCGGGGACGCTGCCGCGCTGCGGCGATGGCCTGCTCGCTGTTCTCGCTCTCGGCGAGGCGCAGTAGGTTCAGTCGGGTCGGGAACATCAGCGGGGGCTGATCGGATCCGGCGCGCTCCAGCATTTCGCGCGGGTTCACCCACCGGTGTTCCAGGGTCTCGCCGCCGTCCGCCTGGGCGATCTGGCCCTCGGGGGCGCGAACGAGATAGAACCTGGTGTCGAAGCGCTTCGGCTCAACTTCTGGGGTCACCCAGTGTGCGAAATGCTGGAGTTCATCCAGGGCGATGCGACCGTTGCCGGCGCCGCGAGCGACAGCCGGGAACGGGGTCGAGGCGTCGGAGCCGGGGTGCTTTTCACCGTGGTGGGCGATCAGCAGTCCCGCTTCCTCCCAGGTTTCCCGGACGCCGGCGATGCGGATGGCGCGCTGCTCGGCCGTGAGGCCCGCGTCCCCCGAGACCAGGTCATCCCACGTCGGTTCGGAATCGCCCGGATCCACCACGCCCCCGGGGAACACCAGCATCGACGGGAAGGTGGCGCGCGCGTGCCGACGCAGCATCAGCACTTCGAATGGATCATCGCGCAGCACCAGCACGGTCGCGGCGGTGCGCGGGATCGAAGGGGCACCATCGAGTTGCATCATCGCTCCTCTTCTCGCAGCACGAGCCTAGCGCTCAGACATGCTCCAGGCCGAACTCCACGAGCGAGGTGTGCACCAGGCCGGAGACGTCGGCGATCAGATGCCATCCGGCGTAGTCGGTCGAACCGTCCAGCTCGAAGGTCAGTTCGCCGCCGGTCACGATCGCGCGGTAGATGATCCGGATCGCGTGCAGATCCCGCTCCGTGGGCGGACTGCTGCGCCTGGCCGCCGGGATCACGATCGAGTTGACGCCCAGCAGCTCACCGAGCTCGACCCGGAAGCCGGTCTCCTCGAAGGTCTCGCGGACCGCCGCATCGGTCGGGTCCTCGCCGGGGTTGATTCCGCCGCCCGGCAGGGTCCAGGCCGAGCGGCCCGCCTCGTTCCAATGCGAGAGCAGCATCCGGTCACCGTCGGTGATCACGCAATACGCCGCTACCCTGATGTCCACGGCACGATCATAAGGCACGGTGCCTGCCCGGCCGACTACGCTGGAGGCGATCGGCACCGGCCCGAGGGAGGACTCCGACGATGACTGACAGCCGCCTTGCCATCGTGATTCTTGCGGCGGGGCAGGGTACCCGGATGCGCTCGCAGACGCCCAAGGTACTGCACCAGCTGGCTGGCGTGCCGATGATCGCGCATGTGCTCGGCACCGCGGAAGCCCTGGCACCCGCGCACCTGGTCGCCGTGGTCCGACACGACCGCGAGCTGGTCTCCGCCGCCATCACCGAGCGTGCTCCCGCTGCGGTCATCGTCGACCAGGACGAGATGCCCGGCACCGGCCGGGCTCTGGAGCAGGCCGTCGCCGCCCTGCCGGAGGGGTTCGGCGGCGAGATCCTGGTGCTCAGCGGCGACGTGCCGCTGTTGGATGCCGACACCCTGGCTGAACTGCTCGCCGAACATCGCGCGCGCGCCGCCGCGGCGACGATCCTGTCGGCGATCCTCGATGACGCCACCGGCTACGGCCGGGTGATCCGCGCGGCAGACGGCAGCCTTGATCGAATCGTCGAGCAGAAGGACGCCGACGAGGCCGAGCGAGCCGTGACGGAGGTCAACAGCGGCACCTACGTCTTCTCGGCCGGGCCACTGGGAGCGGCACTCGCCTCGATAGGCACGGACAACGTCCAGGGCGAGAAGTACCTGACGGACGCGATCGGACTGCTGCGGGCACGGGACGAGAACGTGTTCGCGATCCCGGTCGCCGAATCCTGGTTGGTTGCCGGGGTGAACGATCGCGTGCAACTGGCCGAGGCCGGCATTCGGCTGAACGCCCTGATCGTCCGCGGTTGGCAGCGGGCCGGCGTCACCGTGCAGGATCCGGCGACCACGTGGATCGACCGTGCCGTCACGCTCGCCGAGGACGTCGAGATCCTGCCCGGGACTCAGCTGACCGGGACGACCTCGATCGAACGCGGAGCCGTCGTCGGCCCCGACACGACCCTTCGCGACACCGAGGTGGGTCAGGGGGCCAGGGTCAACCGCACCGATGCGACGCTGGCCGTGATCGGGGCCGCCGCCTCCGTCGGCCCGTTCGCCTACCTGCGTCCCGGTACCATCCTCGGCGCCGGGGGCAAGATCGGCACCTTCGTCGAGACCAAGAACGCGGTGATCGGTGCCGGTTCCAAGGTCCCGCACCTCAGCTACATCGGTGACACCGAGGTGGGGGAGCAGTCGAACATCGGCGCCGGCACCATCACCGCCAACTACGACGGAGTCGCCAAGCACCGCACAACCGTCGGCTCGCACGTGCGCAGCGGTGCGCACAACGTGTTCGTGGCCCCCGTTAGTATTGGGGATGGAGTGTATACGGGCGCCGGAACAGTGGTCCGCAAGGATGTTCCCGCCGGTTCACTGGCGATCACCGTGGCTCCTCAACGCAATATTGATGACTGGGTGCAGACCCATCGTCCCGGTTCTGCGGCGGCTCTGGCGGCACGGGAAACCGATACGGAATAGCGGTCGCTGGAGACGGCAGAAAGCGAAGTGGACGTGGCGGAGATCACCGCAAGCGGCGAGAAGCGACTGGTTCTGGTCTCGGGGCGGGCCCATCCGGAACTCGCCGAGCAGATCGCGACCGAGCTGGGGTCGGAGCTCGTCAGCACGGATACCCGGACTTTCGCCAATGGTGAGATCTACGCGCGCTTCGATGAGAGCGTTCGCGGGGCCGACGCCTTCGTGATCCAGTCGCACACCTCGCCGATAAACGAGTGGCTGATGGAACAGCTGATCATGGTCGACGCCCTCAAGCGCGCCTCCGCCAAGCGGATCACGGTCGTCGCCCCGTTCTATCCCTACGCCCGACAGGATAAGAAGGGGCGTGGCCGCGAGCCCATCAGCGCACGCCTGATCGCCGACCTGTTCAAGGCGGCGGGTGCCCACCGGTTGATGTCGGTTGACCTGCACGCCGCCCAGATCCAGGGCTTCTTCGATGGGCCGGTCGACCACCTGTTCGCGATGCCCGTGCTGTTGGAGCACTTCAGCAAGCTCGACCCCGCAACCCTCACCGTCGTCTCCCCGGACATGGGTCGGGTCCGGGTCGCCGACATCTGGAGCAACAAGCTCGGCGCGCCGCTGGCGATCATCCACAAACGGCGTGATCCGCTGGTGCCGAACCAGGTGTCCGTGCACGAGATCGTCGGCGACGTGGCGGGTCGCGTGTGCCTGATCGTCGACGACATGATCGACACCGGTCGCACGATCGTGAAGGCGGCCGAGGCACTCAAGGCCAACGGCGCGACCGCCGTGGTCGTCGCGGCGACCCACGCCATCTTCTCGCCCCCGGCCGTCGACCTGTTGCGGAGTGATTTCATCGACTCGGTCGTGGTGACCGACACCCTGCCGATCCCCGACGAGAAGCGCTGGGACCGCCTGACGATCCTGCCGATCGCGCCGCTGATCGCTCGAGCAATCCACGAGGTTTTCGAGGACGGTTCCGTCACGTCGATGTTCGACGGCGCCGCGTAGGCACGGGGGAGACCGCGACACACGGTGATTTGTGGTGCACCGGTACCGTTTTGTGTATGCTTGTCGTGCAGCAACGCACGTCGTCACTTGGCGCCACTGACGGTTTTCGGGTAATTGTCAGCTCAGCGCCCGGCGAATTCCCGTGTGATTGGTCTGCACAGTATCGGGTACCCTCCCATCGGGTTGGCAGGGTACCCGATACTCCATCTGCGTGAAGGTATCGCATGTCCAAGGAACCACAGCAGCAGCGCAGCATCGAGAGACGTGCCGCAATCGTGGCCGCGACGGCGAGGATCATGGTCCTTGAGGGAGCGGGTGCGGTCTCGGCGCGGAGAATCGCTCGGGAAGCGGGCGTGCCGGTTGCCGCCATCACCTACTACTTCGACTCACTCGCCCAGATTCTGGGTGAAGCGCTCGTTGACGGTCTGGAGCAGCGCAACGCCGAGCTCGTCAGCACCATGCGCGCCGCCGTGCTGCAGAAGGCGAGCCGTGGGGAGGCTCTCGTTGCGCTCGCCGAGGTTCTCGCCCACCGCGACCCGCGCAAGGTGGCGCTGCGCTACGAGCTCTACGGCCTGGCCTCGCGTTCGACGGAACTGGCCGAATCCGTCAGGGCGGCAAGCGGGCTGATGTACCGAGGCATCGAGTCGGCGACGGCGCTGATGGGCGCCTCGGCGGCCGTGACGGCCTCATTCGAAGTCCTGTTGGAGGGCTTCGCCACCGCAAGCCTGACCGCGCCGCTGAGCCGGGAAGCCGAGGTCGCCCGAACCCTCGACGCGATGCGCCGCTTCGTCTTCTCCGACCTCCCTCCCGGCATGACCATGGCCGAATGGGACGCCCTCCCCCTCCTCGCCCCCACCTGAGTTGCGGACTTTGGGGGTTTCCCGCGCCAAAAGCACCCTGTTTTGGGACGAAAGTCCGCAACTCAGGTGGGGACGGGGAGCTCGGTGCGGTCGCCGGACCAGAGGGTGTGGAACGAGCCCGGCTTGTCGATGCGCTGGTAGGTGTGCGCCCCGAAGAAGTCGCGCTGAGCCTGGATCAGGGCGGCGGGCAGACGCCGGGCGCGCAGTCCGTCGTAGTACGAGAGCGACGAGGCGAACGCCGGTGTCGGCAGACCGGCCATCGCCGCGCCCGCGACCACCCGGCGCCATGGCTCCTGCGCCCGTGCCAGAGCCTGGGTGAAGTAGGGGGCAGCGACCAGGGCGACAAGACCCGGGTCCTCGGCGTACGCCTCCGTGATCCGGTTCAGGAACTGGGCGCGGATGATGCAGCCGCCCCGCCAGATCCTGGCGATCTCGCCCTTCCTGATGTCCCAGCCGTACTCTTCAGCGCCCGCGGCAATCGCGTCGAAACCCTGGGAGTAGGCGATGATCTTGGCGGCGTACAGGGCCAGCCGCACGTCTTCGACGAACGCCGCAGGGTCATCGAGGCGCCAATCTCCGGCTGCGCCGGGCAGCGTGGCCGCAGCGGCCCGCTGCGCGGGTCTTGCGGACAGCGATCGTGCGAAGACCGCCTCCGCGATGCCGGAGACCGGGACGCCGAGGTCGAGCGCAGTCTGCACGGTCCAGACCCCGGTGCCCTTGGAGCCGGCCTGATCGAGGATGACGTCAACCAGCGGCCGGCCGGTTTCCCCGTCGACCGTGACCAGTACCTCGGCGGTGATCTCGATCAGATAGCTCTCCAGTTCGCCCGTATTCCATTCGGCGAAGATCGCGGCGATCTGCGCGGGGGAGTAGCCGGTGGCCTGACGCAGCAGATCGTAGGCCTCGGCGATCAGCTGCATATCGGCGTACTCGATTCCGTTGTGGATCATCTTCACGAAATGACCGGCGCCGTCGGTGCCGACATGAGTGACGCAGGGTTCGCCGTCGACCACTGCGGCGATCGAGCTGAGGATCGGGCCAAGCGTCTGCCACGCCTCGGCAGAGCCGCCCGGCATGATGGAGGGCCCGGTCAGGGCGCCCTCCTCGCCGCCCGAAATCCCGGCGCCGACGAAGTTGATGCCCCTCTCGCGCACGGCCTTCTCGCGGCGGATCGTGTCGGTGAAGAGCGCATTGCCGCCGTCGACGATGATGTCGCCGGGCTCGAAGACTTCGGTCAACGCGTCGATGACGGCGTCCGTGCCGCGGCCGGCCTGCACCATGATGATCGCGGTCCGCGGCCGTGACAGCGCGGCGGCGAACTCGGCATAGCTGGCAGCGGGCACGAAGCCGGCCTCCGGGTGCTCCCGGAGCAGAGTCTCGGTTCGCTCATACGAGCGGTTGAAGACCGCAACCGTGTTTCCGCGTCGGCTAGCCAGATTGCGGGCCAGGTTGGAGCCCATCACCGCCAGTCCGATGACTCCGATATTGGCCGTGCCGGCCTGCTGGGCCATGGGATTCTCCTTGAGATCGACGGTGGTTGACCGTTCCCAAGATTACCGAGATTCCTCGGCTGCGGCTGGTGTCGATGACCACGGCGAGCTTCTGCGGCGTCCGTGTCGCGGAGCCGGCGAAACTCGGCTAAACTCGGCATCTGAACTTCGGCGAGGGAACCAAGCGGTTCCGTGATCGACGCAGTGAGACGGCTTCACGGTCCTTCCTCACGCTGACGGCGTTCGAGTTGAGAACGACTACTACCGCGGGCCGCCGGTCCGCTCAAGGAGAAATACCCATGAGTGACAACAAGCTGGTTGCCGAACTGCGCAACTCCTTCGGCAAGGGCGCGGCCCGCAAGATCCGCGCCGTCGGCAAGGTTCCCGCCGTGATCTACGGCCACGGCACCGAGCCTCAGCACGTGACGCTGCCCAGCCACGAGCTGTCACTGATCCTGCGCAAGTCGAACCAGGTCCTCGAGCTCGACGTTGACGGCAAGACAGTGCTCGCCCTGGTCAAGGACGTGCAGAAGGACCCGGTTCGCCAGATCCTCGAGCACATCGACCTGATCGTGATCGCCAAGGGCGAGAAGGTCACGGTCGATGTGCCCGTGCACATAGTCGGTGAGAGCTACCCCGGCACGCTGGTCGCACTGGATGCCACCACGATCTCGCTCGAAGCCGAAGCCACCCACATCCCCGAGAGTGTGACCATCTCGGTCGAGGGCCTGGTGGAGGGTGTGCACATCCTGGCCGGCGCGGTCGAGTTGCCCACGGGATCAACCCTGCTGAGTGACCCGGGGATGCTCGTCGTCGCAATCACGATGCCGTCGGGTCCGTCCGCTGCCGACACGGCCGCTGAGCAGGCCTCTGCCGCGGCGGGTGCCGCCGCCGGCGGTGCCGCTGAGGGCGATGCCGAGTAACGATTCGGCCTGGCTGGTGGTCGGGCTCGGCAATCCCGGGCCCGACTATGCCGGAAATCGCCATAACGTCGGGCAGATGGTGCTCGATGAGTTGGCTGGGCGAGTGGGCGAGCGGTTCACGGTCCACAAGGCCGCCGCGCGGGTCGCCGAGGGGCGGCTGGCGCCCCGCGGGGAGAAACTGATCCTCGCCAAGCCGAACAGCTACATGAACCTCTCCGGCGGTGCGACCGCTGCCCTGCTGAAGTTCTACTCCTTGGGACCCGACCGCCTGATCGTGGTGCATGACGAACTCGACCTGCCCTTCGACGCCGTCAAACTGAAACTCGGCGGCGGACACGGCGGCCACAACGGCCTCCGCGACGTGATCGCGGCCGTCGGCACGGGCGATTTCGTTCGGGTGCGGGTCGGCATCGGCCGCCCGCCCGGTCGGCAGGATGCCGCCGACTACGTGCTGCGCGACTTCACCGGCGCGGAGCGAACGCAGCTGCCGCTGCTGATCGCGGACGCTGCGGATGCAACCGAACTGGTCGTCCGCGAGGGCCTGGCCGCCGCCCAACTGAAGGTGCACACCCAGCCCTGAGCCCGCCCCGCGACCCCGACGCCCCCTCCACCGCTGCGCCGGAAGTGCCGGAAGTGCCGGAAGTGCAGGAGATCCGGAGGCGACACGCCGCGGCAGACCGGCCAGACCGGCGTGCCGCCTCCGGATCTCCTGCACTTCCGACGGGGCTTAGGGTGGGGGAGTGACGCTTCGGGGTTTGGATGCGGTGCTTTTGCGCGCCCGGACCTTCGCCGACGCTGTGCACAGCGGGGACGCGGACGCGGATTTCTCGGTGACTGCTGGGCTGCGGGCGCCACTGCTGGCCGGCCTGCTGGCCGAGCGCAAGCGCGCCGGCAAGCTGCCGTCCCTGCTCGCGATCACCGCGACCGGACGCGAGTCCGAGAGCCTCGGTGCAGCCCTGGCCAGCCTGGTCCCGGACGCCGAGATCCTCGACTTCCCGGCTTGGGAGACCCTGCCGCATGAGCGGCTCAGCCCCAGTGCGGAGACGGTCGGCAGACGCATCCACGCCCTGCGCCGACTCGCCGCTTGGCAGGACAACCCCGACCGACCGTTGATCCTGCTCGCCTCGGTGCGCGCAGCACTGCAGCCGCTCGCCGACAACCTGACCCGGATCGACCCCGTCGTGCTGACCGTCGGAGGCCCGCGTCACGACCTCGGCGAGGTCGCCGCCCGATTGGTCGATCTGGCTTACAGCCGGGTCGACATGGTCACCCGGCGCGGTGAGTTCGCGGTCCGGGGCGGCATCCTCGACGTCTTCCCGGCGATCGCCGAGCATCCCGTGCGCGCCGAGTTCTTCGGCGGAGAGATCGAGCAGCTGCGCGCCTTCTCGGTCGCCGACCAGCGCTCGCTGCCCGATCCGCTGAGCAGCGTCGAGCTGCCGCCGGGCCGGGAACTGCTGCTCGGCGAATCCGTCCGGCAGCGCGCCCGCGAGTTGCAGGGCGAGTTCCCCGCCCTGTCAGGCATGCTCGCCAGGATCGCGGAGGGCATCCCGGTCGAGGGCATGGAGTCGCTGGCACCGCTGCTCGTCGGCAACCTCGTCACGCTGGTGCACTACCTGCCGCCGACGACGGCGATCGCGGTCGTCTCGCCCGAGCGGGTCAGGAGTCGTGCCATCAAGCCTCGCCGAGACCAACCAGGAGTTCCTGCAGGCGGCCTGGAGTGCCGCGACCGCGGGCGCTGAGACGCCGATCGACACCGCCCAGCTGCTCGGCGATGGGCTCGCCGCCGGCGACTTCCTGACCCTGGACCGCCTCCGCGCCGCCGCTCGCCTCAGCGCGCCTGGCGAAAAGGCGCCCGATCACCCGTGGTGGACGCTCTCCGGCTTCGATGCCGGACATGAGCCCGGCGACGGCTACCTGCGCATCGATGCGGAGGCCATGCCCAGTTTCCAGGGCAACGCCGAGGGCGCGACGACCTTCCTTGCCGAGCGGCTCGGCCAGGGCTGGCGAGCCGTGATCGCCGCTGAGGGGCCCGGTCTGGTGGAGCGCGCCGCTGCCGTGCTGGCCGAGCGCGGTATGGCCGCCCGCCAGGTCGACGAACTGCCGGACCCGCTCGAGCCGGGTGTCGCCTATGTCGTGCGCGCCAGCGTGGAAGCGGGTTTCGATCTGCGTGCCGCACACCTGATCCTGCTCAGCGAGGCCGAGTTCTACGGTCGCACCGTCGGCCACGATTCCCGCCAGGTGAAGAAACTCGCCCGCCGCCGCGGCAACGTCGTCGACCCGCTGGCGCTGAGGCCCGGCGATTTCGTCGTGCACCAGAGTCACGGCATCGGCCGATTCGTCGACCTGGTCCAGCGGGAGGTGTCAAGCGGCGGCCGCAATCCGGTCAAGACCACCCGCGAATTCGTGCAGCTGGAGTACGCGCCGGCCAAGCGCGGCTACCCCGGCGACAAGCTCTTCGTGCCCACCGACCAGCTGGACCAGCTCTCCCGCTACGTGGGCGGCGAGGCGCCGACGCTGTCCAGAATGGGCGGAGGCGACTGGCAGGCCGCCAAGGCCCGCGCCCGCAAGGCGGTCCGCGACATCGCGGTGGAACTCGTCAAGCTCTACTCGGCCCGGATGGCCTCGGTCGGCCACGCCTTCGGCCCGGACACCCCCTGGCAGCGCGAACTCGAGGAGGCGTTCCCGTTCACCGAGACGCCCGACCAGCTGACCACGATCGACGAGGTCAAGGCAGACATGGAGAGGCCCATCCCGATGGACCGGCTGATCTCGGGTGACGTCGGCTACGGCAAGACCGAGATCGCCGTGCGCGCCGCCTTCAAGGCCGTGCAGGACGGCAAACAGGTCGCGATGCTGGTGCCGACCACATTGCTGGTCAAGCAGCACATGGAGACCTTCGCCGAGAGATTCGCCGGCTTCCCCGTGCACCTGCGCGCGCTCAGCCGCTTCGAGAGCGACAGCCAGGCCCGCGAGACCATCGCCGGTCTGGCCGACGGCACGGTCGATGTCGTGATCGGCACCCACCGGCTGCTCTCCGAGGGCATCCGCTTCAAGGATCTGGGTCTGGTCATCATCGACGAGGAGCAGCGCTTCGGCGTCGAGCACAAGGACCAGCTCAAGAAGCTCAAGACCAACGTCGACATCCTGGCGATGAGTGCGACCCCGATCCCGCGCACGCTGGAGATGGCGGTCACCGGGATCCGCGAGATGTCCACGCTGGCCACCCCGCCCGAGGACCGGCATCCGATCCTGACCTTCGTCGGGCCCTACAGCGACAAGCAGGTGGCCGCCGCGATCCGCCGCGAACTGCTGCGCGAAGGGCAGGTGTTCTTCGTGCACAATCGAGTCTCCTCGATCAACCGGGTTGCCGCCCAGCTGGCCGAGCTGGTTCCGGAGGCGCGGATCGCGATCGCGCACGGCCAACTTCCCGAGAGCGTCCTGGAACGGGTGATCGTCGACTTCTGGGAGGGCAGGTTCGACGTGCTGGTGTCGACCACCATCATCGAGACCGGCATCGACATGGCCAATGCCAACACCCTGATCATCGATCAGGCCGACAAGTACGGCCTCAGTCAGCTGCACCAGATCCGCGGCCGGGTGGGGCGCGGCCGGGAGCGCGCCTACGCCTACTTCCTGTATGACGCCGACAAGCCGCTGTCCGAGACCTCGCAGGACCGCCTCGAGACGATCGCCGCCAACAACGAACTGGGCGGTGGCATGCAGATCGCCCTCAAGGACTTGGAGATCCGCGGCGCCGGCAACCTGCTGGGCGGTGAGCAGTCGGGCCACATCGCGGGCGTCGGCTTCGATCTGTATCTGCGGATGATCGGCGAGGCGGTCGCGACCTTCCGCGGCGACGAGGTCGAGGGCCAGACCGAACTGCGTCTGGAGCTGCCGGTCGATGCCCGCATCCCCGAGGAATACGTCGAGAGCGAGCGGCTGCGGCTTGAGGCCTACCAGAAGCTCTCGGTCGCCAGTGGGCCGAGCGCGCCGGACGGCCAACTGGAGGGGGTGCTCGAAGAGCTGACCGACCGTTATGGTGAACCGCCGGCACCGGTGCTCGCCCTGCTCGAGGTGTCGAAGCTGCGCCGCGCTGCCCAGCGGGCCGGCCTGTCCGAGGTGGTCGTGATGGGTTCGAACCTGCGGCTCGCGCCGGCCGAACTGGCCGACTCGATCCAGGTCCGGCTGCAGCGGATGTACCCGGGCGCGAAGTACTTCGCCCAGAACGGCGCGGTCTCGGTGCCGCTGCCGCGAGCGGGCGAGGCCGCGCTCCCCGACGCCGAGTTGATCTCCTGGGCGGGCGGACTGCTGGCGGCGATCTTCCCTGAAGCACCCGCCGGGAATACTGCGGCCGCCGCCGGACTTTCACCCGAGGTGGCGCCGGAGCGCCAGAAGGAGTCCTGAGTGAGCGTTGACGTCGGATTCCGCTCGGAGCGGGGACCCGTGCTGATCGCTCTGATGCTGACGACCGGGCTGGTCGCCATCGAGGGCACCATCCTGGCCACCGCAGTGCCGACGATCGTGGCGGATCTTGGCGGCTTCGCCAGCTTCCCGTGGCTGTTCTCGGTGTACCTGCTGGCGCAGGCCGTCTCGGTGCCCGTCTACGCGAAACTCGCCGACACGATCGGCCGGAAACCCGTCATCCTGTTCGGCATCGGCTTGTTCCTGATCGGCTCCGTGCTGAGTGGTTTCGCCTGGAGCATGACGAGCCTGATCCTGTTCCGGGCACTGCAGGGCCTCGGCGCGGGCGCCATCCAACCGCTGGCCATCACGATCGCCGGCGACATCTACACGGTGCGCGAGCGGGCCAGGGTGCAGGGCTACCTCGCCAGCGTCTGGGCGATCTCCTCGGTCATCGGACCATCCCTCGGCGGACTGTTCGCCGAGTTCGGCCTGTGGCGCTGGATCTTCTTCGTCAACATCCCCTTGTGCTTCATCGCCGCCTGGATGCTGATTCGCGCCTATCACGAGACCGTGGAGCATGCCCCGCACCGGATCGACTACGCCGGCGCCGTGACGCTGACCGGGGCGCTCACGATGCTGATCCTTGGCATACTGCAGGGCGGCCAGTCGTGGGCGTGGGACTCGGCGACCAGCATCATGATCTTCTCGGTCGGCGCAGCGCTGCTCGGCCTGTTCGCCATGGCGGAGTCCCGCGCAGCGGAACCGATCCTGCCGCTCTGGGTGATCTCCCGCCGCCTGCTGGCCGCAACGGCGCTGATCGGTTTCGCGATCGGCGCGGTGCTACTGGGGCTGACCTCGTATGTGCCGACCTTCCTGGAGCGCACCCTCGATGCCTCGCCCCTGATCGGCGGCCTGGCGCTCGCCGCGCTGACTCTCGGCTGGCCGCTCGCCGCATCCCAGTCCGGCCGCCTCTACCTGCGGATCGGTTTCCGGGCCACTTCGATGATCGGAGGCACGATCGCCACCGCGGGTGCGATCATCCTCGCCGCCACCGCGGCCACTCCCAATGTCGCGGTCGTCGCGGTCAGCTGCTTCGTGGTCGGTCTGGGCATGGGCCTGGTCGCGACGCCGAGCCTGATCGCGGCGCAGTCGAGTGTCGACTGGAACGAGCGGGGGGTCGTCACCGGCACCAACCTGTTCGCCCGCAGTGTCGGCAGCGCCGTCGGGGTCGCGATCTTCGGGGCGATCGCCAACAGCGTGCTCGTGGGGATGGGTGCTGACGAGAACAGCGTCGTCGGCGTTCAGGCCGCCTCGGGCACTGTCTTCACGGCGGTCGCTCTCGCGTCGGTCATCGTGATCCTGGCGGCCGCCGCGATGCCCCGCGGCGTCGCCCCGCTCGGCCTGAGCACCGAACCCATCCCGATCATCGAATGAGCTTTCCCCGGCTTGCCCGGAAGTAGGCTGACGGGATGAGCGAACTGGATGACCTCATCGAGGTGATGCATCGGCTGCGGTCGGACTGCGCGTGGAACCGCCTGCAGACGCACGAGTCGCTCGCCCAGTACCTGATCGAGGAGGCGCACGAGAGCGTCGACGCGATCGAGGCCGGCACCGCGGACGATCTGGTCGAGGAACTCGGCGACGTGCTCTACCAGGTGCTCTTCCACGCCGAGATCGCCGTGCAGGAGGGCGAAGGCTGGGACATCCAGACGGTGGCCGCCCGGGTGCGCGACAAGATGGTGCGCCGCCATCCGCATGTCTTCGCCGGCGTCGTCGCCGAAACCCCCGAGGACGTCGTCCGGATCTGGACCGCGGTCAAGGCAGAGGAGAAGGCGGCGCGCACCTCGGTGCTGGACGGCGTTCCGCCGGCACTGCCCGCACTGATGCTCGCCGACAAGCTCATCGGGCGGGCGCAGAGCGTCGGTCTGCTGGATGAGGGCATCGGCCCGATCCCGGTGACGACGGAGGCGGAACTGGGCCCGCTGCTGCTGGCCATCGTCGCCAGTGCCCGAGCCGGCGGCCTCGATGCCGAGCGCGCGCTGCGCAGCACTCTGCGCGAACTGCAGGCCGAGATCCGCGACGCCGAATCCGGCGGCTGAGTCCCGGCACCCGGTCGGCAGCTCGGGCGGCCACTCGGGCGACACCCCGCTTGTGTTCTGGTCACAATGACACTAAGGTGGATCGCAATCTACTTATGGTCATTATGACCCTTAGTGCTCGGCGGAGGTGCGGACGGTGGCGGAGAAGGGCAGCGTGCAGCTCGCGGTTTCGACCGTGATCTTCAGTCTCCGTGCCGACCCGGACAATGACACCGCGGCACTCTGGCTGCCGCTGGTGCGTCGCACCCGGGATCCCGACAAGGGCCTCTGGGCTCTCCCCGGCGGACCGCTGGCCAGCGATGAGGATCTCGCGGCCTCCGCGAGCCGCACCCTCCGCGTGACCACGGGGCTGCGACCCAGCTACCTCGAACAGCTCTACGCCTTCGGCGACGTCAAGCGATCACGAGGGGAGCGGGTCGTCTCCATCGTCTATTGGGCGCTGGTCAACTCGACGGAAGCCAGCGGGGCGGAAGAGGGCGAGAACGTCCGGTGGTTCCAGGCGGATGCCGTGCCCGCGCTCGCCTTCGACCACTCGACGATCGTGCAGTACGCGCTCGGGCGGCTGCGCGGCAAGCTCTCCTACAGCCGCATCGCGCATGCCTTCCTCGGCGAGGTGTTCACCCTCGCGGACCTTCGCGAGGTCTACCAGGCCGTGCTCGGCAGATCCCTCGACCCGGCCAATTTCCGTCGGCAGATCGAAGCCTCCGGGGCTTTGGTGCCCACCGGGGAGTTCCTCACCGGCACCCGGCACCGGCCGCCGCGGCTCTACCGCTACAACTCATCCATCGACGCCGTCCAGCACGGCCCGTCAAACGAGCAGGGAGGTCTGCTGTGAACGAGACAGCATCCGTCGAGCGCACCATCCGCGCGATAGTCTCGGGAACGGCGCCGGGTCAGGTCTGCACCACCGACCTGCTCAGCGACCCCTGGCTCATCGACGCCCGGCCCCCGAGCTACGGCCCCGGCGCCTCGATGGGCGACCTGATCCCGACGGGCTCGCCCCGACCCGGGCAGCTGCCGGACAAGTACCGCGATGCCGACCCCGCCGAGCTGAACCGACGCATCGAGGCGGCCAAGACGCAACTCGGTGAGCGGGTCGTCATCCTCGGCCACTTCTACCAGCGCGACGAGGTGATCCGGTACGCCGACTATGTCGGCGACTCCTTCCAACTGGCGGGCGCGGCCAAAGCGCGGACCGAGGCGGAGGCGATCGTCTTCTGCGGGGTGCACTTCATGGCCGAGACCGCCGACCTGCTCTCCTCCGCGGAGCAGGCGGTGATCCTGCCGAACCTCGCCGCGGGCTGCTCGATGGCGGACATGGCCGACATCGACCAGGTCGAGGACTGCTGGGCGGAACTGGAGGCGCTCTACTCCACCGATCCGGACTCCGAGGGGCGGGTGCCGATCATCCCGGTCACCTACATGAACTCCTCCGCGGCACTCAAGGGCTTCTGCGGCCGACACGGCGGCATCGTCTGCACCTCCTCGAACGCGCGCGCCGTGCTGGAGTGGGCGTTCGAGAGGGGTCAGCGGGTGTTGTTCTTCCCCGACCAGCACCTCGGCCGCAACACCGCCAAGGCGATGGGGGTACCGCTGGATCGGATGCCGATCTGGAACCCGAACCTCGTCCTCGGCGGCAACGACGCGGCAGCGCTCGAGAACGCGCGGGTGATCCTCTGGCACGGCTTCTGCTCGGTGCACCGCCGCTTCACCGTCGAGCAGATCGAGCGGGCGCGCGCCCAGTTCCCCGGTGTGCGCGTGATCGTGCATCCCGAGTGCCCGATGAGCGTCGTGGATGCGGCCGACGAGTCGGGCTCGACCGACTACATCGTCAAGGCCATCCAGGCGGCGCCCGCGGGCAGCACCTTCGCGATCGGCACCGAGATCAACCTGGTCCAGCGCCTGGCCGCGCAGTTCCCCGAGCACACGATCTTCTGCCTCGACCCGGTCGTCTGCCCCTGTTCGACGATGTACCGGATCCACCCCGGCTATCTCGCCTGGGTGCTGGAGGAGCTGGTGGAGGGCCGGGTTGTCAACCGGATCGAGGTCGGCGACGACGTCGCCGCGCCGGCCCGACTCGCCCTCGAGCGGATGCTCGCCCTCCGCCCGGCGGCCGCGGCGGCAGGCGGCTGACGATGGCGCGCGTGATCGTCATCGGCAGCGGCATCGCGGGCTTGACCACTGCCATCCGGGCCAGTGCCCGGCACGAGGTCACCCTGGTCACCAAGGCCGGGGTGAGCTCCAGCAACACCTGGCTCGCTCAGGGCGGCATCGCCGGCGTGCTCTTCGATGACGACGACGTCGAGAACCATATCGACGACACCCTGCGCGCCGCGGCGGGGATCGGCGATGCCCGGGCGGTTCGGGTGCTCTGCACCGAGGGCCCGGCGCGGATCCGCGAGTTGATCGCCCTCGGTGTGCCCTTCGACCAGCAGCACGGCGTGCTGGAGAGGGGGCTCGAGGCGGCGCATTCCTTTCCGCGGGTCCTGCACGCCGGCGGGGATGCGACCGGCGCCGCGATCGGGGCGACCCTGGCGGCGCGTCTGCGGCGCAGCCCCGTTCTCGTGCTGGAGAACACCTTCCTGCTCGATCTGCTCGTCGAGGATGGCCGGGTCACCGGGGTCTCGCTGATCTCGGCGGACGGCCTCCCTTTCGAGCTCAGCGCCGACGCGGTCGTGCTGGCGACGGGCGGCGCCGGCCAGTTGTACGCCCACACCAGCAACCCGCTGCTCGCCACCGGGGACGGGGTCGCTGCGGCGCTGCGGGCCGGCGCCCGGCTCGCCGATCTGGAGTTCTACCAGTTCCATCCCACGACCCTGGCCGATGGCGGCTTCCTGGTCTCGGAGGCGGTCCGCGGCGAGGGCGCGCTGCTGCGCAACAGCGCCGGCGAGCGCTTCCTGCAGTCGGTCCATCCCGCGGCCGAGCTCGCCCCCCGCGACGTCGTCGCCCGGGCGATGGACCGCGAGATGCAGCGGCAGGGCGGCGCCCCCGTGCTGCTGGATGCGAGCAGCCTGGGGGCGCAACACCTGGCTGAGCGGTTCCCCGGCATCGATGCCGCCCTCCGCGCGCGCGGCATCGACTGGGCGCGGCAGGGCGTACCGGTGACGCCGGCGGCCCACTACTGGATGGGCGGCATCGCGACCGATCTGGACGGTCGTTCGACGCTGCCCGGCCTCTTCGCCGTCGGCGAGGCGGCCCGGACCGGGGTGCACGGGGCCAACCGGCTCGCCTCGAACTCGCTGCTCGAGGGGGTCGTCTTCGGTACCCGGGCGGCGGCCGCGGTCGGCACGCCGTGGCCTCAGCAGGTCGACACCGGTCTGCCGGACGCGGTCGCGCCTCCGGTGCTGATCGACGGCCGGGGCGAGCCCGATTCCGGGCTCCGGCAACAGGATGTCCCCGCGTTCAGCCGTCGGGCGCTGCAGGAGCTGATGTGGTCCAGCGCCGGGCTGCAGCGCGACGCGGGCACCATGGCGGCCGCGCGCGCGACTCTGGACGTCTGGGCCGCCGAGGCGCCGCTCGCCGTGAACGTGCGGGATCATGAGGACCGGAACCTGCTGCTGCTGGCCCGCGCCATCCTCGCTCAGGCCGGCGCGCGCCGGGAATCCCGCGGCGCCCATTACCGACGCGACCTGCCGGGAAGCGACGAACGGCAGGCCCGATCCCGGACGTTGCTGCTGAGTGCCGAGCGAGAGGTGGCCGGAGCATGCTGAGCCAACGAGTCATCGAGACCGCGGTCGCCGCGGCCCTGGCCGAGGATGCCCCCTGGGGGGACGTGACCGCCGAGGCGCTGATCCCGCTCGAGGCCGAGGTGACGGCGGAACTGGTGGCCAGGCAGGAGGGGGTGTTCAGCGGCTCGGCTGTGTTCGAGGCCGCCATGCGGCTGACCGACGCCGGCATCCGGACCGTGGTCCTGCACGCTGACGGCGAGCGGTTCTCCGCCGGCGACATCCTCGCCCGGGTGACGGGCCCGGCCCGATCGGTGCTCACCGCCGAGCGGGTCGCCCTCAACTTCGTGCAGCGGATGAGCGGGATCGCCACGATGACGGATCTCTTCGTCACCGAGGTCGCCGGCACGGGGGTGCGGATCGTCGACACCCGCAAGACGACGCCGGGGCTGCGCGCTCTCGAGCGGCACGCCGTGGTCTCGGGCGGCGGCCACAACCACCGCTGGGGGCTCTCCGACGCGGTGATGGCCAAGGACAACCACCTCGCGACGCTGGCCGTGCACGGAATCTCGGTGACGGAGGGCCTGCTGATGATGCGGCAGAAACTGGGGCACACCACGCACATCGAGGCGGAGGTGGACCGGCTCGATCAGATCGAGGCGGTGCTCGCCGCCGGGGTCGATACCGTCATGCTCGACAACTTCTCGATCGAGGACCTCCGCCGGGGCGTCGCCCTGATCGACGGGCGGGCGCTGGTGGAGGCCAGCGGAAACGTCAGCCTCGCAACGGTCCGGGCGATCGCGCAGACCGGTGTCGACGTGATCTCGGTCGGCGCGCTCACCCACAGCGTCGCCTCGATCGACCTCGGCCTTGACATCAGGGCCGGCTGAGCGTGCTCTACCTCGACAATGCCGCGTCGAGCCCCGTCCGCCCCGAGGTCCTCGAGGCGATGTGGCCGTACCTGAGCGGGGTGTTCGGCAACCCGTCGAGCCACCACGAGCTCGGCGAGCAGGCGGCACGGATGCTCGCCGCCGCGCGGGCGGAGACCGCGGCGCTGCTCGGCTGCCGACCGGGCGAGATCGTGTACACCTCCGGGGGCACGGAGTCGAACAATCTCGCGATCAAGGGAATCGCGCTGGCTTCGCCCAGGGATCGGCGGATGGTGACGACACCCCTCGAACACGAGGCGGTGCTGGAGTCGGCCGATTACCTGCGCCGCCTGCACGGTTTCCGCGTCGAGCTGCTGCCGGTCGACGGCACCGGGCTGGTCGGGGCCGAGGCCCTACGGGCCCGCCTGGACGGCGGAACGACCCTGGTCTCGATCGCCCTGGCGAACAATGAGGTCGGCACCGTCCAGCCGATCGCGGCCCTCGCCGCGCTGGCCCGCGAGGCCGGCGTGCCGATCCACACGGACGCCGTGCAGGCGGCCGGCTGGCTGCCCATCCGACTCGATGAACTCGGTGTCGATGCGCTCAGCATCTCCGGACACAAGCTCGGCACGCCCAAGGGAATCGGCCTGCTCGCGGTGCGGTCGGGCCTGCCGCTGGAACCGCTCGTGCACGGCGGCGGTCAGCAGCGCGGCCGACGCAGCGGCACCGAGAACGTGGCGGCGGCCGTCGGCCTGGCCACCGCCCTGCGCCTTGCCGAGGAAGAGCGGGCCGGGGCGGCCGCACGCGTCGCGGGACTGCGCGACGCCTTCATCGCCGAGGTGCTGCACGGCGTCCCCGGTGCGCGGCTGACGGGGCACCCGAGCCAGCGACTGCCGGCCCTGGCCTCGTTCTGCTTTCCCGGCACCAGCGGTGAAGCCGTGCTGCTGGAGCTGGAGCGGCGCGGCGTGGTCTGCTCGAGCGGCTCCGCCTGTGCCGCGGGCAGTTCCGAGCCATCCGCCGTGCTGACGGCGCTCGGCATCGAGGCGGAGCTCGCCCAGACCGCCGTGCGCTTCAGCTTCGACCGCCGCATCAGCGCTGATCAGCTCGCCCGAGCGGCCGCGGCGGTGACGGCCGCCGTCGCCGCAGTTTCCGCCCTGCGCTGACCGCGCGATTGCACGGCGTGCCCGATCAGACCTGACACACTGGAGTCATGGCACAGGCTGTGAATCCCCCCCGCGGAATGCGGGATTTCCTCCCCGCGGAGAAGCGCCGCCGCGAGCGGGCGCTGGACATCATCCGCGCGCAGTACTCGATGCACGGCTTCACCGAGATCGAGACCCCGGCGCTCGAGGAGATCGAGCGACTGCACTCGGGTCTCGGCGGTGACAACGAGAAGCTCAGCTACAGCGTCCTCAAGCGCGGCCTCGGCACGGCGGACCTGGCGGCCGCGGCCGCCAGCGGCTCGGCGGAGGAGCTGACCGACCTGGGTCTGCGTTACGACCTGACCGTGCCGCTGGCCCGCTACTACGCGAGCCATCACGCCGAACTGCCCGCGGTGTTCCGCGCGATCCAGATAGCACCCGTCTGGCGGGCGGAACGCCCGCAGCGGGGTCGCTTCCGCCAGTTCGTGCAGTGCGACATCGACATCATCGGCGAAGCCGGCATCCTCGCCGAGACCGAGCTGCTGGTGGCGACGCTCGCCACGGTCGCGGCGCTCGGTCTGCGCGGCGCCTTCGTGCGGATCAACGACCGACGGCTGCTGACCCGGATGCTGGAGTCCTTCGGGTTCCCGCCCGAGGCGCACCCGGGTGTGCTGATCACGATCGACAAGCTCGACAAGGTCGGGTCCGACGGCGTCATCGCGGAACTGACCGAGCGGGGCCAGGACGCCGCGGCCGTCGCGGCCCTGCACGACTTCCTGACCCGCCCGCGCAGCGCCCCGTCCGCCCCCTTCGGCGAGGTCGCGATCCGCGCAGGGCTCCCGGGGGGCCTGGACAGCCCGGCGATCGCGGACCTCGTTGCGATCGGTGAGGGCGTGCTGGCGGGCCTCGGCGGCGAGATCACCCACCCGCCACTGGTCTTCGACCCCTTCCTGGTCCGGGGCATGGGCTACTACACCGGCACGATCGCCGAACTCGCGCACCCGGACTTCGACTCCGCACTCGGCGGAGGCGGCCGCTATGACGGCATGATCGGCCGGTTCCTGGGCTCCGACGTGCCGGCCGCCGGCTTCGCGATCGGCTTCGAGCGGATCATCGACCTGATCGATGTGCCGACCGACCCCGCCGATCGCACGGTCGCGCTGGTGCACGATCAGGCGACGGTGCCCACCCTGATGTCGCTCAAGTCGGCGCTGACGGGCCAGGGCATGTCGGTGCGGCTGGTTCGCCGGCCCAAGAACGTCAAGCGCCTCCTCGACGAGCTGGCCGCCGACGGAGTCGGTCACTTCGCCTTCGTCGACGCGACCACCACCGACTCTGGCGCCCTCGACCTGCGCCCCCTGAGCTAGCGGATCGCCCGCACGCGGCAGCTCACGGGAGCCGGGGGACGGGTAGGATTACGGGGGACGATGGCGACCGATATCCCCTGATTTCTGCAGCAAGAGGAGACACCCCCGTGGCACTGATCGAGGCCGTAGGCGCTCGCCAGATTCTGGATTCCCGTGGCAACCCGACCGTCGAGGTCGAGGTCCTGCTCGACGACGACACCGTCTCCCGGGCGGCCGTTCCCTCCGGCGCGTCCACGGGCGCCTTCGAGGCCTACGAGCTGCGCGACGGCGACAAGGGCGTCTACCTGGGCAAGGGCGTCGAGCGGGCGGTGGCCGCGGTCATCGACGAGCTCGGACCCGCGATCGAAGGCTTCGACGCCAGCGAACAGCGCCTGATCGACGCCGAGCTGATCGCCGTCGACGGCACCGAGAACAAGAGCCGCACCGGCGCGAACGCGATCCTCGGGATCAGCCTCGCGGTTGCCCGCGCCGCCGCCGACTCCGCCGACCTGCCCCTGTTCCGCTACCTCGGCGGACCCAATGCGCACACCCTGCCGGTGCCGATGCTCAACGTGATCAACGGCGGATCGCACGCTGACACCAACGTCGACATCCAGGAGTTCATGATCCTGCCGATCGGTGCCGCAACCTTCAGCGAGGGGCTGCGCTGGGGTGTCGAGACCTACCATGCGCTCAAGAGTCTGCTGCACCAGAAGGGCCTCAGCACGGGCCTCGGCGACGAGGGCGGTTTCGCCCCCGACCTCGACAGCAACCGTGCCGCGCTCGACCTGCTGATGGCGGCGATCGAGCAGGCCGGCTTCACCCCCGGCCGGGATATCGCTCTGGGACTCGACGTCGCCTCGACGGAGTTCTTCGAGAACGGCAGCTACCTCTTCGAGGGCAGGCGGATCTCGGCGGGCGAGCTCGGTTCGTACTATGCCGATCTGGTGGCCGCCTACCCGCTCGTGACCATCGAGGACCCCTTGGCCGAGGACGACTGGGAGGGCTGGGCGGCACTGACCGCCGAGCTCGGTGCCAAGGTCCAGCTGGTCGGCGACGACCTGTTCGTGACGAACCCCGCGCGGCTGGCCGAGGGAATCGCCAAGGGGGCGGCCAACTCGATCCTGGTCAAGGTCAACCAGATCGGCACCCTGACCGAGACCCTCGATGCGGTCAGCCTCGCCCAGCGCAGCGGGTACACCACGATCCTCTCGCACCGCTCCGGGGAGACCGAGGACACCACGATCGCCGATCTCGCCGTGGCGACGGACGCAGGTCAGATCAAGACCGGTGCGCCTGCCCGAAGCGAGCGAGTCGCCAAGTACAATCAGTTGCTCCGGATCGAGGAGGAACTCGGCGGCGCGGCCGCGTACGCCGGTCGTGGTGCGTTCCCCCGATTCCGGGGCTGATCCGGCAAGTCCAGTGCAGGAGGGGTGATGGCACGAAGAGCCCCATGGGTCCGTCCGAGCCGGCTCGTCGACGTGCCCGTCGCCCTCCCCGCGCAGAGCGAGGCCAGTCGGCGGTTCGGGGGGCTGCGCGTCTCGGGGTTCACGGTCCTGATCGGCGCGGTGATCGTGCTCGCGATCGTCATGCTCGCCCCCGGCCTGCGCACCTACATCGAGCAGCGGCAGCAGATCGCCGACCTGACCGTCGCGGTCGCCGCGCAGCGGGATGAAGTCACGACGCTGACCGAGGAGCAGGCGCGCTGGAGTGACGCCAGCTACGTGCGGGCGCAGTCCAGGGAGCGACTGTTCTACGTGCTGCCCGGCGAGATCAGCTATCTGGTGATCAATGACATCAAGATCGCCGACTCGGCCGGTGACCGTGCACCCGTCTCGGAGAACATCCAGACCACTCCGGTTGACTGGCTCGAGCAGCTCTATCTCTCCAGTGTGGTCGCGGGACTGGGCACGCTGACCCCCGATGAACTGCAAGGACCCGAAACCCGATGAGCAGGCCGCCGTTCGACGCTCCGAGTGCCGCGGATGTGCTTGCCGTCTCCGCGCAGCTCGGCCGACCGGCCCGCGACGTCATCGGCATCGCCGCCAGAACCGGCACCGGGGTTCCCGTCGTGGTCTCGACCGCACCCCGCCTGAGCGACGGCACCCCGTTCCCGACCCTCTACTATCTCTGCCACCCGGCGGCGACGGCGGCGATGTCCCGGCTCGAGGCCGCGGGAGTGATGAACGAGCTCAACCGCCGCCTCGCCGACGACGACGAGCTTCGCGCCGGCTACGCCGCGGCGCACCGGAGTTACATCGCGGACCGGGAGAGCGTGCTGGTCATCCCGGAACTGGGCGGTGTCTCGGCCGGCGGGATGCCCGATCGGGTCAAGTGCCTGCATGCGCTCGCGGCGCACGCCCTCGCCGCCGGTCCCGGGGTGAACCCGATCGGCGACATCGTCCTGGCCATGGCGGACTGGTCGATCGCTGACGCCCCCGCGGCTCCGGAACTGCCCGAGGCCGCTGCCGGATCGGATTCCCGGTGAGGCGCGGCGTCGCAGCCTTCTTCGTCACGATCGTGGCGCTCGCCGTCCTCGTGCCGGCGACCACGGCCTCGGCCGACACGATCCGGGACAGCGAGTACTGGCTCGACGACTACGGCATTCGCCAGGCCTGGCAGACCAGCCGAGGTGAGGGGGTGACGGTCGCCGTGATCGACAGTGGTGTCGACGGCAGTCACCCCGACCTCGTCGGAGCGGTCATCGGCGGCACGGACGTCTCCGGAGTCGGCAGCCCTGACGGGCAGACGCCCGTCGGTGAGAGCAAAGCGCACGGCACCCTGGTGGCCTCCCTGATCGCCGGGCGCGGCTCGGGTGCGGGCACGGAGTCCGGCGTCATCGGAGCGGCGCCGGCGGCCTCGCTGCTGTCGATCTCGGTCGGCTTCGGCATCGAGGGCGCATCGACCGACGCCCAGATCGCCACGGCCGTGCGCTGGGCCGTCGACAATGGGGCAGACATCATCAACATGTCACTGACCCGAAACGTGCTCGACTGGCCGGAAAGCTGGGACGATGCCTTCCTCTACGCCTTCGACCATGATGTGGTGGTCGTCGCCGCCGCCGGCAACCGCGCCGCCGGCACGACCGTGGTCGGCGCCCCGGCGACCATTCCCGGGGTGCTCACCGTCGCGGGCGTCGACCAGTTCGGGAACTCCAGCTTCACGGCATCCTCGCAGGGCGTGACGATCGCGGTCGCCGCGCCCAGTGAGGCGCTCGTCGGTGCGATGCCCGGAGGCGGCTATTCCTGGTGGCAGGGCACGAGCGGCGCGGCCCCCATCGTCTCCGGCATCGTCGCACTGGTGCGCTCCGCCCATCCGGAACTCGACGCCAACAGCGTGATTCAGCGCATCATCGCAACCGCCGATGCCAAGGGCGGCGTCGTCCCCGACGCGACCTACGGCTACGGGCTCGTCGATGCCGCGGCGGCAATCAGCGCGGCCGTACCCCTTGTGACGGCGAACCCGCTCGGCGATCTCGCCGAGTGGATCCGGGTCTACCGGCGTGCTGATTCCGGGCAGCCGGGGGCGCTGCCCGAGGTTGAGAATGACACGAACGAGGTCCCGGTCACCGAACCGGAGCAACCGCTGGGCTTCTGGGAGACGATCAGCGCGGCGGTGCCGACGATGCAGTCGATGCGCAGCCCGGCCGTGCCGATCGCCGTGTACACCGGTTTCGGGGTGCTCGCGCTGCTGGCCGCTCTCGGGCTCTGGCGATCGTTAAGGCGGATGCCCGCCAGGGAGTAATGTATTCCCGAGCGACCAGCGTTGGACCAACCCCCCGATACACGACTGGTCGCTCTGTCTGCGACATCTGAGGAGACTCTTTCCGTGACCAAGATCCTGATCGTCGGGGGCGGCTATGCCGGCTTCTACGCGGCCCGCACTCTCGAGAAATTGTTGCGGCGGGGCGAGGCGAGCGTGACTCTGGTCGATCCTTCTCCCTACATGACGTACCAGCCCTTCCTGCCCGAGGTGGTCGGCGCCTCGGTCGAAGCCCGGCACTCCGTCGTCTCACTCCGCAAGCACCTCAAGCGCACCGAGGTGATCACCGCTCGCGTCACCGGAATCGATCACGCCGGAAAGATCGCGACCATCACCCCCGGAGTCGGTGAACCGTACACCCGCGAGTACGACACGATCATCATGACCGCCGGTGCTGTCACTCGCACCTTCCCGATTCCCGGTATCGCCGATGACGCGATCGGCCTGAAGAACATCGAGGAAGCGGTCGCGATCCGTGACAAGATCATCACCAACTTCGACAAGGCCGCCAATCTGCCCGCCGGTCCCGCACGGCAGAAGCTGCTGACTTTCACCGTGGTCGGCGGCGGTTTCGCCGGTATCGAGACGATAGCAGAAATGCGCTCGCTGGCCTCGGCGCTGCTGAGGTTCTACCCGCAGATCGAGTTCGCCGACACCCACTTCCATCTGATCGAGGCGATGGGCCGGATCATGCCCGAGGTCAGCCACAAGACCAGTCTCTGGGTGATCAAGAACCTGACGTCGCGCGGTGTCGAGGTGCACCTCGACACCCAGTTGACGAGCGCCGTCGACGGCCATGTCGAGCTTTCGACGGGCGAGAGCTTCGAGACCGATCAGATCGTCTGGGCGGCCGGCGTGATGGCGAACCCGATGATTCGGCACACCGACCTGCCGATCGAGGAACGCGGCCGCCTGCGCGTTCGCGCCGACCTGCGGGTCGAGGGCGATGACGGGCTGGTCCCCGATGCCTGGGGCGCCGGAGACGTCGCCGCGGTCCCCGACCTCACCGGCCACGGCGTCGGCGGATACTGCGTGCCGAACGCGCAGCACGCAGTCCGGCACGGCCGACTGGTCGCCAGGAACGTCGTCGCCGAGCTGCGCGGCGAGGGCACGGTCGACTACTTCCACAAGAGTATCGGCGCCGTCGCCGGCCTCGGGGTCGGCAAGGGCGTGTACCAGAACGGCCGGCTTGTCGCTACCGGACTGCTCGGCTGGCTGATGCACCGGGGCTATCACGGTTTCGCGATCCCGACCTGGGAGCGCAAGATCTACGTGATGGTGAACTGGACCCTGCACCTCTTCCTCGGCCGGGACATCGTGCCGCTGCCGCAGATCGACCGGCCGCGTGCGGCGTTCGCCGAGTACGCATCGCGCTCGAAGGCGCCGGATGCCCCCGCGAAGGCTCCGGCCAGGCGGAAGTCCCCCGCGAAGGCCTGAGGGATCGTGGCCGGGGACCGGTCGGGCTGCCCCGCTAGGCTGACGCTACTAGCCCCCGTAGTCCAATGGCAGAGACAGGCGACTTAAAATCGCTCCAGTGTCGGTTCGACCCCGACCGGGGGTACCGCCAAGACCGTGAGAGCCGCAGGAGCGCCGATGACCGATGGCCCCGCATTCGCCGAGCGGACCGACCCCGAGGCTCTCGCCTCCCGGATCCCCGGGGGCTTTGCAGCTCGGGGTATCCAGCAGCGCCTACCAGATCGAGGGTGCGGCGCACGAGGGCGGCCGGGGGCCATCCGGCTGGGATGTCTTCGCCGCCGAACCGGGTCGGATCATCGACGGTTCGAACGCCGACCGTGCTGTCGACCACTACCACCGGCTCGATGAGGACGTGCGGCTGATTCAGCGCCTCGGCGTCGACTGCTACCGCTTCTCGGTGTCGTGGTCCCGGATCCAGCCGGAAGGACGTGGTGCGGGCAACCAAGAGGGGCTCGCCTTCTATGACCGACTGCTCGACCGCCTGCTGGCCGCCGACATCCGTCCGATGGCGACGCTGTTCCACTGGGACGCACCCGAGGCCCTCGACCGCCTCCGGTGGTTGGTACAACCGGGACACGGCGGGGCGTTTCGCCGACTATGCGCTGATGCTCGCGGAGCACTTCGGCGACCGAATCGAGGCGTGGATCACGATCAACGAACCGGCCACCGTGATGATTCAGGGCCACATGCTCGGCACGCACGCCCCCGGCTCGGCGCACTCGTTCGCCGCGTTGCCCACCGCGCACCACCAACTGCTGGGGCACGGCCTCGCCGTGCAGGCGCTCAGGTCTGTCGGGGTGGCCGGTCGGATCGGGATCGCGAACATCCATTCGCCGGTGCTGCCGGCCGGCGAGTCCGAGGACGACACGATTCTCGCCGGCCTCTACGACGTGCTGCACAACCGGATCTTCGCGGACGCCGTGCTGCTCGGCCGCTATCCGGAGGCTCCCGAGCCATTCGGGCCGCTGCTGTCGGCCCTCGCCGGCGTCGCCGCCGCTGATCTGGCGATCATCAGTCAGCCCCTCGACTTCTACGGCCTGAACTACTCCTTCCCCACCGTGATCAGAGCCGGTGCGCCCGCCGAGGTGTCCGCCCGCACCGGGATCGCCCTGCGTGGCCTGCCGATGAGTCAGGTGCCGCTGCCGCAGGATGCGAGAACGGGATCCGGCTGGCCGAAGCCGGGGTACCTCACGGTGGCGCTGACCGAACTCGCCGAGCGCTACGGCGAACGCCTGCCCCCCATCCTGATCACCGAGAACGGCGCGAGTTTCGAGGATCAGCTGATCGATGGCGTGGTCGACGACCACCGACGCATCGACTACCTGGCCGGACACCTCGAGGCCGCGCTCCGCGGTGCGCCCGGCGTAGACGTGCAGGGCTATCTCATCCGCAGCCTGCTGGACGGTTTCGAATGGTCGGCGGGGTTCACCCAGCGCTTCGGCTTGGTCCACGTCGATCCGGACAGCCTCGAGCGCACGCCCAAGGCGTCCTACCACTGGTTGGCGCGGATGGCCGCCGCCCGCTGAGCGTGCAACGCGCCGGAAACCTGTGGGCGGTAGCGTGAGAGCATGTTGCAGCGCGGAGTCGGGGTCACGGGACACTATCTGCCGGTCGAGGTCGACACGGCGCTCTGGGGCCGGTTGCCCTCGGCGCACGATGCGTGGGTGCTGGAACTGGACTCGGGCGACGAGGTCACGATCGACACGCTCAGTCACGAGGGCATCCTCGAGGACCAGGGCCGGGATCCGATCCGCTTCTTCGGCGGTCACGGCGTCGACCCGGATCAGGTGCTCGCCGAGGCGGTCGAGATCGCCGCGTCCACGGGCCTGCGCAACCCCGCGGTCGACGGGCCGCATGTGATCTCGGCGCCGATCCGCGTGCGCGGTGCCCAGCCCGGTGACCTGCTGCGGGTGACCGTGCTGCAGACCCGCCAGCGGGTGCCCTACGGGGTCATCACGAATCGCCACGGCAAGGGCGCCCTGCCGGGGGAGTACCCGCTGGGCGAGGGCAACTACAGCGTCTTCGCCCGGGCGGTCGAGCGGGACGGGGCCGACTACGGCGAGCTGCCGATCACGGCCGACGCCGACGCCCCGAGCGTTCGCTTTCCGCTGGCACCGTTCCTCGGGATCATGGGGGTCGCCGTCGCGGGTGACGAGCGGCCGCACTCGGTGCCGCCCGGTCCGCACGGCGGCAACATCGACATCAAACTGCTCACCGAGGGCTCCTCGCTGCTGCTGCCCGTGCAGGTGCCGGGAGCACTGGCGTATGTCGGGGACCCGCACTTCGCGCAGGGCGACGGCGAGGTCGCGCTGACGGCCATGGAGGCATCGCTGCGGGTCCGGCTGCGGCTCGAGGTTCTCAGCCAGGACGAGGCGCTCGCCGAGTTCGGCGCCCTGGCCGGTCCGCTGGTCGAGACGACCGAGTTCCTGGTGCCGACGGGACTCGACCCCGATCTGGATGCGGCGATGCGGGCCTGTGTGCGGGCCGCGATCGCCCTGCTCGGCGCCCGCTGGGGCATGTCCCCGCAGCATGCCCTCGCCTACCTGTCCGCCGCCACCGACTTCAACGTCTCCCAGGTCGTCGACCAGGTCACCGGCGTGCACGCCCGGGTTCGCAAGGCGGATTTCGCCCATCTGGGTCGCGGCTGATGGGGGTCGGCGAGCCCGCTGCGGCGATCGACCACCGGATCTGGCGCGTGCTGGGCAATCCGCTGCTCGCGCCGACCGCGTCGGGGCCGCTGGACGGGCACACGGTCGCGGTCAAGGACCTCTTCGCCGTCGCCGGGCACCGTCGCGGGGCCGGCAATCCGGATTGGCTCGCCGAAGCGGAGCCGGAGCCGGTGTCGGCCTGGGCGGTGACCGCTCTGCTGGACGCCGGTGCGATGATCACCGGAATCGCGCACACGGACGAGTTCGCCTACAGCATCGCCGGCCGCAACGCGCACTACGGGACGCCCCCCAACATCGCCGTGCCGGGAGCGATCCCCGGGGGATCCTCCAGCGGACCCGCCGCCGCGGTCGCCGCCGGACAGGCGTCGATCGGCCTCGGCACCGACACCGCGGGGTCCATCCGGGTGCCCGCGTCCTACCAGGGACTCTGGGGCATCCGGACGACTCACGGCAGCATCCCGGAGGACGGCGTGCTGCCGCTCGCGCCGAGTTTCGACACGGTCGGCTGGCTGACCCGGGACGCGGTGACGCTGGCGGCTGCGGCGCGGGCATCCGGTGCCGGCGACCTGGCCCTGACGGCCGCCGAGGTCGTGATGGACGCCTCCCTGCTGCAGATCCTGGCTGCGGACGTCAGCGAGGCGTTCTTCGAGCGCATCGCCCCGCTGGATCCCACCGTGATCGATCTGGGCGAGCCCGTCGACGCCTTCGAGGCATTCCGGGTGGTCCAGGGCGCCGAGGCGTGGGCGCAGCTGGGGCCGTGGATCATCGCCCACCCGGATTCGCTCGGCCCCGACATCGCGACGCGCTTCGCCTGGGCGCGGGCGATCACCCCGGACGAGGTCGCCGGCGCCGCCAGGGCGATGAAGGAGATCCGCCGCCGACTGGATGACCAGCTCGCGGGCCGGATCCTGCTGCTGCCGACCACGCCGACCCCGGCGCCGAGCCTCGACTCGGACACGGCGGAGCTGGAGCGCACCCGGATGGCCACGCTGACCCTGACCGCGCTCGCCCCCATCGGCGGCTACCCGGCGGTCTCGGCGCCGTACCTGAGCGTGCCGACGGCGGGGCGGCGGGCACCGGTCGGTCTCTGCTTCGTGGGACCGCGAGGGACGGATCTCGCCCTGATCGCCTTCGCGGAGGCGGCGGCATGACCCAGGAACCGGCGAGCTTCCCCATGGTCAACCCGCCGGCGCGGCTGCTGATGGGCCCGGGTCCGATCAACGCCGATCCCCGCGTGCTGCGGGCGATGTCCGCGCCGCTGATCGGCCAGTTCGATCCGGCGATGACCGGCTACATGAACGAGACCATGGCGCTGTACCGCGAGGTCTTCCGCACCGGGAATTCGCAGACCTTCCTGGTCGACGGCACCGCGCGCGCCGGCATCGAGGCGGCGCTGGTCAGCCTGGTCAGCCCCGGTGACCGGGTGCTGGTGCCGATATTCGGCCGCTTCGGCCACCTGCTGGTCGAGATCGCCGAGCGCGTCGGCGCCGAGGTGCACACGATCGAGGCGCCCTGGGGCGAGGTCTTCGCCCCCGAGCAGATCGAGGCGGCGATCATCGCCACCCGACCGAGCCTGCTCGCAGTCGTGCACGGGGACACCTCCACGACCATGGCGCAGCCGTTGGACGATCTCGGCGAGATCTGCCGGCGGCACGGGGTGCTGCTCTACACCGACGTCACGGCGACCCTCGGCGGCAACGTCGTCGCCATCGACGACTGGGGCGTCGACGCGGCGACCGCGGGCCTGCAGAAGTGCATGGCCGGGCCCTCCGGCAGTGCGCCGATCACGCTGTCCCCGGCCGCCGTCGACGTGATCCGCGCCCGGTCGAGCGTCGAGGCGGGTATCCGCAGCGCTGATTCGACCCTCGTCGAGGATCCCGCGGCGCGAATCCGCTCCAACTACTTCGACCTCGCGATGGTGATGGACTACTGGGGCCCGGCGCGCCTGAACCACCACACCGAGGCGACCAGCATGCTCTACGCTGCGCACGAGTGCGCCCGCATCCTGCTGGAGGAGGGCCTCGACGCCGCGGCCCGCCGGCATCAGCTCAGCGGCGACGCGCTCGCGGCCGGGCTCAGCGCGATGGGTCTGGGCCTCTACGGCGACCAGCGGCACCGGATGAGCAACGTCGTCGGCGTCGTGATCCCCGAGGGCATCGACGGGGAGGCCGTCCGCGCCTCGCTGCTCACGGACTTCGGCATCGAGATCGGCACCTCCTTCGGCCCCCTCGCCGGCGTGATCTGGCGGATCGGCAGCATGGGCTACAACGCCCGCCGCGACGCCGTGCTGAGCACCCTCGTCGCCCTCGAGAGCGTGCTGCTGCGCCGGGGCCACCGGGCCAGCCCGGGTGCCGCACTCGAGGCGGCGATGGACGTGCTGTCGTGAACGGCGAAGCGGCGGATCCCGCCGGCATCGAGGCCGCCCTGATCCTGACGCGGGCCGATGAGTTGGCGACGCTCAGCGCCCGCGGCGACAGCCTCGAACGGGTGCACCTGAGCCGGGAGCACGCGGCCGCCAACGCGCTCGTCGCCGAGTGGATGCAGGCGGCCGGCCTCAGCACCCGGCAGGACGCCGCGGGCAACCAGTGGGGTCGCCTGGAAGGCGCCGAACCGGGCCTTCCCGCGCTGATCCTCGGATCCCACATCGACACGGTGCCCGACGCCGGCCGCTACGACGGCATGCTCGGCGTGCTGCTGGCGATCCAGGTCGCCAGCCGGATCGACGAGGGCGAACTGCCCTTCGCCCTCGAGGTCGTGGCCTTCAGCGACGAGGAGGGCACCCGGTTCGGCACCGCGCTGCTGGGCAGCCGGGCCGTCGCCGGATCCTGGGATGACGCCTGGTTCGACCGCACCGATGCCGACGGCATCAGCGTCCGCGAGGCCTTCACGGCCTTCGGGCTCGATCCGCGCCGGGTGCGCGACGCGGCCCGCCGTGAGCGCGACGTGATCGGGTACCTGGAGGCGCACATCGAGCAGGGCCCGCATCTGGAGGACGGCGACCGCGCGCTCGGAATCGTCCGTTCGATCGCCGCCGCAAAGCGCTACCGGATCACGGTCGAGGGTCATGCCGGTCATGCCGGCGGCACTCCTCTCGAGCGTCGCCGGGATGCCCTGGCCGGCGCGGCGGAGGCGTTGGTGGCCATCGAGGCGATCGCCCGCGGAGGCGGCAGCATCGCGACGGTGGGCCGCATCGAGGCCTTCCCGGGCGGAGTCAACGTGATCCCTGGCCTGGTCGAGTTCAGCCTGGATCTGCGGGCCGAGACGGACGACGCTCGCGAGGACACCTGGCGGCGCATCGCCGAGGTCCTCACCGAGGTGACCGACCGCCGCGGCCTGAGCTACCGGGCCGTGGAGGACTACCGTGCCGACGCGGTGCACTGCGCGCCGTGGCTGATGAGCGCGCTCGCCGCCGCGGTCGAAGCGGTCGAGCCGGGTCCGGCACCCGTGCTCTGGAGCAGGGCGGGGCATGACGGCATGGCGATCGCCGACCTCGCCGACATCGGCATGCTCTTCATCCGCTGCGCAGGGGGCATCAGCCACCACCCGGACGAGTCGGTGCGCTCTGACGACGTGCGGCTCGCCCTGCTGGCTTTCGAGGGCGCCGTGCGGGCACTGGGGCGGGATCGGGCCCCGGTCCTCCCGTGAACGCGGAGCGGGAGCTGCTGTCGGCGATCATCCGTGATTTCGCGGCCGAGACCGGGTACACGCCGCTGCTGCCGCCCAGCCCGGCACGCACCCAGCTCCACCGGTTCAGCCCCAGCTGTGGGGACGCGCTGACCGTCCAGCTGGAACTCGACGCGGGGGTTGTCACCGCCGTGCGCTGGGAGGGGCACGGTTGCGAGATCTCCCGGGCCGCGGCCTCGCTGCTGGCGGCGAACCTGGCGGGCCTGCCGGTCGGGGCGGCTCGGGACCTGATCAGCCGATACCTGAGCGCGGGCGCGGGCGGCGGGATCGCGGGCGGCGACGGCGACGCGGTGGCGGATGCGATGCTGCTGGCGAGCGCCGAGCTCGCGCCGCTCCGCCGCCGCTGCGCGCGGCTGGCCTGGCAGGCCGCCGCCGAACTACTGGGCTGATCCACTGTGGCGAATTCCGACGAGCGAGCCGCGCTGCGGCTGCGAAACTGGAGCGATCCATCCGCTCTGGCTCGCTGCTGACCGCTAAAGCAGGCCGGTCAGCGGCGGATCGGGCGAGTCCGCATCGCGGCCGTCCGAGAGATCGCCGCACTCGACCAGTTCGACACCCCGGCTGCGCAGAAACGCTCCCGCGCCGCGGTCTCCCCTCGCCTCGGTGGCGACGCTCGCCCAGTGGTCTCGCCCGATGACGACCGGATGCCCCGGCACGCCGGCGTGCACGGCCCGCCGCAGCGTCGTGGTGCCGGCTGTCGGCAGGGCGGAGCCCGGCTCGAGACCCAGCACGCGCAGGACCTCGCCGGGCACGGCCGTGGGCAGATCGGCCAGGGTGAGCACCACCGCCTCGGCGGGGTACTCGGTGATCGTCGCAAGACCGCGGACCAGACTGCGCGAGAGTCCCGAGGTGTAATCCCGAGCCGTCACCGATCGCAGCCAATCGTTCGCCGGCAGCAGCGCCCGTGCCTCCTCCGCATTCGCCCCGAGCACCACGACGACGTCGTCACAGCCGCCTTCGTGCAGGATCCGAGCCGCTCGGGCGGGCCAGGATTCGCCGGCCTCGGCGAGAATCAGGGCCTTGGCCATGCCCATCCGGCTTCCCCGACCCGCTGCAAGAACCACGCCGACATAACGGCGTGCAGACAGGGGCATGGCTACAGTTATACAGAGTAACCGGCGACAAAACCCGATTCCGGTGGCATCAGAGGGGTTATGAATGCGGACAATGACAGATGAAGAGTTTCGGGCGCTGCTGCTGACCAGTCTTGATGTTCCGCGCTGGGCCGATGAAGTAATGGCCTCCGGACCTTTCGCCGCGGTCTCCGATCTGGTCTTCGTCGCCACCGAGGTCGCCCGCCGGCTCAGCCCGGAGGAGGTCGAGCAGGCGCTTGCCGCCCACCCGCGCATCGGGGAGCGGCCGAGCGGCGACGGCATCGCGGAGGAACTCTCCCGCGCGGAACAGTCCGCCGAAGATGCCGACGACGAGAAATTGGCCGCCGAGCTCATCGCCGGCAATGAAGCCTATGAGGAACGCTTCGATCGAGTCTTCTTGATCCGGGCCACCGGCCGCAGCCGTCAGGACATTGTGAATGAATTGCACCGGCGGATGGTCAATGATGACGAGAGCGAACTGGCCGAAGTCCGCCAGCAGCTCGCGGAGATCGCCGTCCTGCGCATCGAGAAACTGTTCGGCGACGAGATGGAGGAGACAACCATGGCCGAAGGCCGCACCGAGAATTCCGTTCCGCTCGAGGAGGGTACCGAGCCATCGGGCGATGCCGAATGGTTGACCCAGGACGGCATCGAGGACGGCTTGCCAGTCGCGCCCGGCGCGGAGGGCGACTCCTCCACTGAGGATTCGGGGACGCCCGACGATGCGGCGGGGCAGATGGCCACGGACGCCGACCCGATCGAGGACCCCTTCGGGGCGCAGGCCGAGGCCGAGGCCGTGGAGATGGCGGCAGCGCAGGCGGTCGCTTTCGCGGTGGCAGCGGCAGTGGCGGATATGGACGCATTCGCGGCTGAGGATGATGACGGCTCGCCGTGGGCCGCGACAGGCATCGCGGTCGAGACCGAGCCGGAGATCAAGCCGGAACCGGCGTTGCCGGCGCACGCTGAGCCGGAACCCGCAGCCCTTTACGTGAACAGCCGGCTGTCCACCCACGTGATCAACGCAACGTCCGGCAGGCCGGCAGCGGGGATGGGTGTGGCTCTGCTCGGGCAGTCCGCGGACAACGCAGGCTCGTGGATTCCGCTGGCCGTCAACGTCACCGACGCCGCCGGCCGGATCGGCCAGCTCTCCGATGGTCCGCTGCAGCCGGGCACGTACCGACTGCTCTACGACACCGGCGCCTATTGGCAGCTGCAGGACGCGGACAGTTTCTACCCCGAGATCGTGATCACGTTCACGGTGGCCGAGGACTCCCACCTGCACCTGCCGTTGTCGCTGAGCCCATTCGCCTTCTCGACCTACCGCGGCAGCTGATCGCGTGCCCGTCACCCGCACCTGACGGCAGTAGGGCCGTCGCGTGCTGGGCGCCGACAGGTCGCACGACGTGGCACAAGAAGGTGAACCGTCCCCGGTTTGATGCCGTTTCCTTTCGAGTCTGGAAGGAAGATAGTGATCATGCCAAAGAGGATTCCGGAGGAGACGAAGCAGCGCGCGATCAGGCTCGTGCTCGATCACCTCGATGAGTAGCCGAACCTGACTGCCGCGTGCGAGACGGTCTCGGTCCGGCTCGGGTTCGGCGCTGAGTCGCTGCGCCGCTGGTGACAACGGCGCTGCGAATGGGGTTGTGGCGGCGCGACCGCGCCGGCCCCCAGATCGCGGACGGACTGATCCATCACAGCGACGCCGGCTCGCAGGGCGGATTCAATCGGTCGTCGCAACACCTCGTTCGCCGAGGCGCTCGCGATGGAGGGCATCGCAGCGTCGATCGGATCGATCGGCGATGCGTACGACAACGCCCTCGCCGAATCGACAATCGGGCTATTCAAGAACGAGGCCATCCGCGAGAGCTCACCGTTCCGAAACGGGCCACTACGCACCATCGACGACGTCGAATGGATCACGGCAGGCTGGGTCGATTGGTACAACGCCAGACGCCTCCACTCGACCCTGGGCGACGTCCCGCCCAACGAGTTCGAAGCCGCCTACTACGCTGGGTACGAAACGTCATCCCACCCGGTAATGGCAACCGCATAGGAGCGGCAAAGAACCGGGGACGGTTCACCTATTCGCTGATGAGTTGGGCCGATGGTGTGTATGCTCGCGGCAACTGCATTCAAATGAATATTCCGTATGTCGGTCCGGTTCTCTATTACGAGGTGAGATGTTGAAAGCCTTAACGCTTCTCTTCGAGGATTTCTTGGAGTCCGTGGCGGCCGTGGGTGCGCTTTTCGGCATTCTCTTCATTCTCAATGTTGAGCCGGGCTGGGCATTCGCGGTGGCTCTTGCAAGCGGCTCGCTGTCCTTCCTTGCGATGGCATGGCGCAGGAAGCGTGGGGCAAGGCGTAGGTCGGCCGCAGTCGACGCTGCGCCGTCGAACCTGCCGGTCGGTTCCTGAGCGCTGCGAATTCTGCCGACACGGGTTGGTCGGGGCGTTCTCAGTACTCGATGCGGTCCTCGGTGGCCAGCCACCGGTCGAAGGGGGCGGTCGCCTGTTCGATGCGCAGTTCGGTGACCGGCATCGGCCAGGCCGACGGGGGCTTGGCCATCAGCTCGTAGAACGCCCGGTCATCGAAGCCGCCGCGCGCCGCGTCGTCCCGGTCGGCGGCGTAGACGACCCGGTCGAGGCGCGCCCATAGCGCGGCGGCGGCGCAGAGCGGGCATGGCTCGCACGAGGTGAACAGGGTCATCCCGCTCAGCGAGAAGTCGCCCGTGGCCGTGCAGGCGGCCCGGATCGCGGTGACCTCGGCGTGCGCGGTGGGGTCGAGGTCGCGGGTGACCCGGTTCACCCCGCGGGAGACCAGCTCGTCCCCGCGCACGATCAGAGCGCCGAAGGGCCCGCCGCCCTCGGCGACGTTCGCGCCGGCCAGCTCCACCGCCTGCGCCAGCCACTCGGCGTCGGTCATGAGTCCCTCGCCGGGAACATCCACGCCGGCAGCGCGGCGGGGGCGCCGTCCCGCAGCACTTGGGCGTGGATGAAGCCGTAGGGGCGGTCGTCCGCGTGGAAGACCTCGTTGTCGTTGACCACGCCGAAGCGGTCGAGGTCGTAGGCGAAGTGGTGCTTGTTCGGCGCGGAGAGGCGGATCTCCGCCAGCTGCGGCACGGCCTCCAGCGCCGCCCTGCCCATCTCGCCAGAGCGTCTGCTGCAGGGCCAGCGAGTGCACCGTCGCGAACTCGCGGACGAGCGCCGCCCGGATCGCGGCGAAGGCGCCGTCCCAGTCGAGGTCGGTGGTCGCGAAGCGCCAGGTGGCGGTCAGCGAGGTCGCCATCACCCGGTCCCAGGTCTCGGGCAGGGTCGTGTACTCGTCGGTGAGGAAGCCGTGGAACTCGCTGCCGGTGGATTTCAGCAGCACCAGGTTCGTGATCCCGCCGGTGACCTGGGTGCGCCGGTCGTCACCCTTGCCCTCGACGATGATCTCAACGGTGCGGACGTACTCGCCGCTGCGCGTCCAGGTGTGCTCGTGCTCCGCGCCGTCGACGATGGCGCGGATCCACGGGTATTCCTCGATCGCGACCAGGGCACCGGTCACCGGGGCGACGTCGGCCAGGTGCCGGGCCAGCTCCAGACCGTATCCCTCGATCGTGTCGACGCCCTTCTCCTTGGCGAAGGAGTACGCGGTGTTCTTCTGGGTGTCGGTGGGCAGCACCTGGCTCTGGTCGCCCGACAGGTACGCGGCGCTGAAGTCACCGCGGAGCGTCGTCGACACGTTCAGGTCGCGGATCTCGTGCCGCGGGGTGTCCCGGTAGATCCGGACCACCCGGTTCTCGGCCTTGCCGTACTGGTTGGCGCCCAGGGAGATGCTCATACGGGGGATCCTTTCGTGTTCGTGAGCAGGCTACCCTGCCCCGTTGTCTCGGTGATGTCGCTGCCGGCGAGCCAGACCCTGCTCACTCGCCCGCGCAGCGTGCGCTGGTCGTACGCGGAGATCCGGTTGCGGTGACCGAGCCGGTCGACGGCGACCGTGAAGGCCGCCTCCGGGTCGAGTGCGACCAGGTCCGCCCGACGGCCCGGCGCGATCTGCCCGCGGTCGGCCAGGCCGACCAGCGCGGCAGTGCGGGTCGCCATCCAGTCGACCACGGTCCCCAGCCCGATCCCGCGTTCGCGGGCCTCGGTCCAGACCGCGCGGAATCCCACCTCCAAACCGGAGATGCCACCCCAGGCGAGCGCGAAATCGCCGCCGCCGGCACGTTTGAGGTCGATCGTCGCGGGGGAGTGGTCGGTCACCACGATGTCGATCGTGCCGTCGGCGAGCCCCGCCCAGAGCGCATCCTGGTTGGCCCGGTCCCGGATCGGCGGGCAGCACTTGAACTCGGTCGCCCCGTCGGGAATCTGCCCGGCGTCGAAGACCAGGTAGTGCGGGCAGGTCTCGACCGTGATCGGCAGGCCCTCGGCCCGCGCTTCACGCAGCATCGGCAGGGCGAGGGCGCTGGAGAGGTGCAGGATGTGCGTGCGGCAGCCGGTCCGCCGCACGCCGTCGATGACCCGCCGGATCGCGATCAGCTCGGCGGAGTCGGGCCGCGATCGGACGAAGTGCTCGTAGGCGCGGCCGCCCTGGTTGGCGTGGCGGTCGAGATCCTCGGGATCCTCGGCGTGCACGATCAGCAGGGAGCCGAGCCCCGCGATCTCGGTCATCGCCGCCTCCAGCTGCCCAGTGTCCAGATGGTCGAATTCCGGCACCCCGCTGGGCGCGAGGAAGGCCTTGAAGCCCAGCACTCCTGCCTCCTGCAGGTCCCGGAGGCTGCCGAGATTCTGCGGCACCGCCCCGCCCCAGAAGCCGACCGTAGACGGTGGCTCTCGCCGCGGCACGCTCCCGCTTGATGGCGAGAGCGTCCGGGGTGGTCGTGGCGGGGATCGAGTTGAGCGGCATGTCGATGATGGTGGTGACCCCGCCGCGCGCCGCGGCGCGCGTCGCGGTGGCGAAGCCCTCCCACTCGGTGCGGCCGGGCTCGTTGACGTGCACGTGGGTGTCCACGATGCCGGGGATCAGCACCTCGTTGTCCGGCAGCACGATCACCTCGGCGCCACCTGCCGCCGAGTCCGGGGCCTCGATGCCCGCGATCAGTCCC